>CAYQYG010000085.1:19382-24369 GCA_964421485.1 uncultured Polyangiaceae bacterium | reverse complement strand
AGGACGCTCGATCCCGGATAGTAATGATGGAGCGGCTTCTTCTCGATCGGATCGACGCAGAAGCCGGACGAGCGGCCGTAGGTGGTGAGGACGAGCTCGTCGCCGACGCGCCGGCGGACGAAGCAGAGGCCGCGCTGGCCGTCGCGCAGGGCGCAGTCGCGCGGGCAGACGTCGCATTGAATGCGGCCGTCGCCGAGCGCGTGCCAGTAGCGGGCGGGGTGGTGCTGCTCGACGCTCATGCGCGCTCGCTCCGGGCGGGCGGGCGCGTCGAGCGCGTCGAGCTCGGGAGGTCGTCGTCGCTCCACTTCTGGAGCGAGTACCGGTCGAGCCGGACCGCGGAGGACCAGAAGTCCGCGGGGAAGCCGGCCTTCTGCTTGAGGTGCGCCATGAACTCTCGAGGATCGGGGAGCGACTCCCAGACCTGCGGGAGGAAGGTTGCACGCGCTCCACCACATGAAAAGACCACGCCGTCACGGAAGGGGCGGAGCTGGGCCAGGGCGTCCGCCTCGTCGCGGAAGGTCATGGGCTCGAGGGGTGAGAGGAGCGAGACCTCGACGTGCAGGACGCCGAGGTCGGCCGGGCGGAGCGGGGTGGCGCGGGGGTCGTGGAAGGCGGCGGCGACGGCGTTGTGGCGGACGTCGGAGGAGAGGCTGCGGCGGGCCTCGATGCTGCCGATGCAGCCGTGGAGGCGGCCTGCGCGATGAAGGGTGACGAACGTGGCGGCTCGCTCGAGCAGCCAGGCGTCGTCGGATCCCGGGGGGGCGCCGGCGGGCAGGAGGCCGAGCTCGGCGGCGATCGCGTCGCGCGCCATCGTCACGAGTTTTTGGCCCTGCGATTCACCGAGCATCGGCCGCCTCCGGGGGTTCATGCAATGCCTCGTAGAACGCAAAGGCCCCGTATCCGACGACCTCGGCGCGGCCGCCGGCCGTGTCCCCCGAGCTCCGGATGTCGAGCAGGACAGGGGTGAGGCGGCGGCGGCGGGCGACGAGCAGGAGGCCGTTGACGGGGGTCGCGCCGCACGCCTGCTCGTGGGTGATCCACGGGCGCGGGGGGTGGGCGCCGAGGTCGAGGATGGCCTGGGCGGTGCCGGCGTCGACGGCGCGGGCGAGCTGATAAGGGAGGTAATGGGAGAGGTCGGAGCTGACGACGATGAGGGTCTCGGGGCCGCCCCAGAGCTCATCGAGGACGCGCGCGACGTCCTCCGGGGCGGCGTCGCCGACGGCGAGGGGGACGAGGGCGAAATGAGCGCCGAGGGCGCGGATGAGGAAGGGGAGCTGGACCTCCAGGGAGTGCTCGCGGAGGTGGGCGGCGGCGCTCCGGGGGACCCAGGGGACGCGGGCGGCGGCGCCGGGATCGACGGGGACGCGGCCGAGGGGGGTGTCGAAGGCGTCGGCCTCCGGGAGGGCCAGGCCCTGGAGACGCACGCGGTGGGCCGGGCCGAGGAGGACGACGCGGCGGATGTCCTGCGCAGCGGAGCGCAGGGTCGCATAGGCGGCGGCGGCCACGGGGCCGGAATAGATGTATCCGGCGTGGGGCACGATCAGGGCCTTGGGGGGCGCACCCGCGCGGGGAGCAGGCGCGGCGGCGAGCATGGAGTCCACCTGATCGCAGAGCTCCGCGGGGGTGGATGGATAGAACATGCCGGCGACGGCGGCCTGTCGGATGTGGTGCATGAGAGATCCAGGTTCGAAGGAGGGTCGAGCGCGCGGCTCAACCTGGGTCGCCAATGCATCAATACAAGAGCGGGCCGGATGGCGAGGATCTTTTTTGAATGAGAGGCGGATCAGTCAGCGCGGACCGTGAGGGGGGGATCGGCCTCGGAGACAGCGGAAGTGGCGCAGCGCTCGACCCGCGCCGACAGGGCGGTCAGGCGGGCGGCGGCGAGGGACAGGGCCTCGGGGTCGGCGCGCTCCTCGACGGCTTCGTAGAGGTCGGAGGCGGCGCGGAGGGCGCCGAGGTGGTCGCGCACGCAGAGCGCCCAGGCGACGTCCTTTCGCGCGGTGGCGGCGGCGAGGTCGGCTTCGGCGCGGCAGAGGGCCTTGCGGGTCTTCCGGGCGCCGAGGCAGACCAGATCGCGGTCGGCCACGCCGGCCTCGGGGATCAGGACGCCGCCCTGCGCCGACAGGCGGACGGCGATGCGGGGCGCGGCCTCGAGGGAGGAGAGGTCGGCGGTGATCGTCACGGGGCGGTCCATGCGGAGGACCCGCTCGGCCTCGACGACGAGCGTCTCGGGGGCCGCGTCGCGTTCGGGGCGCAGGGCGCCGTCAGGCGACCCGCAGCGGACGCTGGCGCGCGCACGGACGGTGTGCTCGCCGGGGGGGAGCATCAGCTCGGCGACCACGGCGGGGGCGTCGGCGCGGGGCGGCGCGGGGGCGAGGCGCACGGTCTCGGCATCGACGCCCAGGGAGAGGGCGACGAGCTCGCAGGGGGCAGCGATGCGGTTGGTCACGCGGAGCGCGCTGGCGCCCGGGCGGACGGGACGGGCCGGGGCGGCCGCGGCGCAGCCCGATGCCGCCGCTGCGAGCAGCGCCCATGCGGCCAGGGACCGCGCGATCGGCCAGGGTCTCGAGGACACGCCGCCTCCGTTGCGGCCCGGGGCGGCGCCGTTCAAACGGAGGCTCCCGGGGCTCGGGGCGCGGGGCGCCGGACGCGCCCCGGAGCCCCGGATGTCAAAAACCGCGAGACCAGCCCGCGCGCAGATCCTGTATGAAGCCCGCATGCGCCCTCTGCTCATCGTGAACCCGCGCTCGGCGGGTGGGAAGACCGGAGAGATCTTCGACCAGATGCGGGAGCCGATCCGGCGCGCGCTCGGGGAGTTCGACGTCCAGTGCACCGAGGGGCCGCGGCACGCCTCGGACCTCGCGCGCGCGGCGGCGCTGGAGGGGCGCGAGACCGTGGTCGCGGTCGGCGGGGACGGGTGCATCCACGAGGTCGTCAATGGCCTCATGCAGGCCCGCGCGCAGGGGGCCGCCTCGACGCGCATGGGGATCATCGGGCAGGGGACGGGGGGCGACTTCCGGAAGACGCTCGGGCTGGAGCACCGGCTCGACAGGTACTGCGCCACCATCGCGCGGGGGGAGACGCGCAGGATCGACGTGGGGCGGTTCTCGTACCGGACGCACCACGGCGCGGAGGCCGAGGCGTATTTCGTGAACATCCTCTCGGCCGGGATCGGCGGGCTCGTGGACCGCATCGTCTCCGAGACCTCGAAGGCGCTGGGCGGGACGATCGCGTACCTCGGGGCCTCGGTCCGGGGGCTGATCGAGAGCCGGGTCGGGCGGCTCCGGTGCAGGATCACGCTCGACGGCGAGGCGCGCGAGGAGGAGATCTCGACGCGCAACATCGCCGTCTGCAACGGGCGGTACTTCGGGAGCGGGATGAAGGTCGCGCCGATGGCGGAGCTCGACGACGGGCTCTTCGAGGTCGTCGACCTCGGCGACGCCCCACGCCTGCGCTTCTTCCTGGCCTCCAGCCGGCTTTATACGGGCAAGCACATCGGCCACCCGGACGTGCGTCATTTCCGCTGCCAGCGGCTCGAGATGGAGCTCTTGAACCAGGACGCGGCCGATCACTTCCTGCTCGACGTCGACGGCGAGCCGCTCGGGCGGCTGCCGATCTCGATCTCCGTCGAGCCGCGCGCGCTCGAGGTGCTCGCGCCGGCGCGCTGACGCGCGACCCCCGGAGGCGGGTATGACATTGATGCGCCGCGCAAGCCGCGCGAGCCCGTTCTGATTGCGCGCGCGCGATGGTAGAGAGGGCGTCATGAGCATCCACGACGCACCGGCGAGCGCGGCAGGCCCGACCTCCGCGCGGCCCGCGGCACCGCGCATCCTCGTCGTCGGCTGCGGCGGCATCGGCGGCGTCGTCGCCGCGCACCTCTTCGAGCAGGGGCACGACGTCACGGCGCTCACGACGAACCCGGCCATCGCCGACGCGATCAACGCGGGGGGGTTCCGCGTGCGCGGCGAGGGGAGCCCGGGCGTCGTGCGGGGGCGCGCGGTGCGCGAGATCGGCGAGCGCGCCGCGCCGTTCGATTTCATCCTGCTCGCGACGCAGCCCCCGCAGGTCGAGGACGCGGCGCGCGGCGTGGCGCGCCACCTCGCGCCGGGCGGCGCGATGGTCTGCTTCCAGAACGGCCTCTGCGAGGAGCGCGTCGCGCGCATCGCCGGCCCGGACCGCACGCTCGGCGGCATCGTCGCCTGGGGCGCGTCGATGGTCGAGCCCGGCGTCTACGACCGCACCTCCTCGGGCGGGTTCGTGCTCGGCCGGCTCGACGGCGCCTCCGATCCGCGGCTCGACGAGCTCGCGCGCATCCTCGAGGCGATCGGGCCGACCACGGTGAGCTCCAACCTCGCCGGCGCCCGCTGGTCGAAGCTCGCGATCAACTGCGCGATCACCTCGCTCGGCACGGTGGGCGGGGATCGCCTCGGCGCGCTGCTCAGGCACCGCTCGGTGCGCCGCCTCGCGCTCGAGATCATGACCGAGGTCGTCCTGGTCGCGCGCGCGGCGCGCGTCCGCCTCGAGAAGGTCGCGGGCACGCTCGACCTCGACTGGATCGCGCTCACCGAGCCCGAGCGCCGCGCGGTCGGCTCCGCGGGCCTCTTCGCGAAGCACGCGCTGCTGCTCGCGGTCGGCGCGCGCTACCGCCGCCTGCGCTCGTCGATGCTCTCCGCGATCGAGCGGGGCCGCCCGCCCGCGATCGAGTTCCTGAACGGCGAGATCGTCACGCGCGGCGCCGAGCTCGGCGTGCCCACGCCGGTGAACGCCGCGATCCGGGAGGAGGTCCTCGCGATCGCCGCGCGCAGGCGCCGCCCCGGCCTCGATCTCATGCGCGACTTCTTCCAGCGCACCCGCGAGCTCGCGGGCGCCGCGCCGATGCCGCCCAGCTCCGAGCCCCCCTTCGACGCCCTCGAAGGGCTGGAGTCGTCTCCAGCAGATCATGCGCCGCCGGCAGATCATGCGCCGCCGGCAGATCATGCGCCGCCGG
>CAYQYG010000085.1:0-19282 GCA_964421485.1 uncultured Polyangiaceae bacterium | reverse complement strand
CAGATCATGCGCCGCCGGCAGATCATGCGCCGCCGGCAGATCATGCGCCGCCGGCCGACGGCCCGGCCGGATCCGACGAGAGCGCGCCCCCCGTCCACGACGCCTGACCTGGCAATTGCGCGCGCGCCCGCAGCCGATGATGAACCGCGAGAGGAAGTCCGGTACCATCCGCCGGAGGCTCGCCCCTTGCTTTTCCCGAAGCCTCGACGGGAGTTTCCACGAATGACGCACTCGACGCGCGCTGCTGCTGCCTCGGTCCTGTTCCTCACCGCAGTCGCCTCCTTCTCCGCGTGCGGCGGGGACGACGGCGCAGGCGGCACGGGCGGAGAGGGCGGCGCCGGCACGGGCGGCGACGGGACGACCAGCACGGGCACCGGGCCTGATCCGGATCAGTCGTTCTTCCTCCGGATCGAGGACGAGGGGCCGCCCCCCGTCGTGCTCGACCTCGACAAGGACAAGGCCCTCGAGGTCTTCGGCGTGGAGGCCGCGAAGCAGATCCGCCTGCTCGACGTCGATTCGACCCCGCTGCTCACGAACGTGCTGACCACCATCCAGAACGCGTGCGGCACCGCGTGGCAGGCGAATCAGCAGAACCCGATGCACGACTGCTCGCTCACGCCGCTCGGCCAGAGCTTCGGGCCGAGCTGGCAGACGTCGCCGGGGTTCGCGATGGTGCGGCTGCTCAGCATGACGCCCGCGAACGCGGACGTGACGGGCACGTCCCTCGCGGATTTCGCGGCGCTGATCGAGCAGAACCCGGGGACGTTCGCGTTCACCTTCGCGGACGTGCTCTCCGAGAGCCTCGGTATCACCAAGACCTCGCCGTTCATCCCGACCTCGCAGCTCGTGATCGCGCTCCAGCGGCACCTGCTCGGCACGCACCCGGAGATCGGCAACCAGGCGGGGACGATGCCGATCACGATGTACGACGCGCTGCTCGACATGGCGCCGCTCTCGGAGAAGCTCGGCCCGGTCGGCCCGGAGCCGTGGAGCGGGCCGGGCCAGCACCCCGGCGTCCTCGTGCCCGACGACGCGACCTTCACGACCCGCAGCGACGCGCTGCTCCCGAGCTTCAAGATGCGCGTCGTCGCCGAGTCGAACCTCCGCTGGGTCTCCGGCATCGATCTCTCCGAGGGCGGCGGCGACATGTACCTGCGCGAGGGCGACTCGGTCCTCCATTTCGATTTCAATGACCCGCAGAAGCTCCAGATCACCGGCGTCGCGGACAGCCCGACCATGGACATGCGGTTCCGGATGCACGAGGTCCCGGGCGTCGTGCCCTCCTGCACGCAGTCGCCGGCGTGCAAGTCGAACTACCCGCCGCCGATGGGCAACCCGGTCGGCGCGGGCACCATCTGGACGCGGCCGGAGTTCCTGCTCGAGCCGATCGTGGCGCACGCCGGCCTGCTCACCTACGGCACGCGCGCCTTCACGAAGTGCTACCTCGTGCTGAACAACAACTGCCTCGTCGGCGTGGGCATCGGCGCGAACGGCGATCCGCCCGGCTGGACGGTGTTCACGAACAGCCTCGGCGGCGTGCAGGTCCCGCAGCCGCAGTTCATCTGGGAGCTGCTCACCGAGGTCGCCCAGGTCGCGTTGCACGACCCGACGGGCGACGGCAACCCCGACATCCCCGAGGGCGCGGCGGAGCCCGTCTTCGCGCTGCACGGCGTCCCGATCGGCCTCAGCGGCGAGGAGCTCATCGCCCAGATCCGGCCCACGCTCCAGAGCCAGGCCGACCTCATCTCCGATTTCATCCTCGGGCGGTACTGGACGAACAACGATCCGCTCGATTTCTATTACCGGCGCGGCGAGCCCGGCGGCGTGCCGTATCTTTACTTCGTCGACCCGTCCGACGCGGCGCCCGACCCGAGCGACCCGGGCGCGCCGCGGCCGTACACCTATGACAAACCGGGCTTCTTCACGAGCCCCGACCTCTCCGCCGCCAGCAAGGTCTCGCAGAAGGTCGTCGACAACGTGGACGACACGTCGCACGAGAAGTACAGGCTCCCCCCGGGCGAGACCACGCTGTACATGCAGGACGACTCCCTCGCGGTCTACGCGGTCACCTTCTTCGTGCCCGAGGGCGCCGATCCGGTGGAGATCGCCGCCCGCATCAAGAAGATGTGAAAGAAGATGTGAAGAGAGCGGCAATGCAATGAGAGCGCGCCCCGACACCGCCGCCACGAGCCGACCGATGCAGATGACCAAGACGCTTTGCCGGATCCTCCTCGCCTCCGCGATGCTCGCCGCGCCCGCCGCCTGCGTGGAGGAGGTGACCCTGCCCGAGGCGCCGCCCTCGAGCGAGCTCGGCGTGGGCGAGAGCAGGACGGTGGAGCTCAGGTTCCTGCGGTTCGACGTGACGGAGTTCAAGCAGACGCTCACGCTCGAGGACCTGAAGGACATGCCGCCCGCGGTGCTCGAGCAGACCTGGCTGCTCGATCTCGACATGACGGCCTTCACGCGGGGGGCGCTGGAGCAGATCACGTTCGCGCCGCCGGACGAGGTGTACGCCTGGCCCCAGGCGTCGCGGAACCTCTGGGAGCTGCTCAACATGACGCCGGAGAGCGCGGATCTCTCCGGGACGAGCCTCTCCGGGCTGCTCGGGGTGGGGCAGGCCGTCGGGCTGCCGGCGTCGCAGATCCTCGCGGACATGGTGCAGGTCGGCGGGAACGAGCGCATCGTGCCGACGTCGCTCACGGCCGAGGCGGTGCTGGACGACGTCATCGGCACGCACCCGAACGCGCAATGGCGGCGCGGGCCGATCGACGCGGCGCACCCGGACGGGCTCTATCCGGTCGCGCCCCACTCGATCCCGGTGAGCCTGGCCGACGTGGTGAACAACTTCCAGGGGCTCCCGGAGCGGTACGGGCCCGCGGAGCCCGATCCGGACGATCCGGACGCGCCGGTGCACCCGGGATTCATCGTCTCCTCGGCGCCCGTGGTGGCGGCGCTCGACGATTTCTCCATGACCGTGAAGGTCGACATCAACGCGCTGCCGTACAAGGGCGTCGACGCGACGAACGCGACGGTCGCCAGCGTCAACAGCACCGCCAGCCAGATAGAGAGCCTCTTCGATTTCTCGACGCCCGACTGGCTGGAGCTCCAGGGGCTCGCGGAGGACCTCTCGATCAGCGAGCTGACGATGGTCATCCACGAGAGCCCGGACTTCCTGCCCGGCGGCGCGAGCCGTGAGCCGCTGCCCACCGGCGACTCGCCGGCGTGGGCCGCGCCGCCGTGGGAGTTCGAGCACCTGCTCGTGGACGCGGGCTTCCGGAAGGCCGAGGAGATCGGACCACATTGCACGCCGTATTCGCCGTCGGGGTCCGGCGACAGCTCGTTCACGGCCGTCGAGGTGTGCATCGACGACACGGGGTGGACCGAGATCAGCGTCGACGAGAGCGTGGTGCTCGAGGACCCGCCGCCGCAGCCTTCGTATTTCTGGGACATCCTCGTCGAGGTCGCCCAGGTGCGGCTGCACGACGGGGGGCTCGCCGAGGGCGAGGGCGACATCGAGCTCACGGTGCGCGACGTGCCGATCGGGCTCACGACCGAGGAGCTGACCGCGAAGATACGGCAGAACATCGAGGAGGACCCGGCGGGGCTCACCGGCGTCGCGCAGCAGCTCAACGACAACACGGCGGGGGACGCCGATTTCTATTATTACCAGCCCGATCCGCTGGGCACGGGCGGCGACTACCTCTACTTCGTGACGCCCGCCGATCTCCGGCTGGACGCGGAGGGCGAGCCGGCGCGGCCTTACACCTACCAGCACCCGGGGTTCTATTCGGATCCGGAGCTCACCCAGAAGGTCTCGTCCACGGAGGAGATCGACGGGGACACCGAGCACGAGAAGGTGAAGATCGAGCCCGGCACCACGCTCTACATCGAGGACGACGCCGGGCGGCGCTTCGCCGTCAGCGTCGGCCCGAAGCCGAGCGGACACCGCATCTCCCTCACCCTGAAGCGCATCCAATAAGCGGCGGCGAGGATCCAGTCCACATGGCAGGTGCACCTTCCCACCCCAGCAGGGTGTCGAAAAAGCGCGCGCTGTCCGCGATCGCCGCGGCCGCGATCGCGACGCTCCCGGCCGGCGCGGCGCGCGCGTCCGGCATCGACGGCCCGGCGGTCGGCAGCGGCCGATCCGGCCCGGCGGTCGCGGACCCGGCCGCGGTCTACTGGAACCCGGCGATGCTCGGCTGGGTCCAGAGGACCGAGCTCCAGATGGGCGCCGCGCTCGTGGTCGGCCGCGCGAGCTACCAGCGCGACCGGCTCGGGACATACCAGACGCCCGACACGCTCCAGTTCAAGACGCCGCTCGATCCGGCGAACGTCGACCCCACCAAGACGGGGCCGGCGGAGGAGGTCACGGCCACGCCGGTCGCGGCCGCGGGCGACATTTTCCTCGCCTATCCGGTGCTCAAGGATCGCCTGACCCTCGGCGCCGGCTTCTACGTGCCCTACGCGCTCGCGGGCAATTTCCCGGACGACGGCCCGCAGGCCTGGCAGATCCGCCAGGCGTTCATCATCGCGTCGCACCTCACCGTGAGCGCCGCGGCCCGCGTGACCGACGAGCTCTCGGTCGGCGCGGGCGTCTCCTACGTCTTCGGCTTCGCCGAGCTCTCCAAGCTCCAGGACTTCGCGTCCCTCGAGGACTTCCAGCGGGCGTTCTCGAATGATCCGATCAACCAGGAGAACGACTTCGGCCCCGACGCGCCGAGCGAGGTGCGCGAGCTCGACGTCCTGTCCCGGCCAATCTCGCTCAAGAGCGCGACCTCGCACGGCGCCTCGTTCAACCTCGGCCTCGGCTATCGCCCGCGCGAGGACCTGAGCTTCGGCCTCTCGTACCAGCACGGCTCGAAGATGCATTACACGGGGAACGTCGCCATCGACATGAGCGACGATTTCTTCACGCAGGACCTCGCGTCGCAGGGCCTCAAGTACAAGCCCCTCGTCAAGGGCGAGGGCGTGCTCTCCTTCTCGCTGCCGCGGCGCATCACGGCCGGCGCGTCCTTCCAGGCCAGCGACAAGCTCCGCGTCGACGGGTTCGTCTCCTACATCCTCTATTCGGACATCGAGGAGTTCGTGGTCGAGACGACCTCGCCCGATCTCGCGCAGCCGAGGCTCGGCATCGGCGAGACGGTCAAGGTCAGCCTGCCGCGGCGCTGGAACGACACGGTCTGGATCGAGGGGCGCGCCCATTACAGGCTCAACGACTGGCTGCTCCTCTCCGGCGCGCTCGGCTATCAATCCCCCGCCTCCCCCGACAGCACCGCCGACCTCGCCTCCCTCGACGGGCACCGCCTGCTCGGCGGCCTGGGCGGCGAGATCAAGGTCAGCGACGGCTTCACGCTCTCCGGCGACCTCCGCCTGCAGGGGATCCTGCCGCGCACGGTCACCGAGTCCGAGCACGACCTCGGCAACGGCACCTACAACCTGTTCATCGCCACGGCCGGCGGGCACCTCAAGATATTGCTCTGAATCGCTGGCGCGGGGGCCTCAGCCCATTGCGGCGTCGAGGCGGCGCGCTCCTCGCCGCCGCCTCTGCGCCGCGGGCCTCGGCGGCGGGGGCGGCGGCGGACCGCCGCGCGCGTGGAGGGCGGTCCACAGCTCGGCGCCGAGCCGGCGCGCGGCGGCGCGCACGTCCTCGCGCGCCAGGTGGAGCCGGTTCTGCGCAGTGGTCCGGACGAGGCCGAGCTCGCGGGCGATGACGGTGATCGGGACCTCGAGCGCGTCGTGCAGGACGAGGATGGCCCGGCGCTGGAGGTCGATGCCGGTCAGGACGGCGGCGAGCACGTCGAGCGATTGCTTCTCGATGGCGGCCTGCTCCGGATCGGGGCGCTCGTCGCGCTGCCCGCGCGCGAGGATCGGGCCGGCGTGCAGGCCGGCCGGGACCTCGTGGCGGCGGTATGCCCGCTCGGCGTGGTGCCTGACCAGCCGCCACGCGATGCCGAAGAGCCAGGCGCAGATCGGATCCCAGGTGGTTCGCGGCCGGAGCGCGCGGAAGCGGGCGGCCGGCTGGTCGCCGTCCGGAACGGGCACGTGGCGCCACCCCACGAAGCGGTGGAAGCCGCGATGGGCGGCCAGAAAGATGTCCTGGAGGAGATCCTCGTGGTCGCGCGCCCGCACACCGAGCAGGCGCAGCGCTTTCCGGAGGAAGGGCACGCCGACCCGGTAGATCTCGTCGAACGAAGGCCGCCTGGCCCGGGGAGGAGCGTCCGCAGGGGGGATCACTCTGCGTAATTACGGGCGCCCTCGCAGAGATCGTGGAGATCGTGGGGCCCTTCGATCGCGGTCTCCGGCCCTGGGCGCCCGGTCGCACGGCGACGGGATGGGCCGCTTGCTCGGAGGCCCTCCGGCCCTTAGGGTGGGGCGCCGTGACGATCGTCCAGCTCCGCCGGCAAGCGGGGGCCCCACCGCGCGACCTGACCGCCTTCCTGCCGACGACGCGGGAGGAGATGCGCGCGCGGGGGTGGGACGAGCTCGACATCCTGATCGTCAATGGGGACGCGTACGTGGACCACCCGGCCTTCGGCGCGGCGCTGATCGGCCGCTTCCTGGAGGCGCGGGGGTTCCGCGTGGGGATCATCTCGCAGCCGTCATGCCAGGACACGGGCGACCTGCTCCGGATGGGCGCGCCGCGGGTGATGGTCGGGGTCACGGCCGGCAACCTCGACTCGATGCTCAACAAGCTCACGGCCCAGAAGAAGGTCCGGAGCGAGGACCAGTACTCCCCGGGCGGCCGGGTCGGGCTCCGTCCCAACCGGGCGTCGATCGTCTACGCGAACCTCTGCCGGCAGGCCTTCCCGGGCGTGCCGATCGTGCTCGGCGGTATCGAGGCCTCGCTGCGCCGCATCGCCCACTACGACTACTGGTCCGACCAGGTCCGCCGCTCGATCGTGCTCGACGCCAAGGCGGACCTGCTCATCTTCGGCATGGGCGAGAAGGCGGTGTGGGAGGTCGCGGATCGCCTGCGGAGGGGCGAGCCCGTCCGCTCGATCCGCGACGTGCGCGGCACCGCGTACGCGCTCCGGAAGGGCGAGTGGGAGGGCACCCCGCGGTCCCGCTACGTGGGCGACGGCGGGGCGGTGCTCCTGCCGGGCTACGACGAGGTGAAGGCCGGCGCGCGCGCCTTCGCCGCGATGTCGCGCGCGTTCCAGATGGAGACCAACCCGGGCAACGCGCGCCCGCTGCTCCAGCCCCACGGCGCCGAGGCGGTCTTCCTCAACCCGCCCGCGTCCCCGCTCGAGACGGCGCAGATGGACGAGCTCTACGACCTGCCGTTCGCGCGGGCGGCGCACTGGTCGTACGACGCGCCCGTCCCGGCCTTCGAGACCGTGAAGCACTCGATCGTGACGATGCGCGGCTGCTTCGGCGGCTGCACGTTCTGCTCCATCACCGAGCACGAGGGGCGCGTGATCCAGTCCCGCTCGGCCGCGAGCATCCTGCGCGAGGTGCGCGCGCTGCGGCGGATGGACGACTTCCGCGGGACGATCACCGACCTCGGCGGGCCGACCGCGAACATGTACCGGATGCGCTGCAAGGACGAGGCGATCGAGCGCGCCTGCCGGCGCATGTCCTGCGTGTTCCCCGGGGTCTGCGAGAACCTCGACACCGACCACGGGCCGCTGCTCTCCGTGATGAAGGCCGTGCGCGAGGAGCCCGGCGTGAAGAAGGTCTTCCTGGCCTCCGGCGTGCGCTACGACCTCGCCGAGCGATCGCCGGAGTTCATCGCGGAGCTCGCGACGCACCACACGGGCGGGCAGCTCTCGGTCGCCCCCGAGCACAGCAAGAAGGACGTGCTCGACAGGATGAAGAAGCCCGGGATCGAGAGCTACGAGCGCTTCGCCGCGCAGTTCCGGTGCGCGAGCGAGGAGGCCGGGAAGAGCCAGTTCCTCGTCCCCTACTTCATCTCGGGGCACCCGGGCTCGACGCTGAAGGACATGGTCGAGCTCGCGGTGTACCTGAAGCGGAACGGGATGCGGCCGCGGCAGGTGCAGGACTTCATCCCGACGCCGATGTCGATGGCGACGTGCATGTACCACACGGGCCTCGATCCATTCACGGGCGAGCCCGTGTACACGGCGAAGGAGCTGCGCGACAAGCGGCTCCAGAAGGCGCTCCTGCTCTACTGGGATCCTGCGCACCACGAGGAGGCGCGGGAGGCGCTGATCAAGGCGGGCCGGCGCGATCTGATCGGGCCGGAGCCGCGCTGCCTCGTGCCGCCGGCGACGGGCAAGGGGGCGCCGCCGCGCTACCTCGCGAAGGTCCGCGGCGAGCGGCGGGGCCGCGGCGGAGCAGGGCCCCGGAGGGCGCAATGAGGCACACGGCGGAGATCGAGACCAATCGGACGTTCACTGCGAGGCTCGGGGACCGGAGCCTGTTCCCGCACCTCGCGCCGCTCGTCTACGTGAACCACGCGGGGATCTCGGCACCCTCCCGCGCGGTCCGGCAGGCGGTGATCGGGCTCCTGGACAGCTACTCGGAGCAGGGCGCCGGCGCGTTCCCGCGCTGGTACGAGCAGCGGAACCGGCTGCGGGGCAAGCTCGCGAAGCTCATCGGCGCGCGGGGAGAGGACCTCGGCCTCGTGCAGAGCACGACGGCGGGCGTCATCGCGATCGCGCTCTGCTTCCCGTGGCGCGAGGGCGATCGCGTCGTGCTCTTCTCCGGCGAGTTCCCCGCCAACGTGACGCCCTGGCAGCGCGCGGCGGAGCTCTTCCACCTCGAGATCGCGTTCGTGCCGGCGGGCGGCTTCGACATGCGGGGCTCCTGCGCCCCGCACCCCTTCGCGACGGCCGAGGGCGGCGGCCTGGAGCGGCTCGAAGCGGAGCTCGCGCGGGGGGTGCGCCTCGTCGCCGTGAGCGCCGTGCAGTTCCAGACGGGCCTGCGCATGCCGCTCGAGGCGATCGGCGCGCTCTGCCGGAAGCACGGCGCCGAGCTCTTCGTCGACGGCGTGCAGGCCTGCGGCGCGGTGCCGGTCGACGTCCAGGCGGCCTGCGTCGACTACCTCGCGTGCGGCAGCCACAAGTGGCTGATGGGCCTCGAGGGCTGCGGCTTCCTGTACATCCGCGAGGAGCGCCTCGCCGCGCTCCGCCCCGCGGTCGCCGGCTGGCTGAGCCACGAGGACGGCCTGGGCTTCCTGCTCGAGGGCCCGGGCCTGCTCCGCTACGACCGCGCGATCCGCCGAAGGGCCGATTTCGTGGAGGGCGGCAACATCAACGCGGGGGGCTTCGCGGGCCTGGAGGCCTCGGTCGATCTCATCCTGCAGCTCGGCGTCGAGGCGATCCACGCGCACGCGAACGCGTTCAACGACCCGCTCGAGGAGGGCCTCGTCGAGCGCGGCTTCGAGAGCCTGAGGTCGCCGGACAGCGCGCGGCGCTCCGCGATCCTCGCGCTGCGCCCGCCGGCGGGCGTCCCGGTGGTGCGGCTGCACCAGGAGCTCACGCGGCTCGGCATCGCCTGCTCGATCCCCGACGGCATGCTCCGCTTCTCGCCGCACTGGCCGAACGCGATCGACGAGACCGAGCAGATCCTGCTGTGCGCCGACGAGGCGCTCGGCCGGATCCGCGGCGGCGGCGCCTGAGGGGCCTCGGGGGCGCTCTAGAGCGGTGTTCATCTGCGCGCGCTACGGGCTCATCCGCGTCGTTGGCTCGTTGCGACGTACCTGTGTACGCCTCACTCGCCTGCCTAGCGGCTGAGCCCGTATCACACGCAGCTGAACACCGCTCTACTTCAGGCCGTCGAGCACCTCGAGCGCGAGCTCGTACTTGCCGAGCGGCGGCATGAGGTACGCGCCCTGCACGCGGTCGCGCACGGCGAAGAGCATCTCGCGCGCGATGCGGACGCCCTCCTTGCGGGCCTCGGCGCCGGGCGGGGCCTTGCGCATGCGCTCGCGGATCTCCTCGGGGATCTGCATGCCGGGGACCTCGTTGTGAAGGAACTCGGCGTTCTTGTAGCTGACGAGCGGGAGCACGCCGACGAGCACGGGCATCCCGAGGTGCGCGATCCGGGCGAGCACCCCCTCGAGCAGGTCCTGCTGGAAGACCGGCTGGGTCATGATGATCTCGCCGCCGGCGGCGCGCTTGCGCTCGAGGCGGCGGATCTCCTTGTCGAGGTCGGCGGCGCCGGGCTCCAGGCCCGTCGCGAGCAGGAACGACGTCTTGCCTCCGGCGAGCCGCTTCCCGGCCGGATCGAGGCCGCGGTTCATCGTGCTCGCCATGTTCAGGATGCCGATCGAGTCGAGGTCGTAGACCGCGGTGGCCTCGGGGTAGTCGCCGACCTTGGGCGGGTCGCCGGTGATGATCACCAGGTCGCGGATGCCGATCGCGTGGGCGCCGAGCAGGTGCGCCATCTGGCCGATGAGGTTCCGGTCGCGGCCGCAGACGTGGAGGATCGGCTCGATCCCGTGCCTCTGGAGCAGGAGCGAGCAGAACGCGAGGTTGCTCATCCGCGCCGTCGCGCGCGGGCCGTCGGCGACGTTGACCACGTCGACGCCGCTGTCGATGAGCATCTTCGCGGCCGCGAGCGCGCTGTCCGGGCTGAGGCCCGGCGCGGGGTTCACCTCGACCGAGACCACGAACTTGCCGGCGGCGATCTTCGCGGCGAGCGCGCTGCGCTCGCCGAAGGGCGTGGGCTCGAGGCCGACCGGGACCTCCGGGGCGACCTCCTGCCCGGCGGTCACGGCGGGCCGGACGCCGGCGCCGAGCATGCGCGCGGACTTCACCATCCAGCGGACGTGCTCCGGCGTCGTGCCGCAGCAGCCGCCGATCATCGCGGCGCCGATCTGGATCATGCGCCGCGCGAAGACGTCGAAGTACTCCGGCGTCGCCATGTAGAGCAGGCGGCCGTCGACGGTGCGCGGCAGGCCGGCGTTCGGCTGCACGCAGAGCGGCAGGCCGGCGCCGCGCATGCGCTCCGCCATCCCCAGCGAGAGCTGCGGCCCGTCGCCGCAGTTGACCCCGATCGCGTCGACGCCCCAGTCCCGGAGCGTCGTGGCCACGATCTCGGGCGGCGTGCCGTCGGCCACGGTGCCGGTCGTGTCGAAGGTCATCGACGCGAGGATCGGCGTGCCCGGCGCCGCGGCGCGCGCCGCCTCGATCGCGATCCGGATCTCGTCGAGGTGCCTGAACGTCTCCAGGATGAGCAGGTCGGCGCCGCCCTCCACGAGCGCGGCCGCCTGCTCGGCGAAGGTCGCCGCCGCCGCGACGAGGTCGTCCTTGCTCGCCACGCCGGGCACGAGGCCGGTCGGCCCCACCGAGCCCGCGACGTAGGCGACCTCGCCCGCGACCTCGCGCGCGATCCGCGCGCCCGCGAGGTTGTAGTTGCGCACCTCGTTCACGAGGCCGTACCGCTCGAGCCGGAAGCGGTTGCCGCCGAAGGTGTTCGTCTCGATGACCTGCGCGCCTGCGGCCACGTAGTCGGCGTGGATCTTCTTGACGATGTCCGGCCGCGCGACGTTGAGCTGCTCGAAGTTCTGCGTGACGAAGACGCCGCGCTCGTAGAGCAGCGATCCCATCGCCCCGTCGAACACCAGGATGGAGCTCTTCGTCGCCTCGAGGAACGGTGTCGCGGGTCTCTGCGCGCTCATACGCGGCATCCTAGCGGCGCCCCAGCCGGGGCCGAAAGGGCTTCCGTGATCGCGTCCGGCCGCGCTCGCGCGGTCCGTTCAGGTCACCGGAGGTACCAGACGCCCTCCACGCGTTCGAGACGCATGGGTTCGAGCTTCCGCTCGACGTGGCCACGGCCGTCGTAGCGCTCGACGTTGGCCGCGACCTGAGCCGTGTCGCCGTCGATCGTCTCGGCGCCGAGCGTGAACGAGATCACGGTGAGCTCGGTCAGGAGCTGGCTGCGCTTCGCCATGGTCTCGCGGTGCTTGGGCTTGAAGCAGGCGAGCATGCTCTGGACGTCGCGCTGCTGGCTGGCCGCGAGGAACTCGCGGGCGACCTGGGCCGGCGTGGCGGCGGGGTGGCCGCAGGCCCTGGCGCCGGCGGGCAGCTCGGCCGGGGCCGCGTCGGCGCCTGCGTCCTGCGCATCGCCGGAGGGCGCGCCGCCGCAGGAGCGCGCGCACGAGGCGCAGAGCAGCGCGGCCGCGGCCGCCGTCAGGAGGGCCGCGCGCGGCGCGTGGGTGCGGGTGCGTTCCATGCGACCGACCACGATAGGCGAACGGCGGGAGCCCGTTCAACCGCTCCGCGCCGCCGGCATCCGGTCAGAAGGTGATGGATGTCTTGCCGATCCGCGCGACGTCGCGGAAGCGGGTCAGGAAGTAGACGGTCACCGCGGGGCCCTGCTCGCGGATGCCGAAGCGGAGCGAGTCGAAGCCGTCGCGCCGCGCGAGCTCGGTGAAGCCGTTCGATCCCGAGGTGTCGTAGACGACGAGCCCGCTGCTCGACCCGACGTAGAGCCGCCCCGAGGAGTCGACCCGCAGGACGATGTCGTAGGCGCCGCCGTCCCCGAGGTCCTGCGAGTTGACGAGCTGCTTGTCCCCGATCCGGACCTTGTAGATCTTCGCCGTGCTCTCGGCCGCGATGTAGAGGTGGCCGCTCGCCTGATCGATGGCGATGCCCACGCCCATCTCGGGGTCGTAGCCGACGGCCGCCCCCTCGACGAACACCTCCCAGCCGCCGGCCGCGGTCATCCGGAGCACGCCCGACATGGCGGGCCCGCCGTGATAGGAGCCCGACGCGGCGTACAGGAGGCCGTTCATCATCGCGGTCGTGCGCACCTCGCCGAGCACGTCGTTCGGCGCCGGCAGCCCGGTCGCGTTGAACGTGGAGGGCTGGGGGAGCGTCGGGCCGCTCGTGTCGCCGTAGCGGAAGATCGTGTCGCCGTAGGTCGCGTTGACGTGGAGCGTGCCGTTGAAGGCGTCGACGCCGTAGCAGAGCTGGACGTTGAGATCCGCCGCCGTCGTGACGCCGGAGGGCGTGTCGCCCTGGAGCTGGATCTTGCGGACCGCGATGCCCTGCGCCGCGGGCCCCTCGCCGCAGACGAAGATCGCGTTCGAGGCCGGGTCGTAATCGAGGCCGCCGGCCTCGCTGTTGATCGCCGCGCTGTCGTCGAAGAAGTTCGGATCGTAGGGGAACGTCGTGTAGCGGATGGTCGTGTCGACGTCGTTGGTCTTGCCGTCGGGATCCGGGAAGCTCTTGTCGATCGTCACGGTGTGCTGGGTGCTGCCCGGGAGCGTGCTGGATCCGGGGGGCGCGGCGAAGGTGTCGGGGTAGACCGCCGCGACGCAGGTCGGATCGTTGTCCGGGCACGGGAACGTCTGCACGGGCGTCGGATCGGGGTGGGCGTCGTTGCTCACGACGATCTTGCCCGTCGCCGAGGCGAAGCTGACCGGGCGATCGAAATAGAGGAGCACGTACGGCGAGAGGCTCGCCTGCATGTCGCCGTCCGCGGGGATGCTGCTGACGAGCTGCGGCCCCTCGCCCGTCGTCGCGTGCCCGCCGCCGCCGCCGGCGCCGCCGCCGCCGCCGGTCCCGGCGCCGCCCGTCCCGAAATCCCGCTCCGTCGTGCCGCAGGCAGCCGCCGCCAGCAGCCCCAGCAGGGCCGCGACCTTGAGCCATCGCGATCGCATCGAGCTCTCCTCCGAAGGAATCCCTTATCGAAGCCCCAGAGATACCACCGCGGACGGGCGGAATCGACAGGCCCGATCCACATCCGGCTCCGGGTCGCTCGCCTTCGGGCCCGGCCCCCACCCGGGGATTCCTGAATGCGATCTTGCTTGCAGGTGCAGGCGCGGCGCGATGAAACTCGCGCCCGATGCCCATCGAGCACCGCCTCCACTCGCGCTGCGCCTGCGGCTCCGTGCTGTCGTCCTCGTCCGCCTTCACGGGCGCCTCGCGGCCGTTCGCGCTCGCGGGCACGCGCCGCGTGTACGAGCGATCCCGGCCGTTCACGGTCCGCCACATCGCGCTCGACCTCGCGCTCGACATCGAGGCCCGGTCGATCCGCGGCGAGGCCCGGCTCGAGGTCGCCCGGATCGACCCGTCCGCGCGGCAGATCGCGCTCGACGCGGTCGGCTTCGAGATCGAGTCCGTGGAGATCGCCGCCGGCACAGAGGCTTCACATCCGGGGCTCCAGGTCGCCTCCGGCGCCCCGCGCCCCGAGCGCTCGCCCGACATTCGGGGCTCCGGGTCGCCTGACGGCGCCCTGCGCCCCGCGAAGGGCAGGCGGGCCGCGAAGGGCGGCGGCGGCGCGCTCGCCCCGGCCGAGCACACCTACGACGGCGAGTCGCTCCGCGTCACCGTGCCCGACGGCGCCGAGGCCGCCTCGATCGTCGTCCGCTACCGCGCCACGCCCCGCCGCGGCCTCTACTTCCTCGCGCCCGACGAGCACGTGCCCGACCGGCCGAGGCAGGTCTGGACGCAGTGCGAGGACGAGGACGCGCGCCACATCTTCCCCTGCATCGACAAGCCCCACGTCAAGCAGACCACCGAGCTCCGCGTGCAGGTCCCCGCGGGCTGGACCTGCCTCTCGAACGGCGAGCTGCAGGCCGACGCGAAGGCCCAGAGGGCGGGCTCCTTCCACTTCCGCTTCGACGAGCCGCACCCGACCTACCTGTTCACGCTCGTCGCCGGCGACCTCGCGCGCATCGACGACGAGGACGCCCTCGGGATCCCGGTCGCGTACCTCGTGCCGCGCGGCCGCGAGGAGGACGGCCGCCGCACCTTCGGCCGCACGCCGGACATGATCCGCCACTTCAGCGAGAAGCTCGGCGTGAGGTACCCGTGGTCCCGCTACACGCAGGTCGTGGTGAGCGACTTCGTGTTCGGCGGCATGGAGAACACCACCGCCACGACGATGTACGAGCACGTCCTGCTCGACGAGCGCGCCGCGCTCGACGTCACCTCGGACGACCTCATCGCCCACGAGCTCGCCCACCAGTGGTTCGGCGACCTCGTGACGTGCCGCGACTGGTCGCACGCGTGGCTCAACGAGGGCTTCGCGACCTTCATGGAGCACGTCGACCGCGAGCACCACCTCGGCGCCGACGAGTACGAGCACGGCCTCCGGCGCGACCTCGAGGCGTACCTCGGCGAGGCGCGCGGGCGGTACCGCCGCCCGGTCGTCTGCGGCGACTACGACGCGCCGATGGACCTCTTCGACCGCCACCTCTACGAGAAGGGCGGCCTCGTCCTGCACCTCGCCCGCCGCGAGCTCGGCGACGCGGCCTTCTGGCGCGGCGTGCGCACGTACCTCACCCGCCACGCGCGCGGCGTCGTCGAGACCCGCGACCTCGCCCGCGCCCTCGAGGACGCGAGCGGCCGATCGCTCGAGCGCTTCTTCGAGCAGTGGGTCTACCGCGCCGGCCACGTCGAGCTCGACGTGAAGCTCGAGGTCGAGGAGGGCGCCCTCACCGTCACCGTGAAGCAGTCGCAGCCGACCGCCGCGCACGCCCCGTCGGTCCCCGGCCAGCCCGACACGGGGACGCCCGTCTTCGCGTTCGACCTCGTGCTCGACATCGGCCAGGGCGACGAGGTCCGCCGCGAGGTCCGCCGCGTCGATCACGCCTCCCACACCTTCGTCATCCCCGTCGCGCGCCGCCCCCGCTTCGTCGTCGTCGACCCCGACCTGCGCGTCGTCGGCGAGGTGACCGTCGAGGCGCCCGCCGACCTCCTGCGCGGCCAGCTCGCGCACGCGCCCACCGCGCGCGGACGCGAGCTCGCCGCCCGCCCGCTCGGCAAGCGCGACGACCCCGCCACCACCAGGGCCCTCGGCGCCTCGCTCGCGGACGCCAAGGAGTTCTGGGGCGTCCGCGCCGAGGCCGCCGCCGCGCTCGGCGCCGTCCGCTCCGACGAGGCCCTCGCGATCCTCGCCGCCCACGCCGGCGCCGCGCACCCCAAGGTCCGCCGCGCCGTCGTCGCCGCGCTCGGCCGCTTCCGCTCCCCGAAGGCCGCCGAGGTGCTCGCGAAGGCCGCGCTGCGCGACGCGAGCTACCTCGTCGAGGCCGAGGCCGCGCGCGCGCTCGGCGCCACGCGCCAGGGCGCGGCGTTCGACACGCTCGTCGACGTGATCGATCGCCCCTCCTGGGGCGACGTCATCCGCTGCGGCGCGATCGACGGCCTCGCGAACCTCCGCGACGATCGCGCGATCCCGCACGTCATGGCCCGCACCCGCTACGGCGTGCCCTCGCGCGGCCGCCGCGCCGCGATCCTCGCGCTCCCCAAGCTCTCGACCGATCGCCGCACGCGCGAGGCGCTCGAGGACCTGCTCGACGCCCCTGACCCGCACCTGCGCGTCGACGTCGCCCGCGCCCTCGCCGACCTCGGCGACGCGAAGGCGCGCGGCGCGCTCCACCGCGCGCTCGACCGCGAGCTCGACGCCCGCGTGCGCCGCCGCATCCGCGAGGTCCTCCGCGACCTCGGCGGCGCCGGCAAGCGCGAGCTCGACCGCCTCCGCGACGAGCTCGAGTCCGTGCGCAAGGAGCAGGCGGAGCTCCGCGCCCGCGTCGGCAAGCTCGAGGCGCTCTCGGACCGCGGCGCCCGCCGCGCCCCCGCGGCCGCGCGCAAGGGCAAGGCCCGCTCGTGAGCGTCGACCTCACCGGCAAGACCGCGCTCGTCACCGGCGCGTCCGCGGGCATCGGCCGCGAGATCGCCCGCGCCCTCGCGCGCGAGGCCGGCGCGCTGATCCTCATGGCCCGCCGCCGGGAGCGCCTCGACGAGCTCGCGGCCGAGCTCACCGCGAAGAACCCCGCCCTGCGCGTCCTCGTGCGCGCCGTCGATCTCCACGATCGCGCCGCGCTCGCCGCCGCGCTCGACGCGCTCGAGGGCGAGGGCGAGCGCGTCGACGTGCTCGTCAACAACGCCGGCCTCGGCGACTACGCGTTCTTCCACGAGAGCGACTGGACGAGGATCGAGCGCATGCTCGAGCTCAACGTGGTGAGCGCGACCTACCTCCTGCACCGCCTGGTCCCCGGCATGGTCGCGCGCGGCGCCGGCGCGATCCTCGACGTCGGCTCCTCCGCCGGCTTCGCCCCTCGCCCCGAGATGGTCGCCTACAGCGCCACGAAGGCCTATCTGAACCAGCTCACCGAGGGCCTCCGCGCCGAGCTCGCCGGCACCGGCGTCAGCGTCACTGCGCTCTGCCCCGGCCCGGTCCCCACCGAGTTCCAGGCCGTCGCCGGCGAGCGCCGCCACACGATGCCCGAGGTCTTCCACGTCGACGCCGTGACCTGCGCCGAGCAGGCCGTCGCCGCCCTCAAGGCCGGCCGCGCCCGCGTCATCCCCGGCCTCCCCATGCGCGCCGCGATGGTCTCGCTCGAATCCATCCCCAAGGTGCTCGTCCGCCCCTTCCTCGCCCGCATGGCCGCCCGGATCCGCGGCGGCACCTGACGCGCTTCCGGGGGTAGCGACCAGCGGGAGCGTAGGGGCGAAGCCCCTGGATCGGCCCCCGCCCTGCGGGCCTTCCCGGCCGCGCCCTGCTCGGCTACGCAAGCGCACATGTCGGACGCCTCCTCCCCCGTCAAGCTCGAGCGCCGCGGCCCCATCGGCGTTCTCACCATCGACCGCGTCGATCGCCGCAACGCCCTCTCCCGCGACACGCTCCACGCCTTCGGCTACCTCGGCCGCGAGCTCGTCGAGGACCCCGAGATCCGGGCCATCGTCATCACCGGCGCGGGCGACAAGGCCTTCTGCGCCGGCGCCGACCTCAAGGAGCGGCAGGGCATGACCACGGACGACGTCCGCCGCCAGGTCGGCCTCTACCGCACCGAGCTCGGCGCCCTGGATCGCAGCCCCAAGCCCGTGGTCGCCGCGATCAACGGCGTCGCCTTCGGCGGCGGCCTCGAGCTCGCGCTCATCTGCGACCTCCGCGTCGCCGCCCCCCACGCCGAGCTCGCCCTGCCCGAGACCACGCTCGCGATCATCCCCGGCGCCGGCGGCACCCAGCGCCTCCCCCGCGTCGTCGGCGAGGCCCGCGCCAAGGAGATGATCCTCCTCGGCCGGAAGCTCACCGCCGCCGAGGCCCTCTCCTGGGGCCTCGTCAACCGGATCTCCCCGCCCGGCGCCCCCGTGCTCGACGACGCCATTGCGTGGATCGAGCCCATCGCCTCCGGCGCCCCGATCGCCCAGGCCGCCGCCCTGCAAGCGATCGAGGACGCCTACGAGGTCCCCCTCCCCCTCGGCCTCGAGCTGGAGCGCGTCCGTTACGACGAGACCCTCCGCAGCGAGGACCGCCTGGAGGCCCTCCGCGCCTTCGCCGAGAAGCGAAAGCCCGCCTATAAAGGCCGCTGATCCCCGGTCACGATCAGGGCGCGTCCGTCGGCTCGCGCAGCTTGAAGACCTTCCCCGCGAGCCGCTTCGACGCCCAGACCTTGTTGTCTTTATCGACGATCACCGCCCCCGCGTCCTCGATCGACTCGACCAGCCGGAGCCCCTTCTCCGGCCCGAGGATGAAGACCGCGTCGTCGATCGCGTCGGCCGTCAGCGCGTCCCTCGCCCATATCGTCACGCTGCGGCTCGCCGTCGCCGGGAACCCGGTCCGCGGATCGATGATGTGGTGATAGCGCTTCCCGTCCTTGATGAAGCTCCGCTCGTAATCGCCTGCGGTCGAGAACGCGTGGTCCTCGACCTCGACCATTGAAAAATAGTCATTGGCGTCCTTGCCCCGCGGATCGCGCACCCCGACGCGCCATTTCGATCCGTCGGGCTTCGTGCCCGCCACGTACAGGTCGCCGCCCGCCTGCACGAGGAACGAGGAGAGCCCCTCGCCCCTGAGCACCCGGGCCGCCGCGTCGACCGCGTACCCCTTCGCGATGCCGCCGAGGCTCATCCGCATCCTCGGCTTGAGCAGCATCACCGTGCGCTTCGCGTGATCGACCTTGATCTGGCGGTAATCGATGAGCCTCCGCGCCTCCTCCACCGCGTCCCGGGCGGGGACGTTGTCCTCGAGGTCCTGATCGAACTTCCAGAGCCCGTGCATCGCCTCGAAGGTGATATCGAAGACCCCCTCGGACTCCTTGCTGATCCAGAGGCTCTTGTCGATGACGGTCAGGCTCTCGGGGCTGACCGCGATCGCCTCCTTCCCGGCGGCGGCGTTGACCCTCGAGATCTCGCTGTCCTCGCGCCAGGTCGTCATCAGCGACTCCAGCCGGCGGATCTCGGCGAGCGCCTTCTCCAGCTTCGGCCGGATCGCGGCCTCGTCGAGCGAGCCGCTCGTGAATGCGGCGAGCAGCACGTGGGTGCCCATCGCCTTCTCCTCGAGCGCGACCCGCCGCGGCGCCGAAGGCGGCTGGGCGGGCGCGGCCGCCGCGCTCGCGACCGGCGCCGCGCTCGCCGCCGGCGCG
>CAYQYG010000084.1:0-24474 GCA_964421485.1 uncultured Polyangiaceae bacterium | reverse complement strand
CGGCGCCGGCGGCGGCAGCGGCGCCGCCGGCGCCGCGCCCTCCTTCACGGCCGCCGGCCGCGCCTCGCCGGCCGTCCCGCCCGCGCCGTCCTTCGCGCCCTGATCCTTCACCGCCGGCCGCGGCACGGGCAGCGGCGCGAGCGGCACCGCGAGCGGCCCCGCCGGTCCACGTCCGGGGCTCTGCCCCGCCGGCCGCGGAGGCTCCGGCGCCCCCATCGGCCGGGGCGGCGTCTGCGCCTCCGCCGGCGTCCCGAAGGTCGCCGTCGTGTCGCTGAGCTGCGCCCGCTCCTTCGGCGCGTGCGGCGGAGGGGCCTCGCCCGTGGTCGCCGGGGTCGTCCCCCGGGCGTCCTCGATGTCCCACCCCGCCTCGTCCAGCGCCTGATGCGCTTCTTGATCGTCCGGCGCGCTGCCGTGCTGGTCATCGCCCGTGGCCACGACGGCGGATGCTACACACCGCCCCCGGCCGGATCCAGGCGTCTCCGCAGCGTCAGGGCGGCGGGTCCGCGCTCTCCGGCGGCGCCGGACGCTCCTCCACCGGCGCGGGCCGGTCCTCCGCGCCGTCCGGCGCCCGGGGCGCCGGGTCGCCTCCCGGCGGCCGCGGCCCCCCCGCCGCGCACCGCAGCACCTCGAGCTTCATCGCCGGCCCCGCCGGCCGAGCCAGCAGCACGAGCCCCCGGTCCGCCGCGATCGGCTCCGCGCTCCCCACCGCCGGCTCCTCCGCGAGCCCGTCGGCGATCTCCCCCTTGCCGCTCATCGCCGCGAGCCGCGCCGGCCCCGCCGTGTTCGCCACCGCGATCCACCCCGGCAGCAGCGAGGGCACCCCGGATCCCACCGTGTCCTCGTCCGCGATCACCCGGGGCTGTCCCACCCCCCCGAGCGTCACCAGCACCGTGCTCACCCGCCCCCCGCTCGATCCGCTCGGCGTGTCGTCGTCCCGGTAGGCCATGATCGCCCCCCCGTCGTCCGCGGCCGCGAGATCGAAGGCCAGCACGTGCCCGTCCTTCGGCGTCACCGCGCGCGCCGAGGCCGCCGGCGACCCCGTCTCGTCGAGCGGCACCACCTCGACCCACTGATGCCCGATCGTCTCCCCCGCCGACGCCGTGTCCTCGTCCTCCGCGTCCTTCTTCGCCCGCTCCTCCGAGCGCGCCACGTACGCCAGCCAGTACCCCCCGGGCCGCGCCGCCACGCGCGGCACCTCCGCGTCGACCTTCGGCTGCGAGATCGGCCGAGGCGACGTGGTCGAGCGCATCGTCGCCGTATCGACCGAGGCCATCATGATCCGCGACCGCTTCCCGTCGCGCGTCACGTCGTCCCACACCAGGATCGCCCGCTCCCCCGAGGCCGCCGCGTCGATCGCCAGCGACTCGTCCCGCCCCTCCGAGAGCTCCGCCCCCCACGTGACGTGCTCCCCCTCCACGCGCGCCAGCTTGATCGCCCGCCCGCCCGCGTTCGGCTCGAGCATCGCGACGAGCAGCGCGCCCCCGAGCCCTGCCACCACCGGCGGGTCCAGGTCCCCGCGCGATCGCGCGAGCCGCACCAGCTTCCCGCCTGCCCCGTCCGCGCCCAGCGTGGCCACCATCGCCACGGTCCCCCCCTCGGCCTGCCGCAGCGCCCCCACCGCGAACCCGCCCGAGAGCACCGCGCCCCGCCCCACCTCCACCGCGAACGGCGCGAGCTGCTCGTCCTCCGCGCCCTGCGCCCCTGCGTCCGCGTCCACCCGCTTCGGCTTCGGCGCCTCGCCGATCTGGAACGGCGCCCCCACCGCCGCGCACCGCGGCGTCGCCGTCGCCGCCGGGACCGCCGCGCTCGCCTGCGCCGCCGCCGACCCTGCCGCCGGCGCCGTGGCCCGCGGGTCCTCCTTCGTGCAGGCCCGCCACGCCACGAGCCCCCCCACCACCAGCGCCACGGCCAGCGCGCCCTTCCAGGCGACCCCTTCCGGCTCCTCCTCCTGCATCCCCGGCGGCCGCAGCTCCGCGGGCCCGCGCCGCGGCGCCCCTCCGGTCACCGCCGGCCTCTGCGTGCCCCTCGCCGCCCCTGGCCGGGGCGTCGTGCGCCGCGCCTCGCCCTCGTCGCCACGAGCCTCGTCCGACTCCTTCGCCTCGCGCGTCATGTCGGCCGGGTGTTAGCTCGAATCGCCCCTCGAGGGCAGGGGTCTCTTCTGGGTAGACGCCCCGCGCCGCAGGTCTACTATCGTGCCCATGCGTTCTTGGCTCGCTCTTCGCATTGCCTGCGCGGCCCTCGTCCCTGCGGCCCTGTTCACCATGTTCCCGGCCTGCGGCTCCCGCACCGGCGACTGGGCCCAGGACGGCGACGCCGCCGGCTGCCACGACCAGGGCGACAGCTGCGCGGACGGCGTCGCCTGCTGCTCGGGCCTGGCCTGCAGCGCCGGCGCCTGCAAGCCCGCCCAGATCTGCAAGCCCCAGGGCGACGCCTGCGCCCTCACCACCGACTGCTGCGATTACGACTGCTTCAACGGCTTCTGCGGCGGCTACGAGTGCCGCGCCCCCGGCGAGGCGTGCCAGGTCCCGGCGGAGTGCTGCAATCTCGACTGCCTGAACGGCCTCTGCGGCGGCGCCGAGTGCGAGCCCGAGGGCGCCGCCTGCGCCCACCCCTCCGAATGCTGCGACCACGAGTGCAACCCCCAGGGCTACTGCGGCCCCTTCCAGTGCAAGCCCCAGGGCGCCTCCTGCGTCGCCGACGGCGATTGCTGCGATCTCGCCTGCAACGGCGGCTTCTGCGGCAGCTCCTGCCAGCCCGACGGCTTCATCTGCCAGACCCCCGCCCAGTGCTGCTCCGGCCTCTGCACCGGCGGCGTCTGCGGCCCCGGCACCTGCTCCGCGAACGGCCTCCCGTGCAGCTTCGGCCCCGAGTGCTGCTCCGGCATCTGCGCCGCCGGCACCTGCGATTTCCAGCAATGCGAGCCGAACGGCAGCCCCTGCGCCTCGGCCGCCGAGTGCTGCGCGGGGACCTGCGACAACGGCCTCTGCGGCGTCGGCCCGTGCAACCCCGACGGCGTCTTCTGCACCCAGCACGCCGAGTGCTGCTCCGCCTTCTGCAACCCGAGCACGTCCACCTGCGGCTCCGGCCAGTGCCAGCCCGACGGGTTCGGCTGCTTCCAGGACTCCGACTGCTGCAGCTTCTTCTGCAACCCGAACACCGGCACCTGCGGCGTGAGCGAGTGCCTCCCGGACGGCTTCGGCTGCTTCCAGGACTCCGACTGCTGCAGCTTCTTCTGCAACCCTGACACCGGCGCCTGCGGCTTCGGGAGCTGCCTCCCGGACGGCTTCGGTTGCTCCCAGGACTCCGACTGCTGCAGCTTCTTCTGCGACCCGAACACCTCCCTCTGCGGCTTCGGCAGTTGCCTCCCGGACGGCTTCGGCTGCACCGACGGCTTCGAGTGCTGCAGCGGAATCTGCGACAACGGCACCTGCGGCAACCAGTGCACGCTCGACGGCTTCCCCTGCGCGGATCCTTCCGATTGCTGCAGCAACCAGTGCCAGAACAACCTCTGCGGCAACGGCTCCTGCCTCCCGCCCGGCTCGAACTGCCAGAATTCGCAGCAGTGCTGCGTCGGCCTCGTCTGCAACGGCGGCCACTGCGGCTCCCCGCCCCCCGTGGACGCCGGCAGCTGCTCCCTCGACCCCGGCGGCACCCCGTGCAGCCAGTGCATCATCGCGAGCTGCTGCAGCCAGACCGAGAATTGCCTCAACAACGGGACCTGCGCGGCCGCCATGAGCTGCTTCCAGCAGTGCGCCATCGGCGGCACGCCCCCCGCGCAGTGCCAGGCGCAGTGCTGCGGCGCCAACAACGCCTGCAATCAGTGGACGTCGTGCGTGTCCGCGAATTGCGCCTCGCAATGCTTCTGACCCGCCGTCCAGGCGGAAGTCGGCCACCGGCGGGCAAGGTTCCTGACAGCGTGCTTGATGGCGGAAATCCCGCCGGGGATCGGAGATAGAGATCGGGCGCCAAGGCGCCGGGACGCGGAGACCGGCCGGGCCGGCACGGCGCGATCCGCCCATCGTCGGCCGGATCACCGCCTCTCGTCAAGGCGCCCTGCGCTTCCCCTCCGCGCCGACCGAAGCTACACCCGCCGCATGGCCCTCCGCCCGGCGTCCCTCGCCGCCCGCGCCTACGACTCCCTCTTCCGGCGCATCCCCGTCGATCCCGCCTGGATCGCCGCCGTCCGCGCCGCCGCCGCGCGCGGCCCCGTGGTGCACGTCGTCCGCAACGTCTCCCTCGTCGACCTGCTCACGCTCGAGGCCCTCGTCGAGCGCTTCGGCCTCCCCCCGATCGGCTTCGCCAACGACCTCGGCGCCTGGTTCGCCTCCCCCCTCTCCCTCCGCCGCCCGCCGGCCGAGCGCCTCCGCGACGCTGTCCGGGCCGGCCGCTCCGCGCTCCTCTTCCTCAAGCGCCCGCCGGAGCGCCTCCTGCCCCGCCCCGGCGCCACCCACCGCGGCCGCAGCGAGGGCGACGAGCCCCTCCGCGTCCTCCTCGACCTCCAGCGCACCGAGCGCCTCCACATCTCCCTCGTCCCCCAGACCCTCCTCTGGTCCCAGCGCCCCGAGCGCCTCGGCTTCTCCCTCGTCGACGCCGTCCTCGGCCCCGCCGAGTTCCCTGGCGACGTCCGCGCCGTCGCCCAGTTCCTCCTCAATCACCGCCATTGCGTCATCCGCGCCGGCGAGCCCGTCCGCCTCGACGCCTTCCTCGCCGAGCAAGCCGCCGCGGCCCCCGACGACGCCACCCTCGCGCGCCGCCTCACCTACGCCCTCCTCCGCCGCCTCGAGCGCGAGCGCCGCGCCGCCCTCGGCCCTGCCCAGAAGCCCGTCGACCGCGTCCGCGAGGAGGTCCTCCGCAGCCCCAGGCTCCAGGCCACCCTGCGCGACCTCGCCGGCTCCAGCGAGGAGCAGCGCGCGTTGCTCGAGCGGAAGGCCCGCGGCATGCTCCGCGCCATGCAGGCCGAGCCCGCGCCGGGCACCCTGCGCGGCCTCGAGGTGGCGGCCGACACGCTCGTGGATCGCGTCTACGCCGGCATCGACGTCGACGCCGAGGGCATCGAGCGCGTGCGCGAGGCCGCCCGCCGCGGCTCGCTCGTGCTCCTCCCCAGCCACAAGAGCCACGTCGATTACCTCTTGCTATCGTACGTGCTCCGCAAGAGCGCGCTCCAGGTCCCCGTCATCGCCGCCGGCGACAACCTCGCGTTCTTCCCGATAGGCCCCCTCTTCCGCCGCGCCGGCGCCTTCTTCATCCGCCGGAGCTTCAAGGGCGACCGGCTCTACTCCGCCGTCGTGGACGCCTACGTCCGCCGCCTCATCCGCGACGGATGGGCCATTGAATTCTTCCTGGAGGGCGGCCGCTCCCGCACCGGCAAGCTCCTCCCCCCGAAGCTCGGCCTGCTCAACATGGTCGTCGAGGCCGCGCTCGGCCTGGAGGGCCAGCGCGTCTCGTTCGTGCCGATCAGCATCGGCTACGAGCGCATGATGGAGGAGGGCGCCTATGCCCGCGAGCTCTCCGGCGGCCAGAAGCGCAAGGAGGGCGCCGGCGAGCTGCTCAAGATAGGAGGCGTCCTCCGCGAGAAATACGGCCGCGCCAACGTCCAGATCGGCCAGATCCTCTCCCTCGACGAATTGCGCGCCTCGGCCGGGATCGAGGGCAAGGCCGCCACCCCCGCGCGCCGCCGCGCGCTCGTCGCCCGCCTCGCGCACCGCGTGATGAGCGAGATCAACCGCGTCACCCTGGTCACCCCCGGCTCCCTCGTCGCGACCGCGCTCCTGTGCCACGGCCGCCGCGGCCTCCCCCACATGGAGCTCCTCGCCCAGTGCGCCCGCCTCACGACCCTCGTGCGCCGCCTCGGCGCCCGCACGGCCCCCTCGCTCACGCGCGGCACCGGCGAGCTGCGCGAGGCCGCGATCCGCGACGCCGCGGTGCTCTACGTGCGCGGCGGCCTCGTCCGCCAGCACGTCCCCGGCGACACCCTGACCGGCAAGGCCCGCCGCCGCGCCCGCATCTACACGGGCGACGACGTGATCTACACGGTCCCCGACGACACCCGCCTCCTGCTCGACATCGCGAAGAACATCATCGTGCACCTCTTCGTCGACCGCGCCCTCGTCAGCGTCGCCATGCTCACCCCACCCGCCGACGCCCCCGGCGATCGCCGCCCGGTCCCGCTCGCCGACCTCGCCGAGCGCGTCCGCTCCCTCTCCCGCCTCTTCAAGTACGAATTCATGTTCCGCGCCGACGCCCCATTCGAGAAGATCTTCGAGGAGACCGTCGCCGACATGGCCGCCTCCGGCGAGCTCGCGCTCGCCGGCGGCGCCGCCTCCGCCGGCCCCGGCCACGACGGCCTGGACGGCCGCGGCTGGATTGGCTTCTATGCCGCGGTGATCCGGAGCTTCCTCGAGGGGTATCGCATCGCGGCCCGCGCCGCGTGCGTCCTCGTGAAGGGCCCGCTGGCGAACCGGGAGCTCGTCGCGAAGGCGCTCGCCATCGGCGAGCAGATGTTCCTCGGCGGCGAGATCGAGCGCAGCGAGGCCGTGAGCGGCCCCGTGATCGAGAACGCGCTCGCCGCCTTCGTCGAGCAGGGCTATCTCGAGCGCGCGTCCGGCGAGCTCGCCCTCGCCGGCTCCTTCGCGTCCGAGGACGCCGCCCGGGTCATCGAGGCGCGCGTCGCCGCCCACCTCCACTTCCGCGCCGGCGACGCCGGCTGGTGAGCCCCGGGCGCCGCGCCGCCGGTGTATGCTCGGCGTCATGCCCGACCCGTACCGCGCGCCCCCTCCCCGGGCTCGGCCTCGGTCCCTCGCGTTCTTCCCCGGGAGGAGCGGCTCCCTCATCGCGGCGCTCGCGGTGCTGGCCGCGATGTCCCTGGTCCCGCTGATCACGGGCAGCCGCCGCTCGATCCGGATCGATTGCACGCGCAAGCCGGATCGAAGCGTCACCTGCGTCGTCGACAGCACCACGGTCGACATCGGATACTCCTCCGAATCGAATCGCATGGACCTCGGGGACGCCACGGCCGCCGCGCTGGAGACGGACGCGCGGCGGGGCGCCTCGCGGATCCGCCTCCAGCGCCCCGGCGGCCCCGCGTGGCTGACGGACTGGTTCCCCGGGGACTTCGAGGCGCAGCAGGCGACCGCGGCCGCGCTCACCGCGTTCCTGGCCCCCGGCGCCCGGGAGCCCACGCTCCGCGCCTCGTTCCGGCACCACGGCGGCCCCGCGCTCAACCCGGTGCCGCTCCTGATAGCCCTCGTGCTCTACGCATTGCTGCTCCAGCGCGTCGTGGTGACCGTGCACCCGGGCGAGGGCACCGCGCGGATCCGCGCGCGGACATGGCCCTTCCCGGGCAAGGAGCGCGTGATCGCGCTCGAGGCCGCGCGCGGCGTCGAGGTGGAGACGAAGCTCGACAGGAAGGGCCGGAGGCTCGAGCGCCTCGCGATCTCGCTCGAGAGCGGCGAGAGGGTGCCGCTCACCGAGGCCTATCACCACGGGAGCCAGGCCGGGACCGCCGCCAAGCTCCACGCGCTCCTGTTCGAGGACCGGGGCGCCTGAGCCTCGCCGCCCCGCCCGGACCCCCGGCGATTGTGAGATCTGCCACGCGCAGGAGCACCGCCCCGGAAAATTACCCTCGCCCTCTCCCTCCCGCCGGCGTATTTCCCGCCTCGCAGCGGGTCAGCTCACCTCTGCCGAAGCGCCCCGCCTCCGCGGAGGGGCGCCTTGCTCCCCAGCGCCGATGATCCCCCGCCTCCTCGCCCTCGCCGCCCTCGCCTTCGCCCTCGCCGGCTGCGTCGCGCAGCTCCCGACCCCGCTCGCGCCTGCGCTCCGCGGATCGATCGGCGTCCCCCACGACGGCGTCGTCACCGGCGCCGCCGAGCTCCCGAAACAGGGCGAGGGCTACGTCCTCCTCCGCAGCAAGGGCGCCCGCTGGGGCAACCCCCGCCTCGTCGCCGCCATCCAGGCAGCGGCGCGCGACGTCGCCCGCGCCCGCCCCGGCGGCGCCCCCCTCGTCGTCGGCGACCTCTCGGCCCAGCGCGGCGGCCGGATCCACGGCCACCGCTCCCACCGCACCGGCCGCGACGCCGACCTCCTCTTTTACCTCCTCACCCCCGACGGCCGCTCATCGCGATCCCCGGGCTTCCTCCGCTTCGCCCCCGACGCCCTCGCCGAGGTCGCGCCCACCAAGGACGCCCCCGCCCCCTCCGCCGGCGCCGATTTCCTCCGGCTCGACATCGAGCGCAACTGGCTGCTCGTCAAGGCCCTCGTCGCCTCGGAGCAGGCCAACGTGCAATGGCTCTTCGTCGCCCGCTGGATCGAGGCGCTGATCATCGAATACGCCCTCGCCCGCGGCGAGGACCCCGAGCTCGTCTGGCAGGCCGAGAGCGTCCTCCTCCAGCCCGGCGACAGCGCCGCGCACGACGACCACATCCACATGCGCGTCGCCTGCACCCCCGACGAGGCCGTCGCCGGCTGCCTCGGCGGCGGCCCCTACTGGCCCTGGCTCCCCGCATTGCCGCAGCTCACCCCGCAGCGCGACATTGAAATGGTGACGGCGCTCGTCGGCGACCTCCTCCCCGGCGCCGCCCCGGTCGCCGCGGGCGCCGTCCCGTGACCGCCCACCTCCTCGCCCTCGGCGACGCGCTCGACGTCTGCGCCGCCCTCCCTGCCGCGCTCCGCTTCGACCTCGTCTACCTCGACCCCCCCTTCGGCGTCGGCACCACCATGGCCGCCCGCGCCGAAAGGGGCCAGGCCCGCGGCCGCAAGCACGCCCAGAGCGGCCCCGACGCCTACGCCGATCCCGCCGGCGTGGACGACCTCCTCGCCATGCTCGCCCCGCGCCTCGAGGCCATCCGCGCCTGCATGGCTCCGGGCGCCACCCTCTACCTCCACCTCGATCACCGCGCCGTGCACGAGGCCAAGGTCCTCTGCGATAGGATCTTCGGCCGCGGCGCCTTCCTCGGCGAGGTCATCTGGATCCCGGGCAACGGCGGCCGCGGCGCCCGCGGCTTCGCCGTCACCCACCAGACCCTCCTCCTCTATGCCCGCGCCTCGAAGGAGCGCGCCTCCGTCGTCTACAACGCCGGCGACCCCGATCTCCGCGAGCCCTACGCCGCGACCAGCCTCGCCATGCATTTCAATCACGTCGACGAGAGCGGCCGCCGTTACCGCGAGCGCGTCATCGCCGGCAAGACCTACCGCTATTATGCCGACCAGGGCCGCCGCCTGGGCAGCGTCTGGTCGGACATCCCCGCGATGGTCGCGAACACCCCGCTCCGCCGCGAGGCCACCGGCTATCCCACCCAGAAGCCCGAGCGCCTCCTCGAGCGCATCGTCCGCGCCTCCAGCGCCCCCGGCGCGGTCGTCGCCGACCTCATGTGCGGCAGCGGCACCACGCTCGTCGCCGCCGCCCGCCTCGACCGCCGCTTCGTCGGCGGCGACCGGAGCGAGCTGGCCTTCTCGACCGCGCGCGCCCGGCTGGAGCGCGAGGGCGTCCAGCCCGAGGTGCTCCACCCCGCGGCGCCCGACCCGCGCGGCCGTGGCGGCGCGGCGACCGGCGGCCCCCGCCGCCCTGTTTCGGTGTAGCTTCGGCCCATGTCGCTCTGGGCCGCGCTCCAGGCGGAGCTCATCGAAGCGTTCACCCTCCAGGCGGTGCTCGTCGTCGCCGGCGCCCTCCTCCTCGTCCGCCTCGCGCCCGAGCGGGACGACCGCCGCCTGAAGGGCCTCTACGCCCTCCTCGCGATGCACGTCCTCACCGCCCTGCTCGCCGCCGTCCTCCGCCGCGCGGGCGCCGGCGCTTACGCCGAGGTCCACCTCGCGGCCCGCATCCTCTTCGCGCTCGTCGGCATCGGCGCCCTCGCCAAGGTCGTCTTCGGCCTCGTCCTCCCGCGCGCCCGCATCCGCGTCTCCCGCATCCTCCAGGACCTCGTCGTCGGCGCCGCCATCGTCGCCACCACCCTCGCCCTCGCCTCGCGCGCCGGGTACAACGTCACCGGCCTCCTCGCCACCTCCGCCGTCGTCACCGCCGTCATCGGCCTCTCCCTCCAGGACACCCTCGGCAACACCCTCGGCGGCCTCGCCCTCCAGATCGACGACTCCATCCACGTCGGCGACTGGGTCAAGGTCGGCGACATCATCGGCAAGGTCGTCGAGATCCGCTGGCGTTACACCGCCGTCGAGACCCGCAACGGCGAGACCGCGCTCGTCCCCAACAGCGTGCTCATGAAGAGCCAGGTCATCGTCCTCGGCCGCCGCGCCGCGGGCCCGGTGCAATGGCGCCGCACCGTCCTCTTCAACGTCGATTTTCGCCACCAGCCCTCGGACGTGATCTGCGCCGTCACCGAGGCCCTGAACGCCGCCATGATCGACAACGTCGCCCGCGACCCCGCCCCTCATTGCATCATGATGGGCATGGAGGAGAGCTGGGGCCGCTACGCCGCCCGCTACTGGCTCACGAACCTCGCGGTCGACGACTCCACCGACAGCGCCGTCCGCACCCGCATCTTCTTCGCCCTCCGCCGCGCCAACATCCCGCTCTCCATCCCCGCGCACGCCGTCTTCGTCACGGAGGAATCGCACGCGCGCCGCGAGCAGAAGACCCAGGTCGACCTCGAGCGCCGCATGGTCGCCCTCTCCCGCGTCGAGCTCTTCTCCTGCCTCTCCGAGGACGACCGCGCCTCCCTCGCCGCCCGCCTCCGCTACTCCCCCTTCACGCGCGGCGAGGTCCTCACCCGCCAGGGCGCCGAGGCCCACTGGCTCTACCTCGTCGTCGCCGGCGAGGTCGCCGTCCGCGTCTCCGTCGATGGCACCGAGCGCGAGGTCGCCCGCATGTCCGACGGCAGCTTCTTCGGCGAGATGTCCCTCATGACCGGCGAGCCCCGCTCCGCCACCGTCGTCGCCCTCTCCGACGTCGAGTGTTATCGCCTCGACAAGAAGGCATTCCAGGAGATCGTCCAGCGCCGCCCCGAGATCGCCGAGCCCATCGCCGCCATCCTCGCCCGGCGCCGCATGGGCCTCCAGGCCGCCGTCGAGGACCTCACCGCCGAGGCCCGCCAGGGCCGCCTCCACGAGGCCAAGGTCGACCTCCTCGCCAAGATGCGCGCCTTCCTCCAGCTCGGGGATTGACGGCCGATTTCGCCTGCGAGCCGCCGCCCGCCGAGCACCCCGCGCGCAGGATATTTGCCCCTCCGCCGCCGCTCGCGATACGCCCCGCCCATGCGACAGCTCGCGTACGCGGCGCGCCCGGCATTGACCGCGTTCTCCTGCCTCTTCCTCGCCCCCCTGGCCCTCGCCGCCTGCTCCGGCGCCGCCGTCGACCGCCCTGCCCCTGCGGCCCGATCCGACCGCCCCGCGGCCTCCCCCCGCCTCGAGGACACCATCACCGCGGAGGTCCTCGAGCCTCGCGGCGAGTCCCCGGCCCCCCTCGCCGCCAAGGAGCCAGTCGCCGGGGCCCCGAAGGAGCCCGCCCTCGTCGACACCCGCCCCCGCATGGGCGCCGTCCTCCCGTTCGCCTACATCTACAAGCATCCCAAGGCCGAGGGCCTCCCGCTCGGCTACATCCGCTTTGGCACCTCGGTCCCCCTCCTCTCCACCGAGCCCGTCGCCGGCGACGGCTGCAGCCGCGGCTGGTATCGAGTCGCCCCGCGCGGCTATGCCTGCCTCGACCGCAAGACCACGCTCGACCTGAACGACCCCTATTTCAAGGCCCTGAGCCGCGTCGCCCCTGACCCCGCTGCCGTCTGGCCCTACCGTTATGCCTTCTCCAACGGCGCCCCCATGTACAGCCGCATCCCCACCCCGGAGGAGCAGGAGAAGGCCGAGCGGCGATTCGGCCCGCGCGGCTCCTTCGTCCAGCTCGCCGAGTGGTCGCGCGGCCACGAGGAGCTGCTCACCACCGAGCCCATCCCCCCGACCGATCCCGTCCCTGCGGACGTCTTCGAGGGCAACCGCCGCGTCACCGGCACTGGCAACCGGAACCCTGCCACGCTCGTCTGGCGCGTCATCCCGAACGGCTCGCTCCTGGCTTACGCCAGCGCCTTCGAGGCCGAGGGCCGCACCTGGCTGCTCACCAGCGACCTCATGATCGTCCCCGCCGACCGCGTCCGAGCCGTCAAGCGCTCCCAGTTCAAGGGCAAGGAGCTCGGCAAGGGCCTCGAGCTCCCCCTCGCCTGGAACCGCACCCACGGCCCCAAGCCGAAATATCGCCGCGACGACGGCGGCGGCTTCACCCCTGCCGGCGCCGTCCCTGGCAAGACCCCGGTCGCCATCAAGGACGAGCGCGTCGCCTCCGGCAAGAAGTCCTATTACGAGCTCCGCGACGAGCCCGGCGTCTTCGTCGACGAGGCCGACATGACCTTCACCCGCGCCAGGAAGGACCTCCCTCGCGGCGTCACCCCCGGCGGCAAGTGGATCGAGGTCAAGATCCTCCCCGGCACCCTCACTGCCTACGAGGGCACCCGCCCTGTCTACGCCTCCCTCTTCTCCCCCGGCAAGGGCGGCGTCCCCGTCCCCGGCCACGACCACACGAAGTACGCCACGACCGCGATCGGCTACTTCCCGATCGAATGGAAGGACCTCAACGCCACCATGTCCAACGAGAAGTATGGTGAGCCCAAGGTCCTCTGGTTCTCCGAGGTCCCCCACATCCAGTATCTCAGGGCGCCGCTCGCCATGCACGTCGCCTACTGGCACGAGGATTTCGGCAACCCGAAGAGCGCCGAGTGCGTCAACGTCTCGGCCCTCGACGGTCATTTCCTCTTCAACTGGACGGAGCCGGCCCTCCCCGAGGGGTGGGGCGGCATCAGGCCCGGCGGTGGCAATGGACCGTCCACGCCGGTCATCGTCTCGGCCAATTGATCGCTTCGCTTATCGCTTCTCTTCCTGCTTATTACCGCTTCAGAAGCGGCAGCGCCGAGCGATCACCGACCGCTCGGCGTTGCCGTTTCTGACAGAGCTCTCCCTCACATCCCCCCTCATCCCTCACATCCCCTCTCATCCGGCAGGAGGCCCCGGGGACGGAGGGGGTCCTCACCGGAGGGGCGGGGTCGTAGGCGGGCCACGACAGGGGCCCGGGGGGGTCGGGGGCGCAGCGCGCTTGCGCGCGGAGCCCCCGAGCGTGGACCGGAGTCCCCGCCCCGGGAGGTGAGGGCCCCCTCCGTCCCCGGGGCCGGACGTGGTCGCCCGGCAGGACGAGACCGATCTCCGCGAGATCTCCCTCGCGCCGGTAGTATGCTGCCCCCCGGAGCGTTTCATGGGCGAGCAGAGCGTCGCGGTAGAGATCGATGAGGAGCAGCGGCAGGCCTTCATGCAGGCCCTCCTGGCCGATGTCGTCGCCCTGGAGCGCCTCCTCGACGAGGGCCGCATCGAGACCGGCGTCCGCCGCATCGGCGCCGAGCAGGAGATGTTCCTCGTCGACCGCGGCCTCCGCCCTGCCCCGCTCGTCCTCGACGTCCTCGAGCGCGCCGCCGACCCCCGCCTCACCACCGAGCTCGCCCGCTTCAACCTCGAGGCCAACCTCACCCCCCTCCTCTTCGGCGGCGATTGCCTCAGCCGCATGGAGGCCGAGCTCCGCGACCTCGTCGGCAAGGCCGCGGAGGCGGCCCGCGCCCTCGGCGGCGACGTCCTGCTCACCGGCATCCTCCCCACCCTCCGCTCGAGCGACCTCGGCCTCGATAACATGACCCCCAGGCCCCGCTACCACGAGCTCAACCGCGCCCTCCGCGCCCTCCGCGGCGGCGAGTTCCACGTCCGCATCCAGGGCCTGGACGACTTCGAGGCCACGCACGACAGCGTCATGCTCGAGTCGTGCAACACCAGCTTCCAGATCCATTTCCAGGTCGCCCCGGGCGAGCTCGCCGCCCTCTACAACCTCGCCCAGGCCGTCACCGCCCCCGTCCTCGCCGCCGCCGTCAACTCGCCCCTCCTCCTCGGCCGCCGCCTCTGGCACGAGACCCGGATAGCCCTCTTCGAGCGCTCCATCGACACCCGCCCCGCCGCCCGCATCGACCGCCCCCACGCCCCTCGCGTCCATTTCGGCGACGCCTGGATCAAGGACAGCGTGCTCGAGATCTTCCGCGAGGACATCGCCCGCTTCCGGATCATCATGACCTCCGACCCCGGCGAGGACCCCATGGCCGTGCTCGACCGCGGCGAGATCCCCGACCTCACGGCCCTCCGCGTCCACAACGGCACCGTCTACCGCTGGAACCGCCCCTGCTATGGAGTTGCCGGCGGCGTCGCCCACCTCCGGATCGAGAACCGCGCCCTCCCCTCCGGCCCCACCCTGCTCGACGAGGTCGCCAACGCCGCCTTCTATTATGGCCTCATGGCCGCCCTCTCCCGCGAGCATGACCGCATCGATCGGGTCATGTCCTTCGCCGACGCCAAGGCCAATTTCTTCGCCGCGGCCCGCCACGGCCTCAAGGCCCAGCTCACCTGGATCCACGGCGAGACCTTCTCTGCCCCGGCCCTCATCCAGGGCCACCTCCTCCCCCGGGCCCGCGAGGGCCTCGCCGCCGCCGGCATCGACCCCGGCGACATCGACCGTTACCTGGGCGTCATCGACGAGCGCGTCCGCTCCGGCCAGACCGGCGCCCAGTGGGCCCTCTCGTCCTTTGCTGCGCTGAAGGGGGCTGACAGGGCCGCCGGGGACATGACCTGCCGCGCCCTCTGCGCCGCGATGCTGAGCCACCAGCGCGGCGACGACCCCGTGCACCGCTGGCCCCTCGCGCCCCCCATCGAGGACGACCGCGCCCTCCGCGAGAGCTATCGAGTCGTCGGACAGTTCATGACCCGCGACCTCTTCACGGTCCGCCCCACCGACATCGTCGATTTCGCCGCCAGCGTCATGGACTGGCGCCATATCCGCCACGTCCCTGTCGAGGACGACCAGGGCCGCCTCGTCGGCCTGGTCTCCCACCGCGCCCTCCTCCGCCTCATGGCCCGAGGCCATGGCCGCCCCCGCGACCCTGGCGCTCCCCCTTCGGCTCGCGGCGGCCCTCCTTCGATCTCCGCGGCCCAGACGGTCGCGTCCATCATGAAGGCCCATCCCATCACCGTGACCCCCGCCACCCCGACGCTCGAGGCCATGCGGTTGATGCGAGAGCACCGCGTCGGCTGCCTGCCCGTCGTCGAGGGCGAGCTCCTCGTCGGCATCATCACCGAGCGCGACCTGCTCGAGGTCGCGACGAAGCTCCTCGAGCGCCATCTCCGCGACGAGTAGCCCACAGCGACACGGTCACCTTCCACCTCGACCGCAACGCCGCCGTCGCCCGTCGCCGTCTGCCGGCGCACGTCATTCGCCCCCGCGCAGTCTTTGCGCGTGCCCCCGGACAAGACTGGTGGACAAAACATTATAGCGTTCGCGCGGATCCGCGTCAACCCCTCGTCGGCCCGGCCCTTGCTTTGCACGGATTTCATGGCGAGCCCTTCGAGCACACCTCCGGACGCCCCGCCCCCGGCCCTCGTCAAGCAGCTCGACAGCACCCTCATACGCATCTACGACGACTTCGGATACGTCTACAACCGCGTCTCCAAGCTCGATCGCATCTATGACACCACCGGCGCGGCGTACCTCCGCGCCCTCTCCCGCACGCCCAGGCGGATAGACGACCTCGCCCGCGAGCTCGCCCCGAGCCTCCCTGCCGCCACGCCCGCCGCCGTCGAGGCCGCGCTGAGGAGGTGCCTCGCCGATCTCGAGGCCGACGGCTACGTCGCCCTCGGCAATGACGCCGCCGAGCTCGCCGCGAAGGAGCCCAGGTTCTCGTACAGGAGCGGCACCCTCGTCGACCGCCGCGCCTCCATCCAGCCGGAGGCCATGAAGAAGAACACCGACTCGTGCGACTTCTTCTTCGATTACTTCAGCAAGAAGCCCCTGCTCTTCCGCATCCACATCGACGTCACCGCCCGCTGCAACGAGAAGTGCCGCCACTGCTACCTCCCGCTCGAGCGCGCGAAGCTGAACCTCGACACCGGCGTCGCCATGCGCGTGCTCGACGAGCTCCGCGACATGAACACCTTCTCCGTCACCTTCTCCGGCGGAGAGGCCTTCCTCCACCCCCATTTCGACAGGATCCTCAGGAAGGCCCGCGAGAACGACTTCGCCATCACCGTGCTCAGCAACGGCACCACGATCACCGACCAGTACTTCGACGTGCTGAAGGAGGTCCAGATCGACGAGATGCAGTTCACGCTCTTCAGCATGAACCCCGAGGAGCACGACTACATCACCCGCGTGCCCGGCTCCCACGAGAGGACCATGCGCACCATCGAGCGCGTCATCGAGAGCGACATCCCGCTCAAGATAAGCTGCCCGATCATGAAGGTGAACCGCCACGCCTTCAAGGACGTCGCGAGGTGGGCCTGGCCCCACGGCATCGACGTCAACACCGACTTCGTCCTGTTCGCCTGCACGGATTTCGCGTCCTACCCGCTCGAGAACCGCCTGAGCCTCGCCGAGGCCGAGGAGCTCATCCGCGACATGATCGAGCACGACCCCGCGTACCGCCGCTTCCTCGACTTCCGCGATCCGCCGATCGACCCGAGGACGCTCGCGAGCTCCCCCTGCTGCGGCGCGGGCCGGGACACGATCTGCCTCGACGCGAACGGCGACTACTTCTTCTGCCCCCTGTTCCGGCGCAAGCTCGGCAACGCCCACAGCGACAGGCTGAAGGACCTCTGGGCGGGCACCCCCGCCATCGAGGAGATCCGCCGCACGAGCTGGTCCGATTTCCCGAAATGCATGGGGTGCGACGCGTTCCACTTCTGCTCGATGTGCTTCGCGCGCAACTACAACGAGGGGAGGGGGGACATCTTCAAGATCAACGAGCATTGCTGCGACATCGCGTTCCTGAACAAGCGCCTGGTCGAGGAGTACTGGAGCCGGACGGCCCCCGCTCCCCACGCCACCTGACCGAGAGAGGAGAAGCGACCATGTCACGTACAGCCAGGGATTTCATCGACAGCGTGAAGAGCGACAAGGCCTTCCACAAGAAGGTCGAGCAGCACATCCGCTCCGACCTGTTCAGGCATCTCGAGAAGGAGGGCTTCCGGTTCACGGTCGACGAGCTCCACGACCTGCTCGCGCGGGAGCCCGGCGTGCAGAAGATGAGCGACGCCGAGGCCGCGAAGTACGCGAAGTACGGCGGCGGCGACGTCCCCACCCAGGACCTGCTCGGCCTCCTGCTCTACGCGGCCGACAAGTACCGGGCCTCGGGCCTCGACGCCAAGGTCATCGCGAAGGGCGATCCTGGCTCGCTCCGCTGCGCGCCGTTCGTCGCCGGCGACCCCGGCCCGGCCGCGATGGCGAAGACGCGCGGCAAGAAGGCCCCCTGGCGGGCGAGCTGGTAGCGGCGGCGCGCCGCCCGGGAGCATGCCATGAGCAGCAAGGTCGTCCTCTCCCTCCCGAGGAGGTATGACCCCGCGACGGGGATCCGCGACAACACCTACGTGCTCCCCCTGGAGCTGCTCGCCATCGCGGGCCCGCTCCTCGAGCAGGGCGTCGAGGTGAAGATCGTCGATCACAACCTGGAAGAGGACGGCCTCGGCATGCTGCTCCGCGAGTGCGAGGGCGCGCTCTGCGTCGGCGTCTCCGCGCTCTATGGCTATCAGGTCCACGACGGCGGCCAGATCGCGAAGGCATTGAGGGCGGCGCACCCGCGCCTGCCCATCGTCTGGGGCGGCGCGTTCCCGACCACCGCGCCCGACATGATCCTCCGCGAGAGGGCCGCCGACGTCGTCGTGCTCGGCCAGGGCGAGGCGACCTTCCGCGACCTCGTCGGCGCGCTCCGGGGCGGCAGGGACCTCGCGACCGTGCCGGGCATCGCCTACGCCGACGGCGACGCCATCCGCAGGACCGAGCCGAGGCCCGTGATCTCGCTCGACGAGCTCCCGCTCCTGCCCTACCACCTCATCGATTACGAGCGCTACGTCGATCAGGACCCGACGTTCCGCCCCATCCGCCCGCTCACGGCCCGCTTCGTCATGGGCCTCTACACGAAGCCGCGGATCCACGGCCTCACCTATTTCACGAGCTGGGGCTGCCCGCGGCGGTGCGCCTTCTGCTGCTCGCCGGAGATCACCGATCGCCACGTCGCCTTCCTCTCGATGAGCCGGGCCCTCGATCACCTCACCGAGCTCAAGCAGCGGTATGACCTCGACGTGCTCTGCCTCTCGGACCCGAACTTCCTGCTCCGGAAGGGCCGCGTCCTCGAGCTCGCGCGCGGCCTCATCGATCGCGGCCTCAACCTCGCCTGGTGCGCCTCGGGCGAGGTCGGCTCGGTGCTCCGCTACACCGACGACGAGTGGGACCTCCTGGCCGAGAGCGGCTGCATCTCGATCCTGGTCGGCGCCGAGTCGGCGAGCCAGTCGACGCTCGTCCGCCTCCACAAGCCCGTGAAGGTCGAGCAGATCGAGCCCTGCGTGGCGAAGCTCGAGCGCCACGGCATCTCGTCCTTCGTGCATTTCATCATCGGCTTCCCCGGAGAGCCGGCCGAGTCGATGGACGCCACCTTCCGGATGGTGAGCGAGCTCAAGCAGAAGCACCCCGCCTGCGCCGCGAGCATCAACCCCTACTGGCCGCTCCCCGGCTCCGAGCTCTTCGCCGAGGCCTGCCGCGGCGACTACAGGCCCCCGGAGAGGCTCGACGACTACGCGCAGCTCTTCGACTGGGTCCTGAACCCCGACCACTTCGCGCTCCCGCCGAAGTACCGCGATCGCCTGATCGAGTACCACTCCCGCGGCGACTGGATGCCCGGCCGGGTCCCGGCGTACGCGCTCGACTGAGCCGCGGCCCGGATCCATTCGATGACGAGCGGCCCCCATGGCTGACGCGCGCCTCTCCGAGCTCTGGACCACGATTCACCGCTTGCACGGGCGGCACCAGCTCGAGCGCGAGCGCCGCATCCTCGCCGAGGCCGCCGGGCGCTGGGCGCCTGCGGGCGTCCATTCGATCCTGGACATCGGCTGCGGCGACGGCGGGCGGACGCTGGAGCTCTCGCGCCTGTTCCCCGGAGCGCGCGTCGTGGGCGTCGACGTCAACGCCGAGCTCATCGACGAGGCGCGCGCCCGGTGCAGGGGCGCGCCGATCGAGCTCGTCGCCGGCGATTTCTGCGCCGGCGTCCCGCTGCCCGCCGCCGCGTTCGACCTGATCCACGTCCGCTTCGCCCTCCATCTGTTCGAACCCGCGAGGCGCGATCGATTCTTCGACGAAATGGCCCGCCTGAGCCGCTCCGGCGGCATCGCCTTCGTGGAGGACCACGACAGCCAGCTCCAGCTCACCTATCCCCCGTGCCCGTTCCTGGAGCGTATGAGGGTGTTCGCCGCGCGCCTCCGCGAGCAGGCGGGCCTCGACGTGGAGATCGGCCGCAAGCTCCCCCACCTGCTCGCGGCCCATGGCTTCGAGGACATCCACATCGACCTGTCGAGCCTCGACACGCTCCTCATGGGCCCGGCCGATTTCGTCGAGCTCATGTCCGCGCAGGCGGAGCTGCTCGCGATCCTCGTCCCCGGCTCGCTCACCGCCGCCGAGCTCCGCGAGGGCCGCGCCGAGCTCATGCGCTGGGCGACCGCCGGCGGCGCCCTCTCGCTCAGCGCCGCCTGCGTGGTGACCGCCCGCCGCGAGGAGCTCGGCCGATGAGGCGCTGCGCCCGCTGCATCCTGTCCGAGGGGACGCTGGGCATCACGTTCGACGCGTCCGGCCTTTGCAGCTTCTGCGCCCGCGAGCCCCCGCCCCCCTTGCCCCTCTTCGGCGAGGGCTCCCTCCGCGAGCAGGTGATCGCCCGGGAGGTGCGCGAGTTCATCGAGACCCAGGGCGGGGGGGGCCGCTACGATTGCCTCGCCCTGGTGAGCGGCGGCAAGGACAGCGTGATGGCGCTCTGGCTGGCCGCCGAGTCCTACGGCCTCCGCACGCTCGCGATCACGATAGACAACGGCTTCGCCGACGAGAGCACGATCGAGAACGCCCGGAGGGCCGCCGGGGCCTTCGGCGCGGACTTCCGCGTCATCGACGGCCCCGCGCCCAGGGAGGTGTTCGCGCGCTTCCTCGGGAGCGAGCACAGGAGGACCGTCTCCGTCTGCGCGCTCTGCAACCAGGTCCGCTCGAGCTTCTTCAACGCCGCCTTCGCCCTCGCCGCGCGCGAGCGCATCCCCCTGCTCGTCGACGGCCGGAGCAAGATCGGCGGCCACCCCGGCACGAGGTGGCCCGGCCTGATCCGGCAATCCGACGAGGCCCGCGATTTCCTCGCCACGCTGCGCGACCTCGGCGACCTCGTCGCCGAGCACACCGCCCCCTCCGATGCGCAATGGCGCGGCGGCTGGTTCTCCCCCTGGCTCCACATGCGCCGCGACATCGACGGGACCGTCCGCTTCCTCGAGTCCCGGATGGGCTGGATCGAGCCGAGCAAGAGCTGGCCCCGCCGCTCCGCGAACTGCCGCCTGTCGCTGCTCGACGGCTATCTCTGCCAGAAGCACGAGATCCCCGACAACCCCTGCGAGCACGAGCTCAGCATGGAGATCCGCCAGGGCGAGATCACCCGCGAGGCCGCCCTCCGCCGCTTCCTGCACCCCCCTGACCCCGAGGCGCTCGCCGCGACGGCGGCCGAGCTCGGGGCCGAGCTCGCCCGCCTCTAGCCCTCCCTCGCTCCGTCGGGCTCCCCGCCTCCGCCGTCGTCCTGTCCCCCGGCCTCCGGGAACAGCGTCGGATCCAGCCGCTCGGTCAGCGCGAGGAGCTGCCCCAGGTTCTTGAAGTGCAGCTTCCGCAGCCGCCGCAGCGCCCCGCTGAACTGATCCAGCAGCGCGCCGATCCACTGCCCCTCCAGCGCGTCCCCCTCCAGCCGCTCCACCACCTTCCCGGCCAGCACGAACTCGTGGAGCGGCGTCCCCTGGTCGAGCAGCGCGAGCCTCGGAGGGTCCAGCGACCGCACCCTCTTCATCACCCTGGCCAGCGTCGCGCGCGCCTCCCCGAACACCCCGCGCACGTACTGGAACTCCTGCTCCGACAGCCCCTCTCCGGGCCTGAGCTTCGCCACCGCCGCCTCGATCGGCGACTCGAGCGACGTCAGCTTCACGATCAGCCCCTGGAGATCCAGCAGGAATCGATAGCGCTTGAGCAGCTCATCGAGCACCAGCGGATCCAGCGCCGCGCAGACATAGAAATGGCGGAAGAACGCCCGGTCCGCCTCCTTCAGCGCCTCCGTCGCCTCGGCGAGCTCCCGCTCGACCTCCTCCCGCTGCCCGAGCATCTGCTCCCGCGTGCGCTGCTCGCCGCGGAACATGGCCGTCTTCGCCTTGAGCTTCGCGCGGCCCTGGGCGAGCGCCTGCAGGAGCTCCTGCTGGCCCCGTAGATCGTTCAGGCGATCCACCATCTCCTTCAGCGCGTCGCCGGTGAACGCCGCCGCGGCCTCGCGCAGCGCCTCGGCGTCGATCGACCCCTCGATGAGGCCCTCGTCGACCTCCCTCGCGAGCGCGTCGACGTCGCCCGGGCACACCACCCGGTTCTCGTACAGGCCGTGGTAATGGTCCGCCTGCCGCATCTCGCCGCTCTCCTCCTCGATGAGCTCGGCGATCTCGGCCGCGGGCGACAGGCGCCGCGGCTCGACGCCCATCTGCGCATAGACGGCGGCCGTCAGGCGCTCCCTGAGCTCCTTCTCCTTCACGAACAGCGACCAGGCGGGCCGGGTGTCGGCGGGGGCGGACACGTAGACGCGCTTCGCGTTGGCCTCGCGCTCGTGGTTCGGCGGGTGCGTCTCCCACAGCGTGGACACCCGCTCGACCGGCTCGGTGAAATGCAGCTTCGGGCCGCGCTCGTATTGCACCAGGACCGGGCCGAGCGCCTCCCTCATCTCCGGCATCTTGCCGAGCCGGGCGTCCAGCGTGGACAGCGAGCGCTCCACGTGATGAAACACGTCATTGGTGAATTTCCCGTGCTCGGCGATGCTCGCCAGGTTGTGGATCGCGTGCCGGTAGGCGAGCGCGGCGCGCTCCGCCTTCCAGAGGCCCGAGATCAGCGCGTCGCTGCCGGACAGGCGCACCGCGTGCAGGTCCGCGTCGAACTCCATCTGGCGGCTCAGCGAGACGTTCGCCAGGTTGATCCCGCGGAACGCGAGCTCCAGGAGCTTCCTGAGCAGCCACACGACGCCGGACAGGATCCACGCCGGGAAGCTCAGCCGGAGATCGACGCCCTTCCACTCCCTGAGGGCCCGGTCCCAGCGGTCGCGGCCGAAGACCAGATCGGCGACCACGCCGTTCGCCACGTACACGTACTGGCCGAGCTTCATGCTCGCCTGCGAGAAATGGCCGAGCTCGTGCGCGAGCACCCCCTTCAGCTCCGAGAGATCGAGCGCGGACACCAGGCCGAGCCCGATCACCAGGTTCTTCCGGATCGGCCACACCAGGCTGAGCAGCGACCGGGGGTAGCTCACCGCCGCGTTCACCTCGTGCGACAGGTACACCCGCCCGGGCAGCGCGCTGCCCGCGTCGCGGCAGAGCGCCCGCAGGAACTCGAAGAGCCGAGGCTGATCCTCCTCGGTCACCTCGACGAGGCCCTCGGACGAGAACCGCCGGCTGTGGAACAGGCCCTTCAGCAGGAACAGGAAGAGCATCACCAGGCCGGCGATCATGCCGAGGTTCAGGATGACGCCCTTGCCGCGGAACCAGGGCGCCTCGGCGACCGACCAGTACACGAGCCAGCCCGCGCCGGCGAGGAGCCCCAGGTAGAACGCGACGAACAGGAGCAGCGACGCGAGCACCAGGACCACGCGGAGCTTGTACCCGAGCGTCGCCGCGCGGAGCGGCGCCGCGCTCGGTCCGATCGGGTAGAAGCTGTATCCTGGTGACCTGGTCATGTCGTACCCACCTCGCGGATGATTGTACCGGACGACCGCGGCGCCTAGCGCAGAGATTTCGCGCGCGCCGGGCGGCGATCTGGCATAGACTCGGTCATCATGACCACCGTCCCCGAGTTCCCCCCCCTCGAGATCGGCGACGCCGGGCTGTCCTCCCTGGCGCGAGGCGTCATCGGCTCCGAGATCCTCAAGATCGCGGCCGAGATCCGCGCGATGAAGGCGAAGGGAGCGGACGTCTGCAACCTCACGGTCGGCGACTTCGATCCCCGGTACTTCCCCGTGCCGGTCGAGCTCGTCGACGGGACGCGGGCGGCGCTCGCGGAGGGGCACACGAACTATCCGCCCTCGGACGGCGTGCCGGCGCTCAGGGAGGCGCTCGTGCGTTATTACGAGCGGGAGCTCGGCCTGCGCTATCCGGTGGAGTCGGTGCTCATCGCGAGCGGGGCGCGGCCGCTGCTCTATGCGACCTACCGCACGCTGATCGATCCGGGGGACGCGGCGGTCTATCCGGTCCCGTCGTGGAACAACAACCATTATGCGTACCTCTCGGGCGCGCGGCGGGTCGAGATCCCGGTGCGCGCGGAGTCCAATTTCTTCCCGACGGTGGACCAGATCCGGCCCCATATCGGCGAGGCGCGCACGGTGTTCCTGAACTCCCCGCTGAACCCGACGGGCACGGTGATCGACCGCGCGGAGCTCGGCCGGATCGCGGCGCTCGTCGTGGAGGAGAACCGGCGGCGGCAGCGCGAGGGCGGGCGGCCGGTGTTCCTCATCTTCGATCAGGTCTACTGGGCGCTCACGTTCGGCGACGCGGCGCACGTCACGCCGGTCTCGCTGGTGCCGGAGGTCGCGCCCTACACCATCCTGCTCGACGCGCTCTCGAAGTCCTTCTGCGCGACGGGGCTGCGCGTCGGCTGGGGGTTCATGCCGCCTGCGGTGCGGCGGCGGATGGCGGACATCCTCGGCCACGTGGGCGCCTGGGCGCCGAAGCCCGAGCAGGTCGCGACCGCGGCGCTGCTCGACCGGCCGGAGGTCATCCGCGGCTTCCAGGAGCCGATGAAGCGCAAGGTGAAGCAGCGGCTCGACGCGCTGCACGACGGCTTCATGGCCATGAAGCGCGACGGCCTGCCCGTCGACGCGATCGCGCCGCAGGGCGCGATCTACCTCTCCGCGCGCTTCAACCTGCTCGGCAAGGCGGTGCGCGGCCGCGAGGTCCGCTCGAACGAGGACATCCGGCGCCTCCTGCTCGAGGCGGCCGGGCTCGCGATCGTGCCGTTCCAGGCCTTCGGCCTGAAGGAGGAGACCGGCTGGTTCCGCCTCTCGGTCGGCGCGGTCTCCGTCGAGGAGATCGAGGCCGCGTTCCCGCGCCTCCGCGCCCTGCTCTCCGACGTCGCGCGCTGAACGGCCTCGCCCGAGATCCTCGCCCGGGCCGCGCGCGCGCCCGTGTTAGGATGCGCCGTGTGAAGCCCTGCCCCTTCTGCGCCGAGCAGATCCAGGACGCCGCCATCAAGTGCCGCTGGTGCGGCAGCATGCTCGACGGCCAGCCCGGCCAGCCGCCCGCCGCCGTATCCACAGCCGCGACCGCAGCCGCAGCCGCAGCCGCAGCCGCGCCCGTGACCGCAGCCGCAGCCGCGCCCGTGACCGCAGC
>CAYQYG010000083.1:0-24546 GCA_964421485.1 uncultured Polyangiaceae bacterium | reverse complement strand
GGCCGCGTGCGGCGCCGCGGGCCGGTCATCGTCGCCCTCGAGGCGCGCCCCGCGGCCCTGCAGGCCGAAGTAGAGGCCCGCGGCGATGATCACGCTGCCGACCAGGATGGCAGCGGGGGTCAGGTGCTCCTTCTGCATGCCTACTCGAAATCGAAGGGGATCACCTCGACCTCGGAGAGTCCGGCGACGGCCTTCGCCAGCGCCTCGCCGATCTCGGAGTGGGTGCCCACCACCGAGACGACCAGATCGTCCTCGGTCAGGCGCGCGCGGAGCGCCGCGTTGGCGTCCTCCAGGGTCACCGCCTGCACGCGCTCGAGGTAGCGGTCGTGATAGCCGGCCGGCATGTCGAAGAGCACCTCCTCGAGCCGCTGGTGCGCGCGCTTCCGGGCGGTGTCGATCTCGAACGCGTGGGATCGCACGATGTAGCGCTTCACGAACTCCAGCTCGGCGGCGGTCACGCCGTCCCGCAGGAGCGCGCGCAGGAGATCGAGCTCCAGCGCGAGGCAGGCCGCCGCGTCCGACGCGGCCGGCGCGGCCCACATCGTGAACGCGTCGCGCTGCCGGTCGAAGCCGACCCGGGAGTACGCGCCGTAGGACCAGCCCCGCTTGGCGCGGATCTCTTGCATGAGCCTGGACGAGAACGTCCCTCCAAATACGGTGTTCGCGACGAGGAGCGGGATGTGATCCGCGTCGCGGGCGTCCGTGCCGAGCCCGCCGACGATCATCTGCGTCTGCGTGCGCTCCGGCTTGTCGACGAAGACCAGGCGCCGGCCCGGGCGCGTGACCGGCGGCGGGACCGGATCGGCGACCGGCTCGCCCTCGGGCAGGCCGGAGAGCAGGCGCTCGGCCAGGGCGCGGGCCTCGTCCGGCTCGACGTCCCCCGAGACCGCGACGACCGCGTTCCGGCGCGTGTAATGGCGTGCGTAGAAGGCGGCGACGTCCTCCCGCGAGATCGACCGCAGCGTCTGGATGGTGCCGGCCGCCCTGCGCCCGTAGGGGTGCCCGGCGAAGAGGGTCCGCCGGAACGCGCGGCCGCAGAGCGCGCGATCGCTGTCCCGCGCCTCGACGAGCTCCGCCTCGGCCTCGCGCAGGAGCCGCTCGAGCTCCTTCGAATCGAACGTGGGGCGGGCGAGGACCGTCGCGCCGAGGCCCGCGAAGCGATCGAGCGACCGCTTGATCACCTCGAAGTGGACCGACGTCGCGCTCACCGAGCAGTCCGCGCCGAGCTCGCCGCCGAGGGAGTCGACGGTCTCCTCGATCTGGTGGGCGCTGTACCCCTCGGCGCCGCGGCGCAGCATCCGCGCCGTGATCCGGGCGAGCCCGTCCCGCCCCGGCGGATCGTGCGCCGACCCCGACCGGAACGAGACCAGCACGCTGACCAGCGGCAGCGCGGGGCTCGGCTCGACGAACACCACGGGCCCTGCCTGGTTGGCCACGGACACGGTCACGACGCCCCCTCCTGCGCGCCGCCATCGGCCTCGACGTCCTCGTCGCACTCGGCGTCCCCCTCCCCTTCCCCGGCGGATCCGTCGGGGATCACGTGGACCACCGTGCGCGAGGAGCTCACGAGGTACCGCCGCGCGACGCGGAGCAGGTCGCCCACCGTGGCCCGCCGGTACGCCGCGAGCTTCTCGAAGAGCGCCGCGGGATCCCCGAGCACCGTCTCGTAGAACCCGATCTGCTCCGCCTTGCCGGCCACGGTCTCCAGCCCCTGCAGCATCGACAGCTCCACCCGGGCCTTGGCCTTCTCGAGCTCCGCCTCCGAGACCGGCGCCCGCCGCACGCCCTCGAGCAGCGGCTCGAGCGCGGCGAGCAGCTCATCCCCGGTGTGCGCCCCGCGCGCGACCAGGTAGATGTCGTAGAGCGCCGGATCGCGGAACGCGCCCACCCAGCCGCGCACCTCGGTCGCGATCTCCTGCTCCTGCACGAGCGCCCGGTGCACCCGCGACGACCGCCCCCCGAAGAGGATCTCGTTCAGCAGCACCAGCGGCGCGTGGTCGAAATCGCCGAGCGCCGGCGAGTGGTACCCGATCGCCACCTTGTGCGTCGACGTCGGCTTCTCCACCCGGACGCGGCGCTGCTCGACCTGCGGCGGCTCGGGCCGCACGTCCTCGACCGGGATCTGCGACGGCTCCTGCGCCCCGTGGTGGTCCTGCACCGCCCGGAGCGCCTCCCCCGCCGAGACGTCGCCCACGATCACGATCGCCGCGTTGTTCGGCGCGTAATACGTCCGGTAGAACTCGACGCAATCGTCGGTCGTGAACCCTCGGATGTCCTCCATCCACCCGATCGTCGGGTGCCCGTACGCGTGCTCCCGGAAGGCCTCCCTGTAGAGCAGCTCGTTCACCGACCCGTCCACGTCGTCGTCGACCCGCTGCCGCCGCTCGTTCGCGACGACCTCCTTCTCGCTGGAGACCTGCGGATCGCGCAGGACGAGCCGCGCCATCCGCTCCGCCTCCAGCCGGATCGTGAGCTCCAGCGCCTCCCTCGGCAGGTTCGCGTGGTAATACGTCCAGTCGAGGAACGTCGCCGCGTTGGTCTCGGCGCCAGCCTCCTCGAGCATCCGGTCGAACGCGCCGTGCGGCACCTTCTCGGTCTCGCCGAACATGAGGTGCTCGAACAGGTGCGCGAGCCCCGTCTTGCCCGCGCGCTCGTGCCGCGATCCCACGCCGATCCACGTCTGCACGCACGCCACCGGCGCGGTGTGATCCGAGAGCAGGAGCACGCGCAGCCCGTTGCCCAGGATGAACCGCTCCACCCGCATGGCCGGGCCGAACGCGATCGTCGCGTCGTGCCGGACCCGGGCCAGCGGCGGCCGGTCCCGGTTCAGCTCCTCGAGCAGCGCGCGGCGGGCCTCGACCTCGGCGGACGCGGGCGCGGGCGGCGGCGGCCGGCGCGCGTCGGTCCGGGGCGGCGAGGGGTTCGATCCTTCCATCATCGCTGGCCCCTCTATCACGCTCAGCGCCTCGGCGCCGCGTGGCAGAGCACGTCCTCCGGATCCCGCGTCGACTGGTGGCACTCCCACTTCTCGTCGTGGCATGAGATCACGAGCACGCCCGCCTCGTAGGCCTCCTTGAGCGACGAGCCGGCCCGCTGGGCGATCAGGTTCGACGGCACGCGGTCGGTGCACCCCTTCCCCATGTCGACCTCGATCTTGCGGTTCCCCTTCGCCGCCTTGACCGGATCCGGCGGCGTCTTGCCCTTGTCCGCGGTCCGCACCGCGGTCGCGAGCTTCGGGATGATCGCGTCGAGGTAGGCCTTGTCGACCAGTGGATCGGTCGCGGCCGGCGAGACCATGGCCAGCGTGTACTGGATGGCCATCATCTGGTCCTCGGGCGGCGCGCTCGGCTGGATCGGCCCGCTCGACCCGATCGGCACCGGCCGGGGCGGCATCTGCCGCTTCGCCGCGGTGACCGGGGGCGGCGGCGGCGCGCTCTGCGAGGGCGCCGGCGCCGCGGCGCTCGCCTTCGCGGACGGAGCGCCCCCCGGCGCCGCGGCCGGCTTGTCGTCGCACGCGATCAGGCCGAGGCCGAGGAGGAAGACACAAGCCGCTCGTCGGATCATGGCCGCCCTTATACGAGCGGCCGCGGCGCGCTTCAATCGACCTTCAGGATCGCGAGGAACGCCTCCTGCGGGATCTCGACGCTGCCGACCATCTTCATGCGCTTCTTGCCCTCTTTCTGCTTCTCGAGGAGCTTGCGCTTGCGCGAGATGTCGCCGCCGTAGCACTTCGCGGTCACGTCCTTGCGCATCGCCTTCACGGTCGTCCGCGCGATGACCTTGGTCCCGATCGCCGCCTGGATCGCGACCTCGTATTGCTGCCGCGGCACGATGTCCTTGAGCTTCACCGCCAGGTCCCGCCCCCGCGCGTACGCCTTCTCCCGGTGCACGATGACGCTCAGCGCGTCGAGCGGGTCGCCGTTCACCAGCATGTCGAGCTTGATGAGGTCGTCGGCCCTGTACCCCACGAGCTCGTAATCCATCGACGCATACCCGCGCGAGACGCTCTTCAGCTTGTCGTGGAAATCGAAGAGGACCTCGCTGAGCGGCAGGTCGTACGTGATGATCACGCGGTCCGAGGACGCGTACTGGATCGCCTTCTGCTCACCCCGCCGCTCCTGACAGAGCGCCAGGACCGCGCCGACATGGGCCGACGGGACGTGGATCGTCACCCGGTAGATCGGCTCCTCGATCCGGTCGATGAGGTTCGACCCCGGCAGCTTCGCCGGGTTCTCGATCCGCTTCATCGACCCGTCGTTCAGGTAGCAGTGATAGACGACGCTCGGCGCGGTCGTGATGAGGTCGAGGTTGTACTCGCGCTCCAGCCGCTCCTGGATGATCTCCATGTGGAGCAGCCCCAGGAAGCCGCACCGGAAGCCGAAGCCGAGCGCCTCCGAGGTGTCGGGCTCGAAGACGAACGCCGCGTCGTTCATGTGCAGCTTCGAGAGCGCGTCCCGGAGGTCCTCGTACTGGGCCGAGTCCGTCGGGAAGATCCCGGCGAAGACCATCGGCTTCACCTCCTTGAACCCGGGCAGCGGCGTGGTCGCCGGGTGGACCGCGTCCGTCACGGTGTCGCCGATCTTCGTGTCGACCACGCTCTTGATGCTCGCCGCGAGGAAGCCGACCTCCCCGGGCCCGAGCTCGGTGATCGCCGTCGGGAACGGGGCGAAGACGCCCATCTCGACGACCTCGTAATCCCGCCCGGTGGCCATGAACCGGATCTTCTGCCCCTTGCGCAGGGTGCCGTCGACGACGCGGACCATGACCACCGCCCCGCGGTAGCTGTCGTACCAGCTATCGAAGATCAGCGCGCGCGCCGGCCCGTCCACGCTCCCCTTGGGCGGCGGCACGCGCGCCACCACCGCCTCGAGGATCTCCGGGATCCCCACCCCCGTCTTCGCGCTGGCCGCGATCGCGCCCGAGCAGTCGAGCCCGATCACGTCCTCGATCTCCCGCGACGTCCGCTCCACATCGGCCGAGGGCAGGTCGATCTTGTTCAGGACCGGAATGATCTCGAGGTTGTTGTCGAGCGCCAGGAACACGTTGGCGAGGGTCTGGGCCTCGACGCCCTGGGTCGCGTCGACGACCAGCAGCGCCCCCTCGCAGGCCTGCAGGCTCCGCGAGACCTCGTAGTTGAAGTCGACGTGCCCGGGCGTGTCGATGAGGTGCAGCCGGTAGGTCTGGCCGTCGCGCGCCAGGTAGTCGAGCCGGACGGACTGCGCCTTGATGGTGATGCCGCGCTCGCGCTCTATCTCCATCTTGTCCAGGAACTGGTCCTTCTGCTCGCGCGCGGACAGGGCCCCGGTCGCCTCGAGGATCCGATCGGCGAGCGTGGATTTGCCGTGGTCGATGTGCGCGATGATCGAGAAATTGCGGATGAGCTTGGGATCGGCGGGCATGTCAGGCTTCGAGGGTTCGGGGGCGCGGCGCGGTCCGTCCGCGCGCGGCGCGGTTCGCCCGCGCGCCCGGAGCGAGGGGGCTGCCCCCCTGGCAGGGGGGTGAGGCGGCGCGCAGTGATGCGGCAGGCTCCTAGCGCGGGCAGGGGCGCGCGGCCATCCGCGCTCACTTCTTCGAGGTCGGCGCGGGGGGAGGAGGCGGCGGCGGGGTCTCCAGGGACATCTGGCCGGGTAGGACGTGCTCGTAGTGCTTGAGGACCATGTCGATCCCCTCGCGGATGTAGACCGCGATGGGGACCTTGGTGCGGTCGTGCAGGAGCTTCAGGCGCTCGGCCTGCTCGGGCGTGATGTAGATGGTCGTCGAGACTTTCTTCCGCGACATGTCACGCCCACCCTGCGTTGCTCGCGCCGGCCGCATCGGGCGGCGCGATCGGCGAGTGTGCCCGCCAGCCGGGACCGAGGCCGACTGACAAGACGTTACCCTAGATGCCGGTACGTATGATGTCAATCGGAATGGCGTGCTGGGGTTTCGCCCGGACAGGCCGCTGAGGCCAGCGGGGAGCAGGAATCCCACCCTGTAGGCACGCTTGCTTGGCACGGGGCGAGCGGTCTAGACTGCGCGCCGGAGGCCGGTTCGCCTCTGACGGCTTGCCCTGAGCACCTGCCACCGGGCCTGCCCGTCCACGCTCGGCGGCTCCGCGCCCTGGGTCAGGGCCCGGGGCTCCGGGTCGCGCTCCACGTGGCGCGCCGTCCGACCCGAACCCGATCCCGGAGCCGCCCCTCGATGACGCCATCCTCCCTCCGCGCCTGGTCCCTGGCCGGATGTCTGTCGCTCGTCCTCGCCGCCGCCTGCACCAGCCAGAGCGCCACGCAGGCCAAGGCCAAGGCCCCCGCGGCCGGCGAGCGCGACACCGACATCAAGCACGAGCCCTGCGACAAGGACTCGTCAGGCGCCCAGAAGATCGACGTGAACGGCGACGGCCTGCCCGACATCGTGCACGTCATGAAGGGCGGCCGCGAGGCCTGCCGCGTGGTCGACCTGAACCTCGACGGGGCGATCGACGCCTTCATCTACTACGACGCGCAGGGCCGCGAGACCCGCCGCGAGTCCGACTTCGATCGCGACGGCCGCGCCGACGAGATCGCGCTCTACCAGGGCGGCGTGATCACCCTGAAGCAGCGGGAGACGAACTTCGATAACAAGATCGATACGTGGGACCACTACGAGGGCGGGCGCCTCGCCCGGCGCGAGCGCGACTCCGACGGCGACAAGATCATCGACCAGTGGTGGACCTACGGCGACCCCACGAGGCCGAGGTGCGCGGTCGTCGCCACCGATCAGAACGCCGACGGCAAGCCCGATCCGGGCAGCGTGGTCGACCTCTGCGGCGAGTCGTACAGCGGGCCGCAGCAGCCGCCTCCGCCCGGGAGCGCAGCGCCCGGCGCGGCGCCCGCGCCCGCTGCCCCGGCGAAGAAGGAACCCTGAGATGCTCCGACGAACCCTGCCCGCCTTGATCGCGCTCGCCCTGCCCACCGCGAGCTGCGCGAGCTCCGACCCCGGCTTCGAGGCGAAGTCGCCCGGCGTGCAGGCGGTGCGGCGGCCCGACGGCACGATCGACGACCGGTCGATGTGCGAGTGGAAGGGCAGGACCGACCGGGAGGCCAGCGAGACGGCCGGCCCGGGCGCGATCCAGCCCAACGTCCGCCGCGTCTGGCAGGTCGTCGGCACCGGCGACGACCGGCACAAGGTGCTCGTCTGCCGCGAGATCGACACGAACTTCGACGGCGTGAAGGACGTGGTCCGCCGCTACAACGACAAGGGCGAGAGCCTGCACGAGGAGGCCGACGCGAACTACGACGGCCGGATCGACACCTGGATCACCTTCGCGAAGGGCCACCTCGCCGAGGTCCGGGTCGACACCAACCACGACGGCAACCCCGACGAGTGGAAGTACTACAGCGGCGGCAAGCTCGCGCGCGTCAAGCGCGACACGAACCGCGACAGCAAGGCCGACGTCTGGGAGATCTACCGCGAGGGCCAGCTCGAGCGGATGGGGGTCGACGTGGACGGCGACGAGCGCGTCGATCGCTGGGACCACGACAACGATCTCCGCCGCCGCTTCGAGGACGCCGAGCGCAGGAAGGAGGAGGAGGCCGAGAAGAAGGCCGCCGCCGCGCGCGAGGCCGCCGCAAAGGCGAACGGGGAAGAGGACGCCGCCGAGCCGGCGAAGGACGCGGGCGCCGCGGAGAAGAAGGACGCCGCGGAGAAGAAGGACGCCGCGGAGAAGGACAAGGGCGCGCCGAAGAAGTAGCCGCGGGCCTGCGCGATCACGCGGCGCGCCCCGGCGGCGCAGCGCGGCGGCGCGGGCTCAGGGCTCGCTGGTCCCCTCGCGCCCGTACACGTCCTCCAGCCGGACGACGTCGTCGAGCTCTGGGGTCGAGACCTCGATCACGTCGACGTCGGTGACCGCGATCATGCGGTGGATCGTGCCAGGCGTGACGTGGAACGCGTCGCCCCGGCGCATCCGCCGCCGCTCGATCGCCTCGGCCGGGCCGAGCTCGAGATCCATCTCCCCGCCCTGGAGGAGGAGCGTCTCGTCCTTGATCCGGTGGTACTGCCGGGAGAGGCGCTCGCCGGCGCGGATATGCAAGAGCTTTCCGACGTAGCGGTCGGTCTCGGCCCAGATGATCTCGTGCCCCCACGGCTTGTCGACGCGGCGCATGCCCCATGCTTATCACAGCACCCACCATGACCGAAGAGCGCCTCCAGAAGATCATCGCCCGAGCGGGCATCACGTCGCGCCGCGCGGCCGAGGAGCTGATCCGCTCCGGGCGCGTGCGCGTGAACGGCCGGATCGTCACAGAGCTCGGCCAGAAGGCCGACCGGCGGCGCGACCGCATCGAGGTGGACGGCAAACGCCTCGTGCCCGAGGCGCCGATCTACATCGTCCTGCACAAACCGAGGAACGTGGTCTCGACGCTGCGCGACCCCGAGGGCCGCCCGACGGTCGCCGAGCTGGTCCGCGACGCGGGCGCGCGGCTCTACCCCATCGGCCGGCTCGACTTCGCCACGAGCGGGGTCCTGCTCATGACGAACGACGGCGACTTCGCGAACGCGATGCTCCACCCGCGCGGCGGCGTGCCGAAGACCTACGTCGCGAAGCTCCGCGGCGTGCTGAGCGAGGAGGACCTCGAGCCCTGGCGCCGGGGCGTGCGCCTCGAGGACGGCATGACGCTGCCCGCCGAGGCGCGGCTGCTCCGGCACGAGGGCGACAAGACGTGGATCGAGCTCACCCTGCGCGAGGGCCGCAATCAGCAGATCCGCCGCATGGGCGAGGCCACCGGCTGGCCGGTGATGCGCCTCGCCCGCATGAGCTTCGCCGGCGTGACGTCGGAGGGGCTCCGCCCGGGCGCCTGGCGGCCGCTGACCGCCGACGAGCTGATCGAGATCCGCAAGCAGTTCGGCGTGCCCCGCCGCATCCGCGGGGCCGCCGCCGCCGCCCCGCCCGAGGAGACCGGGGCGCGGGGCGCAGGGCGGCCGGCGCGCAGCCCCCGCCCCGGCCGGCCCGACGTTCGTGGCTCCGGGCCGCCCGACGGCGCCCGGAGCCAGAGGCCCCGCGGGCCGCGCCCGGCCGAGGCCGGCGCGCCCGCCGGGCCGCCGGCTAGATCTGCGCGAACCGGCCGCTCCGGAACGACGCCTCGAGGAGCTGCGACACGCGCGCCTCGAGGTCGCGGGCCCGCGGATCGCTGATCCCGGCGAGCGCCTGCTTGATCTCGCCGAGCGCCTTGAGCTGGCTGAAGAGCTGCACGTCACCGAGCGCCGCGCCGCCCGTGAGGATCTGGCGGATGCGATCGATCTCGGCGGCGAGCGCGTCGACGCCCACGCCGAGCGCGCCGACGCGCCGCCGGTCCGGGTGCTCGCGGAAGAACGCCTCGAGCACCGGCTGCACGATCCCCTCGAGGATCGCCGCCTGGTCCTGGTTGTTCCAGATGTGCTTGAGCACGAAGAAGTCGCTCGCGTCCGTCGTCTGGCGCCCGTCGAGGTACGCGCTCGCGGCGAAGAGCTTCAGCATCTTCACGACGCGCCGGTCCGAGAGCGAGACGCCCTCGGCGCGGATCTGGAACACGAGGCCCTTGTAGGCCGACAGGAACGCGTCGCCGAAGCTCATCCGGGCGCCGAAGGTCCGGCCGAGCTCGGCGAGCTCCCGCGCCGCCACGAGCGGCTTGAGCGCCTCGCCCGCCATCTGCCGGATCTCGTGCTGGATGCCGCGCTGGAGCAGCTCGCTGAAGTGGTACGCGTCGAGGTTGTCCGACTGCACGCGCAGCAGGAACCTGTCGAAGATCGCGTTCAGCGTCTCGTCGCCGGGGACCTCGTTCGACGCCGCGAACACGCTGATCAGCGGGCACCTCACGACCTGCCCGCCGCTCGTGAACTTGCGCTCGTTGAGCAGCGTGAGCAGCGCGTTCAGGATCGCGCTGTTCGACTTGAAGATCTCGTCGAGGAAGACGACCTCGGCCTCCGGCAGCATGCCCGACGTGTTCCGCCGGTAGACGCCCTCGCGGAACGCGCCGATGTCCACCGGGCCGAAGATCTCGTTCGGCTCCGTGAACCGGGTGAGCAGGTACTCGAAATACCGCGCCTGCATCAGCTCCGAGAGCGTCCGGATGAGGGCGCTCTTCGCCGTGCCGGGCGGTCCGAGGAGCACGCAGTGCTCGCCCGCCACGACGGCGATCATCAGCAGGCGGATGATCTCGTCCTTGCCCAGGAACTGCCGCTCGAGGCTGTTTGCGAGCAGGCGCAGGCGCTCGTGAAGCGGAGCCGTCATGGGAGCGACTCTCGTACCACAACGCCCTGCGCCGGCGCGCGCCGATCTCGCGGCGCGAGGCGCTCGCGCGAATGCGCGATCGCGAGCTCTGAAACGACGAAGGCCGGTGAACCTCACCGGCCTTCGCGTCATCGCGTCATCACATCCTCAGACCTTCGAGCGGGAGACGGGACTTGAACCCGCGACGTCAACCTTGGCAAGGTTGCACTCTACCACTGAGTTACTCCCGCAGACCGTGCCGGCTCAGGATATTCCTGATCCCTGCACTGCTTCTCCGGAGCGCGGCTCCGGCGAAGCGAGCGGTTAGCTACCAACCGCCGTCGCGCGAGTCAAGCCCTCACGAACATTTGGTGCCAACTTCCGTCTCCGGGCGGTTGCATGGCCGCTCCGGTCGAGTATGGTGTCCGAGCCGCCAGTGAGGAGCTCGCCCGGCGCCCCTGCACAACCAGACAACCAGGCAGGGCCGGGAGAATCGCGCTGGCAGCCGTAGCATTTCTCGGCGAGCTTCCATGAGGAGAGGCGAGGGCATCTCGCAGCATGCTTCTGACTGGGCCTGGGTCGCCGGGCGGGCCCTTTGCGTTCTGGGGGGATCATGAACGAGCAGACGGTTTTGCGGGTCGACGTGGCGGAGACGACGGGGGCGGCCGTCCAGACGGAGTATCGGTCCGGCATCCACGCGCGTCGCCGGGACACCGCTGGCGGCTGGGGGCTGGTGCTCGTGGGCATCGATCAGCCGCCGCGGATCGTGAGCCTGGTCGACGGCGCCACGATCGGGAGCGCCTCGCGCGACGCGCAGATCGAGGCGAGCGGGGTCGCCCCGGAGCACGCGAGGGTCAACGTCCGGTCGGACGGCTGCTACGTCGAGGATCTCGGCACCCGCGAGGGCACCTGGGTGAACGGCGTGCGCGCGCGCCGCATCGGCGTGATGCACGGCGACGTCGTCCGCCTGGGGAACCAGCTCGCGGTCTTCGTCGAGCGCGATCTGAACCTCTACGAGGGCGCGCCCTCGCGGCTCGGCGCGCTCGTGCACGGCCCGAAGCAGCGCCGCGACTGGATCGATCCGGTGCTCGAGCTCGCGAAGGGCGGGTCGAGCGTCTGCATCGAGGGGTCGCCCGGGGTCGGCAAGCGGACGCTCGCCCGGCTCGCCGCGGCCACGCGCGAGGGCGCGGGCGAGATCGCGATCGTCGACGGCGGCGCCGAGGGCAAGCCGGTGTTCTCCCTGTACGACGCCTCCGCGCCGGACCGGCTCGGCACGATGCCCATCCCGCCGGGGGTCCGGCCGATGACCTGGCTCGTGCTCGACGCGGATCGCCTGCCGCGCCCGCAGCAGCTCGAGGTGGCCCACTCGGTCGGCCGGTCGAGCGGCGTCGCGATCATCGCGACGACCGGGCAGCCGCTCGATCGCGCGACGGGCGACGGCCGCATCGCGCCGTGGTTCGCGTCGATCTTCTCCGGCAAGCGCATCACCATCCCGGCGCTCGAGATGCGGCGCGAGGACGTGCCGCTCATCGTGCGGGACATCGCCGATCGCCACGCCATCGCGCACGACCGCTTCACCCCCGAGCTGCTCGAGGCGCTCGTCCGTGCCGGTTGGCCGGGCGGCGTCCCGCAGCTCGAGTCCACGATCGTCACGGCCGCCCAGGCCGCAGGCGAGGGGCCGCTCGCGGTCTCGGCGATCGCCGACTCGCTCTCCCGCGGGCCGCGCCAGAAGCCGAACCTGCCCCCCGCGACGGATCCCTCGCTGGCGCGCGCCCGCCTCGAGGACGCGCTCGCGCGGGCCAACGGCTCGGTCGCGTCCGCCGCGCGCGCGCTCGGCATGTCGCGCCAGGCGATCTACCGCGAGGCCGATCGCCTCGGCCTCGACATCGCGCGCCGCCGGATCCCCCGCTGAGCTCCCCTGCCCGGCCGCCGGAGCCCGTCGGCCCGGCGGCCGACTCCGGGTCGCCTGCCGGCGCCCTGCCCCGCCCCCCGTGCCGAGCACGCCTCAGGCGTAGAAGCCGATCGAGGCGTGCGTCACGATCGAGCCCTCGTCGGGGTCGACGTGCTGGTCGTAGTGCAGCACCTCGCCGCTCGCGCCCCCAGGCATGACGCGGAGCAGCGTGTAGATGGGCCCGACGCCGCACACGCGGCGCGTGTCGAGGTCTTCCACGGTGTCGGCGAAGAAGCCGCCGGGGTCGAGGTCCGTCGCGCGGGCGATCGAGCGGTGATCGCGCCGCCGGAGCGCGTCGCGCCCGGACGCGGAGAGCGGCGCGGGATCCCCGAAGCGCGGGCCGACGTGGCCGAGGTCGGCGCCGGCGATGACCATGACGCGCTCGCGCCGCCGCGCGATCGCCGCACCCAGCGAGCGCAGGAAGGACTCCGCGTCGGCGTCGAGCGCGGGATCGAGGCGGCGCGCCTGGCACGACGAGAGCCCGCAGAGGATCGGCACGACGGCCACGGGGCGATCGCCGGCGAGGTGCCGGACGAAGATCGCCTGGAGCTCGATGGAGTGCTCGTTCTTGTGGAGGAGCTGGTCCTCGCGCACGTCGAAGCGGCTCCCGTCGGCGAGCTCCTCCGCGATCGCGCGGTCCGGCGGCAGCGGACCGAACGGGGTCTCGAAGTCCTTGTCGCAGACGGTGAACGGGCGGCGCATCGGCGCGTGGCAGGTGCCGAGCAGGACGAACGTCTCGACGGCCTCGGCTTCGGGCGACGCGAGCGCGTCGGCGAGCGCCGCGTAGGCGTGGCCGTAGCCCACCGCGGCGCGCCAGAGGTCCATGTGCGGCGCGCAGAGGCCGACCATCCGCCGCGCGCTCCGGCGCGGCGCGGCGGCGGTCCGCGCCGGCTCGAGGCAGCGGCGCTCGATGAACTCCGCCAGCTCTGCCCGGCCGCCGGGGTACGCGCCCCCCGCGTGCGACGCAGGCCGGGCCGCGGCCGCGCGGAACTCGTCCGTCACCTGGCGGCGCCGGGCCCAGAGCCGCGGGCCCTCGAGCATCCACGCGCGATCCAGCTCGTCCGCGAGCTGCGCGACGCCTCCTGGATCCACCGCTCGGCCCGTCGCCCGGCTCGCCTCGCGCGCGATCTGCTCGACCGTGCGGGACCCATCGAGGCGGGTGAGCACCGCCGCCCACGCCGACGGCACGATCACGGAGCCCGGGGCGATCCCCTCGCTGTCCCTGAGCAGGATGGCCTGCCCGTGCTCCGGATCCGGGACGACGACGGCCTCGATGGCGCGGAGCTTCGGTCGGCGTGGCGCGGCCTGCATCGCGGCAGAGGATAGCGCGGCGCGGCGCAGCGCTCCCGGGGTGGCAGCCGCCGCGCACGTCTGCCAGATTCCGCCCCGGTGAGCGGAGCCAGGCACCCGCGCAGGACGGCCAGCGCGAAGACCGAACGAGCGCGCGAGGGATCAGGGGCGCTCTTCGCCGAGCTCGAGGCCGTCTACCGCGACGCCGACGAGGCGTTCTCCGGCTGGACGTGCCCGGCGTCGACCGAGTGCTGCCGCTTCGGGATCACCGGTCGCGAGCCGTACGTGACATCCATCGAGCTCGCCGCGGTGCGGCGCGCCGTCGCCGCGCGCGGCGGCGCCCGCTCGTTCCGCCCGGCCGCGCCGCTCGCCGTACCCGAAGGCGGCCGCAGGCTCCCCTCCGCCGAGCGCACATGTCCGATGCTGACCGACGCTGGACGGTGCGCCGTCTACGCCGCCCGCCCCCTCGGCTGCCGCACGTTCTTTTGCGACCGCGCCGTCCCCGGATCTTCGGTGGTACGCCACCGCGACGTGCTCGCGCTCGTCCGCCGCGTCCAGGAGATCGCCGCGCGCCACGAGCCCGGCGGCGACGCCGGCCGCCCGCTGATCCGCGCCCTCGGCGGATGACCGGCGCCAGAGCGGTGTTCACCTGCGCGCGCTACAGGCTCATCCGCGTCGTTGGCTCGTTGCGACGTACCTTTGTACGCCTCACTCGCCTGCCTAGCGGCTGAGCCCGTATCACACGCAGGTGAACACCGCTCTACGTGCGCTCGACGGCCATCACGCCGGGGATGCGCTGGATCTGGCGGATGACGTTCTTGAGCTGCGCGAGGTCCGAGCAGAGGAACGTGAAGGTGTTCATCGCGCGGCCGTCGTCGCTCGCGCGACAGGTCGCCTCGCTGATGTTGATCCCCTGCTCGTGGAACGCGTGCCCCACCGTCGCGAGGATGCCGGGCCGGTTCGCCGTCATCACCTTGATCGACACGGGGCGGTTGATCTTCGCGCGGGCGTCCCAGGAGATCTCGACGCGCCGCTCGGGGTCGGTGTCGAAGGCCTTCGCGCAGTTGCGGCGGTGCACCGTGATGCCGCGACCGCGCGTGATGAACCCGACGATCTCGTCGCCGGGCAGCGGGTTGCAGCACTTCGTGTAGCGGACGAGCACGTCGTCGATGCCGTTCAGCCGGATCCCGTGGCTGTCCCGGCCGGTGACCTTGCGGACGAGCGACTCGATGCGCCCCTCCTTGATCGACTCCGGCGGCGTCGCCGCGCCCTTCTCGTCCTCCTTGGGCGCCAGGAAATCGCAGACGGCGCGCGTGCTGACCTTGCCGTAGCCGACCGCCACGAAGAGCTCGTCGGCCGAGGAGACGCCGAACCGCTCGATCACCTTGCGCAGCTCGACGTCGCTCTTGGTGAGCCGGTTCAGGCTCATCCCCCGCTGGTGCATCTCCTTCTCGAGCAGCTCGCGGCCGAGCTTGAGCGACTTGTCCCGCTGCTCGGCCCGGAGATATCCGCGGATCTTCGAGCGCGCGCGGCCCGTCGAGACGTAGTCGAGCCAGTCCTTCGAGGGGTGCTGGTTCGGATTGGTCATCACCTCGACGACGTCGCCGTTCCGGAGCTTGGAGCGGAGCGGGACGATCGCGCCGTTCACGCGCGCCCCGGAGCAGTGCTCGCCGACCTCGGTGTGGATCGCGTAGGCGAAGTCGATCGGCGTCGCGCCGCGCGGGAAGACGCGCACGTCGCCCTTGGGCGTGAACACGTAGACCTCGTCCTGGAAGAGGTCGACCTTCACGCTCTCGAGGAACTCGGCCGGGTCCTTGAGCTCCTTCTGGAACTCCAGGAGCTGGCGGAGCCAGCCGAAGCGGGCGGCGTCCCGGGGATCGACGCCGCCGGAGCTGTTCTCCTTGTACTTCCAGTGCGCCGCGATGCCCTGCTCGGCGACGCGGTGCATCTCGTGGGTGCGGATCTGGATCTCGATGCGCTCGCGCCCGGGGCCGATCACCGTCGTGTGGAGCGACTGGTACATGTTCGGCTTGGGGAGCGCGACGTAGTCCTTGAAGCGGCCCGGGACAGGGGTCCACTGCGAGTGGATGACGCCGAGCGTCGCGTAGCAGTCGGCGACCGACTCGACGAGCACGCGGAAGGCGATGACGTCGTAGACCTGGTCGAAGTCGCACTGCTGCGCCTGCATCTTGCGCCAGATCGAGTAGAGGTGCTTGGCGCGGCCGGCGACGTCGACCGCGAAGCCCTGCTCGGCGAGCTTGGCGGCGAGGACCTTGCAGACCTCCTGGATGTACTTGTCCCGCTCCTTCGCGGTCGTGGTGAACTTCTGCGAGAGGTCCGAGTACGCCTGCGGATCCAGGTACTTGAACGCGAGGTCCTCGAGCTCGCTCTTGAAGCGGGCGATGCCGAGGCGGTTCGCGAGCGGGGCGTAGATCTCCATCGTCTCGCGGGCGATGCGGTCCTGCGCGTCGGGCTTCATGAACTCGAGCGTCCGCATGTTGTCGAGGCGGTCGCAGAGCTTCACGAGCAGCACGCGGATGTCGCGCGCCATGGCGACCAGCATCTTCCGGAAGTTCTCCGCCTGCCGGTCCTCCTTGGAGGCGAAGTTGATCTTCGAGAGCTTGGTCACGCCGTCGACCAGGAAGGCGACCTCCTGGCCGAACTCGTTCTCGATGTCCGTGGTCGTCGCGAGCGTGTCCTCGACGACGTCATGGAGCAGGCCGGCGCAGACGCTGGCGGTGTCGAGCTTGAGCTCGGTGATGATGCCGGCCACGCTCGCCGGGTGGGAGAAATATGGCTCTCCGCTCTTGCGGGTCTGGCCCTTGTGGGCCTCCGCGCCGTAGCTGTAGGCTCTGGCGATAAGGTCGGCGTCCGCGCTCGGCTGGTAGGCTCGGACGCGCTCGACAAGCTCGGTCAACGTCAGCATGGAGGAAGAGCCGGCGGGCGCGAGGGCACCGCCGTCATGCTGGACGCTAACACTGCGATCCATGCGCGGCAATTCTGTCACCATGCGCGTCGTCCTCCGGACCTCATCAAGCGTCAGCTCGAGCTGAGGCTCGAGCGCTGCGGCGGGACGCGCGCGACCCTGGTCAGTGTGCGTTCGCGCTTCGCGTTCGCCGGGCCGGCGCGGCCAGCGGCGCGCCGCCGCCGGCAGCGCCGCACGTGTCAGGGTCGCCGCGCCATACGTGAAATCCATGGAGCCGATCACCGCCTATGTCCACTTCCCCTGGTGCTTGAAGAAGTGCCCTTACTGCGATTTCGTGTCCTTCGCGCGGGCGCGGGACGCCATCGACCACCGGGGTTACGCCGACGCCGTCCTGGCCGAGCTGGCTCGGCGCGCGGGAGAGCTCCGGGGGCGCGAGCTGAAGAGCGTGTTCTTCGGCGGCGGGACGCCGTCGCTCTGGGAGCCGGAGGAGCTCGGGCGGGTGCTCGCGGGGGTGCTCGGCGCGGCCGGGCGGATCGCGCCGGACCTCGAGGTGACGGTGGAGTGCAATCCGACCTCGCTCGACGAGGGGCGGGCGCGCGCGCTCGTCGCGGTGGGGGTGAACCGGCTGAGCGTGGGCGTGCAGGGGCTCGACGCGGAGCGGCTGCGCTTCCTCGGGCGGCTGCACGAGCCGGAGGGCGGGCTCGCCGCGCTCGCAGCGGCGATCCGGGCGGAGGTGCCGCGGGTCAGCGGTGATCTGATCTACGGCGTCGCGATGGGCGCCGCGGACGCGCCGGGCGAGCAGGGGGCGGAGGACGCGGCCGCCGAGGCGCGCGCCGTCGCGCGGACGGGCGTGGGGCACGTGTCGGCCTACAGCCTGACGATCGAGCCGGGCACGCAGTTCGGCGAGCTCGCCCGCCGCGGCCGGCTGCCGCTCGCGAGCGACGACGGGATCGCCGACGCGTTCCTCGCGGTCGAGGCCGCGCTCGAGGCGGAGGGGCTCGCGCACTACGAGGTCTCGAACTACGCGCGGCCAGGCGAGGAGGCCCGGCACAACCTCGGCTACTGGCGCGGGGTGGACTACCTCGGGCTCGGCTGCGCGGCGTACGGCACGATCTCCGGGGCGGGGTTCGGGGCGGAGGGCGCGCCACGCGGGGCGCGACCCGGAGCCCCGAGCGTCGACCCGAGTGGCGCGGCGCTGCGGTACCGGAACCTCCCCGTACCGGAGCGCTACATGGCGGCCGCGACGGGCGGGGAGCGCCTGACCGAGAGCGAGGAGCGGCTCGACCCGGAGACGCGGCTGCGCGAGCGGATCATGCTGGGGCTCCGGCTGCGCGAGGGGCTCGACCTCGAGGCGGCCGCGGCGGCGCTCGGGCTGCCGGCCTGGACGCCGGCGCGGCTCCGGGCGGCGGAGCGGCTGATGCGCGAGGGGCGGCTGCGGGTCGAGGGCGGGCGGATCTCCGTGCCGCGCGGCGCCTGGCTGCTCGCGGACGGGATCGCGGCGGCGCTGTTCTAGGTACCATCCCGCGCATGGCCGCTCCCCCCACCCTCGACGACGTCCGCCGCGCGGCCGCGCGCATCGCGCCGCACGCGCACCGGACGCCGGTCCTGACCAGCCGGAGCGTCGACGCGATCGCCGGCGCGCGCGTGCTCTTCAAGTGCGAGAGCTTCCAGAAGGTCGGCGCGTTCAAGTTCCGGGGGGCGTGCAACGCGGTGCTCTCGCTCGACGACGACGAGGCGCGGCGCGGCGTCGCCACGCACTCGTCGGGGAACCACGCGGCGGCGCTCGCGCTCGCGGCGAGGTTGCGCGGGGTGCCGGCCCACATCGTGATGCCCTCGAGCGCGCCGGCCGTGAAGCGGGCAGCGGTGCTCGGGTACGGCGCGCGGATCGCGACCTGCGCGCCGACGCTCGCGGCGCGCGAGGCGGCGCTGGCGGAGGTCGCCGCCGAGACGGGCGCGGCCGTGGTGCACCCGTACGACGACGCGCGGGTCATCGCCGGCCAGGCGACGGCGGCGCTCGAGCTGCTCGAGGAGGCGCCGGACCTCGACGCGGTGGTCGCGCCGGTCGGGGGCGGCGGGCTGCTCTCGGGCACCGCGATCTCGGTGACGTCGCTCTCCTCGGCGCGGGTCTTCGGCGCCGAGCCCGCGGCGGCCGACGACGCCTTCCGCTCGCTCCAGGCGGGCCGCATCCTGCCGTCGAACGACCCTGTCACCGTCGCCGACGGCCTGCGCACCTCGCTCGGCGAGCTGCCCTTCGCGATCCTCCGCTCGCGCGGCGTCGAGATCGTCACCGTGGGCGAGGACGAGATCGTCGCGGCGATGCGGCTCCTCTGGGAGCGGATGAAGGTCGTGGTCGAGCCGAGCGCGGCGGTGCCGGCCGCCGCGGTGCTCGGCGGCAAGATCCCCGGCGCGCGGATCGGCGTCATCCTGAGCGGGGGGAACGTGGACCTGGAGAGGCTCCCGTGGCTTCAGAACCTGCCGGTGAAGGACGCGCCCGCGAAGCCGGGGGCGAGCGCCGGGGCGGCCGAGATCTCCATCTCGCCCGGGCCGGGCGCGCCCTTGCGCGAGGGCGCGTCCTCGGGCCGGGGCACGTACGGCGCGGCCTTGGGGAAGTCGAACAGATAGAGCAGCACGCCCGCGCCGCCGACGGCGGCCCCCGCGGAGAGCGCCGCGCCGGCGGCGTTCTTCCACTGGTCGCGGTCGGCGAGCGCGTCGACGTACCTGGCGCGCAGATCGGGGGACGCGTTGCCCTGCCTGACGTTCCTGTCGTAGATGTCCTGGGCCACGCCCTGCTCGCTGAGCGCGAGCCCGGCGAAGACGCCGCCGAGCACCACGCCGGCGACGCCCACGCCCATCAGCGTGAGCGAGGCGTAGCGCTGGTCGGTGGTCTCGAGGTCCACGGCGAGCGTCACGCGCTCGTCGCGGGTGACGTCGATCTCGCGGGAGAACGGCTTCCTGCCGCTGCGGCTCACGGTGACGAGGTGGCGGCCCGCGGGGACCTCGATGGGCTGGGCCAGCGGCGCGGCGCCGACCAGGCGGCCGTCGATGGAGATCTCGGCGCGCTGCTCGACCGCGATGGTGAGCCGCGCGGGCTTCTCGCGCAGCGGGATGTCGACGGCGACCACGCCCCCCTCGGCGGCGGCGATCTCGCGCTCGTCGTCGAAGTGGCCGGCCGCGGTGACCTTCAGCCGGTGCTTGCCCGGCGTGACCTCCTCGATGAAGGGCAGCGGCGCGGGCTTGCCGCCGTCGACCGAGACGACCGCGTCCTCCGCCTGCGACGAGATCATCAGCCGCGTCTGGGGCCTCGGCTCGGCCGGCGCGCCGAGCGCGGGGGCCGGCGCGGGCGCGCCGGGGTCGGCCGGGGCGGCCGGCTGCTGGAGGCTCGCGGCGATCGGCTCGAGCTCGGCGAGCGCCTGGACCGCGTCCTTCCGGCGGCCGCCCTCGGGCACCGTGTCGAGGTACGCGCGGTAGCGGGCGATCGCGATCTGCAGGTCCCCGGGGCGCTTGTCGACGGTGTAGCGGCGCCGGTACGCCTGCGCGATCGAGAAGAGGACGCCGGGCCGCGGCGCGAGCTTGTAGGCCTCCTCGAACGCCTGGATCGCCGCGGTGAACTGCGTCCGCTCGTAGGCCTGGGCGCCCGCGTTGAAGAGCACCTTGGCCTGCGCGGTGGGGTCGCCCTGGGCCGGCGCCGGCGCCGCCGCGGCGAGGAGGACCAGCGCGGCGCCGAGGGCCGCGGCGCGCCTCATCGCAGCACCTGCCCGGCCGTGAGCAGCGAGAAGGAGCCTGCCTCGCCGATGACGAGGTCCACGAGGCCGTCGCCGTCGACGTCGCCCGCGGCGACGGCGGTGCCGCCGGTCGGGACGTCCTGCGCGACCTGGACCCGGGTCACGATGACCGCGCCGGGATCGCAGAGCGCCTGGTCGCGCTCGGGGAGATCCACGAGGAACGCGGCGCTCGCCGTGATCAGCACCCCGCGCTTCCCGGGCCGCGCGCCTTCCTGGAACCAGGCGAAGCTCGTGATCGTCCGGTCCGGCTCCTCCGGGGGCACCTCCAGCCTGAGGCAGCTCGAGTCGGAGAACAGGCCGTCGGCCCCCCTCCTCAGCACGATCACGTGCGAGGCGCCGGCGTCGCTCGATGGCTGGAGGAGGATCGAGATCTCGTCCTCGCTCGGCTGCTCGTCGGGCCCCACGGCTCCATCGACGTCCGTGACGACGAGCTGACCGTCGACCGGGAAGACCCCCTCGAGGCGGATCTGCTGCGCGACGTACAGCGAGCCCTCCTCCACCCGCGCCACGTGGAGCGTCGTCGTGTCCGCGCTCTGATCCCCGCTCACGATCGCGAGCTCGTCGAGCAGATCGCCCCTCCGGACCGCCGCCACCTCGGCGGTGAACGCCAGCCGCTGCTCGAGGTCGTCGGCGCTGCCGCGCGCGCCGGCGAGCGCCGCGTCCTGCTTCAGATCCGCGATCCAGAGCGTCGTCTCGAAATCCCCGCCGACGGGCTCCAGGCCGAGCGCGGCGATGTCCTGCCCGTCCTCCGAAAAGCGGCCGAACGCGATGCGGCGCGCCCCGGCGACGCGGTCCTTGTTCAGGCCGTCCTCCAGGAGGAAATTGGTCTGCATCAACCGGCTCGCGCTGCCCGGGAAGATGGCGGCCCCGACGCGGCCGTTCTCCTGGATCTGCTGGATCGCGACGAGATCGGCCATCGAGTCGCGCGCGAGCGAGACGCCGGCCACGTCACCCGCGATGAGCCGCTCCGCGGACGGCACCTCGCCGAGCGAGACCGGCGCGCCCAGGCCCGAGGCCAGGGCCCCGAACGTCACGGAGACCGAGCTCCCCGCCCCGGCGCTCCGCTGAAGCAGGGCGACATCCCCGATCCCGTCGCCGTCGTAGTCGCCGGGCGCGAGATCGACGATCGGCGCCGACGTGGGGATCGTGAGCGGGTTGAGCGCAGGGCCGCCCGTCCCGCGGAAGAAGGACAGCCCGCTGCCCTCCTCGGAGACCGCGAGCACGTCGGACAGCGAGTTGCCGTCGAGATCGCCGATCAGCGCCGCCGTCCAGGGGGCCTGCTGGTTGAAGAACAGCTGCGGCGACACCTGCTGGCCGCCGGCGCAGGCGCCGGGCGCAGCGGGCGCCGCGGAGATCGCGATCCGGCAGGGCTCGACGTAGTCGGCGCGGCAGTCGCCGTCGAGGTCGCCGATCGCGAGGATCCGCGCCTCGACATCGCACACCCCCGGCAGGATGCCCGGGGAGACGAGCTGGTCGGAGCTGGCGCTCAGGCTCCCGTCCCCCATGCCCTTCATGATCGAGATGTAGTTGTTGCTGCTCGCGTCCTGGGTCCCGACGGCCACGTCGAGGTGGCCGTCGTGATCCAGATCGAAGATCTGGATCGGCCCGATGAACGACGTGCCAGGGAGCGCGACGTCGGCGAGCGTCGCCCCCGTGCACGGGCTGATCACGATCACGCGGCGCGGGGTCGTGGAGTCCGCGGCGTTCAGGCCGACGACGAGCTCCTCGCAGCCCGGCTCCGCGAGCGTCGGCTCCCTGAGCTCGGCGCCGTGGATGGGCCAGCCGAGCTCGGCCGAGGTGCCGGGCGGCAGCGGCACCGACGCGGGCAGCGGCTCGACGAGGACCTTCACATCTCCCTTCGCCACGACGACCGACTCGTCCCCCGGGCCCTCGACGTCGGCGTCGAGCAGGACGAAGCGGACGTCGGGCACGCTGAGCTGCGAATACGTGGAGTACACGACGGGCGCGAGCGTCCGGTCGGGCTCGCCCCGGAGCACGCCCACGCCCATGCCGATGGCGAGCGCGAGATCGGCGCGCCCCTCCCCCGTCACGTCGCTGACCGCGGGCCGCTGGTCAGGCGCGCCGATCCGGCTGATCTCGACGAAGTCGCCGTCATCGAAGCCCAGCGCCGCGAGCTCCGAGGTGCCGACGGCGAGCACGTCGCCGCGCCGATCGCCGTCGAAGTCGGCGATCATGAGCCGCCGCACGTCGGCCTCGACCCGGCCCCGCGGCGTGAACTTCCCCGTCGCCTCGTGGCAGATCCGGTCGAGGCCGCACCCCCAGCCCGCCGGGCAGCAGCTCGCGGGATCCTGCGAGGCGCCGCAGCTCCCCTCGCCGGGGACGCAGGTCATCTCGCAGGACGCGTTGCAGGTGTACGACTCCCCGTCCGGCGCGACGTAGGGGTTGCCGTCGCAGGCCTCGCCCACGTCCTTGAACCCGTCGCCGCACTTCGGGTCCGACAGATCCGGCAGCTCGGTGCACGCGGCGAGCAGCGCGAAGAGCGGCGCGCAGAGCGGCGAGAGGCGCATGGCTCGACCCCGTCCGGCCCTCAGAACTCGACCTCGGGCCGCTTCACCGCCACCCGCGCCAGCTTGATCGAGGGGACCACCACGTTCGCCGAGGGGGTGACCGTGATCTCGGAGGGCGCGTGGCCGGCGGCCTTGAGGGTCAGCGTGATCGGCTTGTCGCCGCGCTTGATCTTGATCGGGCCCGGCGAGGCGCCGATCTTCTCGCCGCCCAGGTAGACGTCGACCACGCTCGGCGTCGACTGGATCGTGAGCTCGACCTCGGCCGGCGCGGGCTCGACGACGGGCGCCGCCGAGGGCGCGGCCGGCGCGACGGTCACGGCCGGCACGGGCGGCAGCCGCGCGAGGGCCACGGCCGCTCCGCCGGCCGGCGCGGTCCACGACCTCACGACCATGGTGACCGCGATCCCCGCGACGAGCGACGCCGCGCCGATCGCCACCGTGACGCGCTTCCGCCCCCTGGGCGGCACGTCCGCCGCCGCGTTGAGCAGCGTCTTCGTGCCCGAGCTGACCTCGGCGATCGTCTTCGCCTCGCTGAGCTCCTGGAGCTGCGCCGGCGTCATCCCGCTCCGCGCCCCGGCCGCGCCCGCGCCGTCGCCGCTCCGGCGCATGTCGCCCGAGCGCGGCGCCGCCTGCACCGCGAACCCGGCCTCCTGCGCCGCGCGCGCCAGCTCCTCGATCGCGACGCCGACCGACGGCGGCCGCTCGGCCGGATCCTTGCGGAGCATGTCGAGCACCGGCTTGTCGAGCGAGGGCGGCAGCTCGGCGCACACGCTGGAGACCGTCGGCGGCTCCGCCGACGTCTGCTTGACGAGCAGGTCCATCAGCGCGTCGCCGGTGAAGGGCATCCGCCCCGTGAGCGCCTCGTGCACGAGGATCCCGAACGAGTAGATGTCCGTCCGGTGATCGACGTCCTTCCCCCGGCACTGCTCCGGGGACATGTAATAGGGCGTCCCGATCGGCTGCCCCGTGCGGGTCTTGAACGTCATCCCCGCGTCGCCGAGCAGCTTGGCGATGCCGAAGTCGAGCAGCTTGGGGAAGACGGTGCCGTCGTCCTCCATGATGAGGAAGACGTTCTCCGGCTTGAGGTCCCGGTGCGCGATGCCGGCCGCGTGCGCCGCGTCGAGCGCGCGGGCGACGCCGCGGAGGATCGGGATCGCCTCCTCGGGCGTGAGGCGCCCCTTCTGCTTGAGGTAGCGGTCGAGGGTCAAGCCCTCGAGCAGCTCCATCACGTAGTAGTGCCGCCCGTCCTCGAGGCTGCCGAACGAGAAGATGTCGATGATGTTGCGGTTCCGGATCTGGTTGACCGCGCGCGCCTCGGCGATGAAGCGCGACAGCATCTGCGGGTTGGTCGAGTACTGCCGGTTCAGGACCTTGATCGCGGCGGCCTTGCCGATCAGCGGGTGGACGGCGCGGTAGACGCAGCCGAACCCGCCCTCGCCGATCTTCGCCTCGATGCGGTATTCACCGACCTGCTGGCCCGCGGCGAGCGGGGCCTCCGCCTGGCCGACGGCGGCGTCCGGGAGCAACGCCTCGCCGTCCGACGCGCAGGTCTTTGCGTCGTCGGCGTAGCGGGTGCGGCATTTCGGGCAGGTCGCCATGGGTCGTGCGCGGCCGTCTCCCCTCCGGGACGGAGCGAGACAGCGGATAGACTACACACGAGCCACCGCGCGGCGCTAGACCCAGACGGCCCTGGAGCCCTGTCGCGGACCTGCTCGCGCCGTCTCCCGCATCACCGCCTCAGCGCGACATCCATGTCCCCTTGCTCCCCCCGCTCCCCTCGCCTCCGTCCGCGCTCGCTCGCGCTCGCGGCCGCGCTGCTGCTCGGCGCGGCCGGGGGGGCGCGCGCGGAGGAGCCGGCGCCGTCGATC
>CAYQYG010000082.1:6140-24967 GCA_964421485.1 uncultured Polyangiaceae bacterium | reverse complement strand
CCTGGGGGCGGCCCGGATCGGCCGCGCCGGCGCACGCCGCCGCGAGCGGGGGGAGCAGCAGGGGCGCGCGCCGGGCGTCCATGAAGAGGAGACCGTACCTCCACGCGGACGCGAGGGGCAACTGGCGGGCGATCATGGACTCCTCCCGCCGATGTAAGCCCCGGCGGCTCCGCCCGTTGCAGACAAGCACGCCCGGAGCTGTGGTAGCTCTGGGAGCCCCGGGGTCCTTCCATGCTCTATCACCGATCGTCGCTCACCTTCGCACTCGCCGTCCTCTTCGCGCTCGCCCTCGCGGGCTGCGGGCCTCGCCTCGTGCCGTTCACGCACGAGCTCCGGCACGAGCACAACCTCTCCAGGAACGACCTCAAGAACCTCCAGTACTACGTCTCCCACAAGATCACGCTGCGCCGGGAGCTCGAGTCGGGCGGATCGCAGGTCACGGGCAGCCACAAGCTGCTCGTCGTCTCGGGCAAGACGATCGAGGAGGTCGTGATCGAGGAGCACACGCCGGGGATCGCGGTCGCGGTCGACGAGCGGAGCATCGCGGTCAGCTTCGAGCCGGGGTCGTCGATCGTCTTCGCGGTCGGCAGCGAGCCGGGCTCGGTCGAGCCGCCTCAGCCGGGGCACTTCGCGTCGCCGCCCGATCCCTTCCCGGGCAACAGCCCGCAGCGCGAGCCCGAGCCGTTCCCGTCGCCCGCGCCGGGGGACTCCTTCGGCGGCAGCTACTGGATCGCGGCCATGTCGGGCGGCCGGCTCAACTACCAGGGCAAGGTCTTCACCGCGATCGAGGAGAGCCTCCAGGCGCACCTGCTCATCGACGCCGACGTGCTCGAGGAGGAGGTCGAGAACCGCAAGGTCCTGCCCGGGATGCGCCTGCCCAGCGGCAAGTGACCCCCCGCCTCCGCGCGGAGCTCGTGGCCGCCGGGTGGGAGCTGTTCTCCGCGCTCCTCTTCACCTCGGCGGTCGTCCCGGCGGCCCTCACCACGCCCTGGCCCGCCGCGATCCTGCTCGCGTCCATGGCGCTCTCCGCGTCCATCACGGGCGCGCTCGCGCGGCGCGGCGACCGCGGGTTCGTGATCGCGGGCGCGCTCCGGACCGCCTCGTGGGCGCTCGCCGCCGCGCCGCTCGTCGCGCGCGGCCTGCGCGGCGAGGCCGGCGGATCGCCCTCGTGGGCGGGGCTGCTCGTCCCGGCGCTCGCGTTCGGCGTGATGGCGGGCACCATGCGGCGCGCGATCTACCGGCGGCTGCTCGCGCCGGAGCCCGCCGCGGACCCCGCGCCTCGAGGGCCGGACTCCACGCCGCGGGACATCGACGGCGCGGCGCTGGCGGCGCGCCTCCGGCCGAGCGTGGCCGAGGGCGCGATGGCCGCCGGCATCGTCGGCGGGCACGTCCTGCTCCTCTTCAGCGTCGCCTTCCTCCGCACGCAGAGCCAGGTGATCTTCCGCGCCTGGTTCGAGCTCGTGCCGGCGCTCGCGCTCCTCGGCACCTCCGGGTTCACGCTCGCGGTGCGGCCCGCGACGTTCGCGCTCCTCGCCGCGCTCCGGGCCGGTCCGCGCGGCGATCGCGCGCTGCTGGCGCGCGGCCTCGCCCAGGCCGAGCGCCTCCCGGACACCCTCGCGGCGCTGAACTTCGCCGTCTGGACCGCGTGCACCGGCATCGGCGTCGCGTACGTGCGCCCGGGGCCGTGGAGCGCCGGCGACGCGCTCATGCAGCTCCTCTTCGGCGCCCTCTTCGCGTTCGGCGTCTCGTTCTACCAGCGCGCATGGCACAAGGACGCCACGGCCCCCGCCGCCGAGGCCCTCCGCGCCTGGCTCGGCGCCGCCGCGGGCGCGCCGCCGCCGGGCGCCGCCGCGCCGATCCCGCTCCGCGAGCGCATGCTGCGCGACTTCGGCCTGCCGCTGCTCTTCACCGTCCTGCTCTCGCTCTTCTCCTCGCTCGCCCTCTACCGAGCGCTCGCCACGGGCCTCACCGGCACCGAGCACTTCAACGCGATCACCGCGCTCTTCACCTCGTTCGCGCTGCTGCTCATCGCCGCGCTCGGGGTGGTCGCGCGCGCGGCGCGGGACCTTTCGCGGCCCATGGCGCGGCTCGAGCGCGCCGCCGACGAGGTCGCCCGCGGCGGCCTCGACGCCGCGGTCCCGCGGCTCGACGGGCCGGCGGAGGTCGTCGGCCTCGGCGAGAGCGTCGAGCGCATGCGGGAGGCCCTCTCCCGCACCATCGCCGAGCTCGAGGGCGAGCGCGCCGGCCTCGAGGCCAAGGTCGAGGCCCGCACGGCCGAGCTCCAGCGCGCCCTCGACGACCTCAAGCGCGCGCAGGCCGCGCTCGTGCACGGCGAGCGCCTCGCCCTGCTCGGCGAGCTCGTCTCCAACGTCGCCCACGAGATCTACAACCCCCTGAACGCCATCGCCGGCGCCGCGGAGCCGCTCGAGCGCGTCGCCGGCGAGCTCCGCGCGATGCTCGCGGCCTGCCGCGAGGCCGAGGCCGATCTGCCGCCCGAGCGCCGCCGCGCGCTCACCCGCCTCCGCGGTGAGCTCGACGTCGACGCGTCGCTCGAGGACCTGGCCGGCATCGCCGTCGTCGTGCGCCGCGCGGTCGACCGCAGCGTCAGGATCGTCACGAACCTCAAGGACTTCGCGCGCGTCCCCGGCGAGCCGCTCCCCGCGGACCTGCACGCCGGCCTCGACGAGACCCTCCTCCTGCTCGGCCCGCGCCTCCGCCGCGCCGGCGTCGAGATCCTCCGGAGCTACGGGGATCTCCCGCCCGTCACCTGCCGCAGCGGAGAGATCAACCAGGTCTTCATGAACCTGCTCGTCAACGCGATCCAGGCGCTCGAGGCACCTGACCCCCGGGGCTCCGGGTCGACGCCCCTGCCCGGCGCGCCGGCCCGCTCCGCCGAGCGCCGCGAGATCCGCATCGAGACCTGGATCGACGGCGGCGCCGCCGCCGTCGCGATCGCGGACAGCGGCCCCGGCGTCCCGCCCGAGATCGCGGGCCGGATCTTCGACCCGTTCTTCACGACCAAGCCTCGCGGCCAGGGCACCGGCCTGGGTCTGTCGATTTCCACCGAGATCGTCCGGCGCCACGGCGGATCGCTCACCCTGGAGCCGGCCCCCGCCGGCGCGCGCTTCGTCTGCCGGCTCCCTATTTGACACCCACCCCCGTAGACCGGATGTACCAAACCGGATAGCCTGCCGAGAACACGTCGCGCAGCGCGTGAAAGCCCCCAGAAACACCCGGTTTTACTCTGGCGGGAGCGCTGAGGAGAAGACCAAGGAATATGGAGCAGCGCGCGATCCGACCTGCAGGTCCCAAGGCCGCGAGCGTCGACCCGATGATCGGAAAAGTCGTCGCCGGCCGCTATCGCCTCGAGGCGCGGCTCGGCGAGGGCGGGATGGGCATCGTCTACCGTGCCCGCCACGTGCTCATCGAGCGCGTGGTCGCCCTGAAGCTCATCCGCCCCGATCTCCGCGGCGAGACGCACCTCCGCCAGTGGATGCTGCGCGAGGCGCGGGCGGCGAACCGCGTCGATCACGCGCACATCATCGACATCCACGACATCGGCGAGACCGAGGAGGGCGAGCTCTACCTCGTCATGGAGTACCTCGTCGGCACCGCGCTCTCCGCGGAGCTCGCGCGGGGCCCCATGCCGATCGCCCGCTCGGTCGATATCCTCGAGCAGATGTGCGCCGCCCTCGCCCGCGCCCACGACCTCGGCGTCGTGCACCGCGATCTCAAGAGCGACAACATCCTCCTCACCCAGCGCGGCGGCCGGAAGGACTTCGTCAAGATCCTCGACTTCGGCCTCGCCGCGATCGCGCGCGACCCGCGCCTCGCCCCGAAGGGCGCGGTCTTCGGCACGCCCGAGTACATGTCCCCCGAGCAGGCCCGCGGCGACGAGGCCGGCCCCCAGTCCGACCTCTACGCGCTCGGCGTGCTCTTCTTCGAGATGCTCACCGGCCAGCTCCCGTTCCGCGCGAACGATCGCGACACGCTGCTCGAGATGCAGCGCACCCACCCCCCGCCGCGCCCCCGCTCGATCCGCCCCGACGCGCACGCGCAGGGCGAGGCGATCGTGCTGCGCCTGCTCGAGAAGGACGTCCGCAAGCGCTACCGCGACGCCCACCACCTCCAGGAGGAGCTCAAGGCGCTGCAGCGGAGCCTGCCCACGCAGGCCTGGGAGATGGAGGGCGCCGAGCACGTCCCGCTCCCGCCGCCCCCGCCGCCGCCGCAGAGCGCCGGCGTGATCGAGTGGGCGAGCCGCGCCGCGCTCTTCTCGCGCATGGTCTCGCGCGCCTACGCCTCCGGCCAGGTCCCCCCCGAGGTGCAGACCGGCGTCTCGCAGGCGTGGGACCTCGCGGCCCGCGCGAACCGCCTCGAGGGCGAGGTGGCCGCCCTCACGCGCAAGCTCGAGGCGCTCGAGCGCCGCGGCCGCGCGCTCCGCGCCGAGATCGGCCGCAAGGTCGAGGAGCTCGCCCACGAGGAGTCGCGCGTCATGCGCGAGGCCGCGGCCGACGCCGAGGACTGCGAGAAGGTCCGCGCCGAGCTCGCCGCCGCCGAGAAGCAGGCCCTCACCGCGCGCCAGCTCGCGGACGCGGCCGCGCGCCAGGGCAGCCACGATCCGCTCGTCTACGAGCGCGCGGGCGCCGCGAGCGCGACCGCGCAGGCCAAGCGCGAGCAGCTGGGCCGGTACGAGACCAAGAAGAACGCCCGCGAGGCGAACGCGCGCGATCTCCGCCGCCAGATCGACGAGCTCCGCGCCCAGCTCGCCCGCTACGCCGAGGCGCTCGAGGAGGACCTCGCGCAGGGCCGGGAGCGCGTCGCCGCCCGCACCCGCGAGGGCGTCGCCTTCGAGAAGTCCTTCAGCGACGTCTCGAACCTCCTGCTCGGTCACCTCCGCAACAAGCCCGAGTGCCGCGACCTCGTCGCCGAGCTCCTCGCCTCGAGCGCGGCGACCCCGAACAACAGCAGCGACTCCGGCACCGAGCAACGCCTCTCGGGCCGCCTCGAGCGGAACAACTGATCACCCGCTCACCCACGCCCGCTGCGGCAACTCTCGACGGCGTACGTCACGCGTGGTAGGGAGCGCGCGACTTGCCGGCCCGATCAGGGCCGTCAAGGGCGAGGCAGTGCTGAAGCGCAGGCGTCAGAGCTAGGGCCCCCCAGGCTCGCTCCCTCTCGCAGGCGGCCAACCCCTCGGAACCTTCGATGCACGGGCAGCGCTCGCCGCCCGTCGCCTCGGATTTTTGATGGAGGCACACCGTCGTATGAAAGTCTCACGTTCACCGGGATCCACCGGCGTGGATCACCCGGCGCGACGAGCCGCGGCCAAGCGCGGATGGCTCGTCCCCGCGCTCGCGGCCCTCGCCGCGCTCGCGCTCCTGCTCACCGGCAAGGTCGCCCTCGCCAGCGAGTCCGACCTCATCCTGCCCGACCTCAGCTCCCAGTCCTTCGGCGGCATGGACGGGCGCACGCTGCTCATGGCCGGCATGGGCGTCTGCGCGCTCGGCTTCGTCTTCGGGCTCGCCATCTACATGCAGCTCAACAAGCTCCCGGTCCACCGCGCGATGCGGGAGATCTCGGAGCTCATTTACGAGACCTGCAAGACGTACCTGCTCACCCAGATCCGGTTCATTCTCATCCTCGAGGTCCTGATCGGCGCGATCATGGTCCTCTACTTCGGCGTCCTCCGGCACATGGAGGCCGCCAAGGTCATCGTCATCCTGCTCTCCAGCCTCATCGGCATCGCCGGCAGCTGCGGCGTCGCCTGGTTCGGGATGCGGATCAACACCTTCGCGAACTCCCGCGCCGCGTTCGCCAGCCTCAAGGGCAAGCCCTTCCCGACGTACGCCATCCCGCTCAAGGCGGGCATGAGCATCGGCGCCGTGCTGATCAGCACCGAGCTCCTGCTCATGCTGATCATCCTCCTCTTCATCCCCGGCGACTACGCGGGCCCCTGCTTCATCGGCTTCGCCATCGGCGAATCGCTCGGCGCCTCGGCGCTCCGCATCGCGGGCGGCATCTTCACGAAGATCGCGGACATCGGCTCCGATCTCATGAAGATCGTCTTCAACATCAAGGAGGACGACGCGAGGAACCCCGGCGTCATCGCCGATTGTACGGGCGACAACGCCGGCGACTCCGTCGGCCCGAGCGCGGACGGCTTCGAGACCTACGGCGTCACCGGCGTCGCGCTGATCTCGTTCATCCTGCTCGCGGTCCCCGACCCGCGCATCCAGGTCCAGCTCCTCGTCTGGATCTTCGTGATGCGCATCGTGATGATCCTCGCCAGCATCGGCTCGTACCTGCTCAACGAGGCGCTCGCCAAGGGGACCTATGGCAACGCCGACAAGATGAACTTCGAGGCGCCGCTCACCCGCCTCGTCTGGCTGACCTCGATCGTCTCCGTCATCCTCACCTACGCCGTCTCGGCGTTCATGATCCCGAAGCTCGGCGGCGACCCCACGCTCTGGTGGAAGCTCTCGACGATCATCACCTGCGGCACGCTGGCGGGCGCGATCATCCCCGAGATGATCAAGATCTTCACCTCGACCGAGTCCGGGCACGTCCGCGAGGTCGTCACGGCGTCGCGCGAGGGCGGCGCGTCGCTCAACGTGCTCGCGGGCCTCACGGCCGGCAACTTCAGCGCCTACTGGATGGGCATCGTGCTCGTCGTCCTGATGGGCATCTCGTTCTTCGTCTCGCAGATGGGCCTCGGCGAGCTCATGAAGGCGGAGAGCGTCTTCGCGTTCGGCCTCGTCGCGTTCGGCTTCCTCGGCATGGGCCCGGTGACCATCGCGGTCGACTCCTACGGCCCCGTCACCGACAACGCACAGTCCGTCTACGAGCTCTCGGTCATCGAGACCATCCCGGACGTCGAGGCCGAGATCAAGAAGGACTTCGGCTTCGACGTCTCCTTCGACAAGGCCAAGCACTTCCTGGAGGAGAACGACGGCGCGGGCAACACGTTCAAGGCGACGGCGAAGCCGGTGCTCATCGGCACCGCGGTCGTCGGCGCGACCACGCTGATCTTCTCGATCATCGTCGTGCTCACCGCGAGGCTCACGACGAACGTCGACAAGCTCTCGATGCTCCACCCGCCGTTCCTGCTCGGCCTCGTGACCGGCGGCGCGATCATCTACTGGTTCACCGGCGCCTCCACCCAGGCGGTCTCCACCGGCGCCTACCGCGCGGTCGAGTTCATCAAGGCGAACATCAAGCTCGAGGGCGTGGAGAAGGCCTCGATCACCGACAGCAAGAAGGTGGTCGAGATCTGCACGCAGTACGCCCAGCGCGGCATGTTCAACATCTTCCTCGGCGTCTTCTTCTCGACGCTCGCGTTCGCCTGCCTCGATGAGTACTTCTTCATCGGGTACCTGATCAGCATCGCGATCTTCGGCCTCTACCAGGCGATCTTCATGGCCAACGCCGGCGGCGCCTGGGACAACGCGAAGAAGCTCGTCGAGGTCGAGCTGAAGGAGAAGGGCACCCCGCTGCACGCCGCGACGGTCGTCGGCGATACGGTCGGCGATCCGTTCAAGGACACCTCCTCGGTCGCGATGAACCCGATCATCAAGTTCACCACGCTCTTCGGCCTGCTCGCCGTCGAGCTGGCGATCGAGATGACCCGGCAGACGAGGCTCATCCTCGCCGCGCTGTTCGTCGTGCTCTCGTTCGTGTTCGTGTACCGCTCCTTCTACGGGATGCGGATCAAGACCGGCGAGAAGGCGGTCTAGCCGGGTCTGCCGGCGCCCAGGGAGGGCTGTTCAAGCAGCCCTCCTGGATTATAGTGGCCTCCCATGCGAGCCCTCTGCCCTCTCTGCGGTCTCTATCACGAGGTGGCCCGTGTCCTCGACGACGGACACGGGGAGTCGCGCAGGGACATCTATCAGGTCGCCCCGCTCCCCGAGTGCGACAGGACCTGGATCTCCGACAAGGATCTCCTCGAGGCCCAGGCCCGATTCGGGGCTGAGGCCATCGTGCAGGACGACGACGTGGAGTGACGCCCCCGAGCCGGGATATCCTCTCCGGCGAGGGCCTCCATGAACATCCAGCGGAGCGGGCGGCGCGCGCGCCGCGTTCTCTTCCTGCTCGGCGCGCTCGCGGCCGGCTGCGGCGAGGGCGAGACCGGCGAGCGAGGCCTGCCGGGCCCGCGCGGCCCCAAGGGGGACCCGGGCGACGGCGGCCTGCCCCCGTCGACCGCCGCCGACCTCCCCGGCCTCGTCAAGCAGCGCGTCGCCCTCTTCGCTGCCGGCGCGCTCCCCGAGGGCGAGCAGTTCCCGCTCCCGGCGGCCGCGACCGACGGCCTGCGCACCCTGGCCCAGGCGCACGCCAGCGTCGTCGCACGCTGGCTCGATCCGCTCACCTGGAGCACCGCGCCCGGCGCCCCCCGGTTCGGCGCCAACGCCGATTATGTCGCCTACCTCGGCGACGGCTGGAGCGCCGAGCCCGGCGCCCCGCCCCAATGGAACGGTGACGGCACCTCCGGATGGATCTGGGTCAACCACGAGTCCGTCTCCGGCGTCGCCCCGCGCACCACGGTAGCCCCGTCCGGCCAGCACGCCGTGCTCGCCGCGCACCTCCGCGACACCGGCGTGCTCACGAACGACGTCACCTCCAGCTCGTGGACCCAGGCCGACGTCGACACGTACATCCGCCATTACAAGCGGCAGCTCGGCGGCTCCTGGTTCCACGTCGTCCAGGACCCCTCGACGCTCGACTGGACCATCGACCGCAGCGCCCCTGCCGTCCGGTACGACGCCACCAGCGGCACCCTCCTCCAGGTCAAGGGCCAGCCCCTCTCCGGCCCCGATCATGACGACGAGGCCGGCGCGCCGCTGCCAGACGGCGTCGTCGCCGGCATCATGGCCGATTGCGCCGGCGGCCTCACCCCCTGGGGCACGGTCATCACCGCCGAGGAGAACGTGCAGGTCTATTACGGCGACATGGAGGTCTGCTGGACCGGCGACCAGCGCTTCCTCGCCGGCAAGGGCTTCGATCCCGGCGCGAACGTCACCTTCATCACCGCCCCGAGCCCCGCCTCCGAGTTCGGTCGCATCTCGGACGTCAATGGCCGCCACGCGCGCGACTATTATGGATACCTCGCCGAGATGGACCCCGGCCAGCCCTCCACCGAGTACGAGGGCAGGACCGAGGAGGGCGTCGGCCACCGCAAGATCGGCCCCATGGGCCGCGCCCGCTGGGAGGCCGCCGCCTTCGCCGTGGACCGCGACTGGAAGCTCATCCCCGGCCAGCCGATCGTCATGTACGGCACCGAGGATCGCCCGAGCGGCCGCATCTTCAAGCTCGTCAGCGGGAGCCCCTATCAATCCGGCATGACCCGCGCCGAGACCCGCACGCTCCTCGACGAGGGCACGCTGTACGTCGCTCATTTCGCCGGCCTCGACAGCGCCACGGGCAACACCCTGCTCGCCACCGGCGCCGCGCCCGTCGAGTCCGCGCCCGGCGAGGGCCGCTGGATCGAGCTCTCCGTGACCAGCGCCGACGTCCCCCCGAACGCCGCCGCGCTCGGCGCCCCGGAGACGACCGTGGGCGCCGCATTGAAGGACGTGAGCTGGAACCACATGGGCGGGTTCCCGACGGACGCCGACGTCCGCCGCGCGCTCTTCACTGCCGCCGCGAAGATCGGCGTCATGGAGCTGAACCGCCCCGAGGACATCGAGTGGAACCCCCGCGACCCGAGCGGCAAGCCTCGTCTCTACGTCGCGTTCACGAACCACGCCGGCCGCACCCAGCTCGATCAGGACGGCGTCCTCCGCGACCCCGCCACCCAGCCGACTTCGCCCCCCCGCGGCGACGGCCTCGGCGCCATCTATGCCATCGAGGAGTCCGACCCCTCGAACCCCGCCGCGTCGAAGACATTCTCCTATTTCGACGTCTTCCACGGCACTGCCGGCGCCGGCGATTTCAACGCCGCCAACCCCGACAACCTGGCCATCGATCGGGACGGCGGCGTCTGGTTCGCGACCGACGGCAACTTCTGGGTGAACGGCCGCTCCGAGGCGATCTATTACCTGGACCTCGACCCCGCGCACCGCGAGGGCCAGGAGGGCATCAAGACCCCCACGTTTGGCGCCCCGTTCCGCGTCGTCGCGATGCCCGCCGACGCCGAGGCGACCGGGCCCACGTTCAGCGCCGACCAGCGGACGCTCTTCCTGAGCGCCCAGCACCCCGGCGACGCCGCCCACAGCGAATGGCCCGGCGGCGAGCCTCGCTCGAGCCTGGTGGCGGTCTCATTCCGGCCGGAGTGACCCCTGTCGCGCGGGTGGCCAGGCGTCAGGGGGCTCGTCGGCGGGGCTTTGCCCGCTTCTTGGGGGTCGCCGGCGCGTGCTGCTCCAGCATCGCCACGTCGCGCAGATCCTTGTCTCGACCGGAAGCGCGCTTGTTCTTCAGCAGAGCTTCCCTGCCGATGGCATGGAGCGGGCTCCGGACGAACTCGACCTCGACGCGGCCTGCCCACGCCTCCTTGAATGACACCCCGGAAATACCCGTGAGGATGTCGATGCGCCAGGGTTTACGCCCGAGCATGAACACCTTGTCTGGCTGGGCAAGCTCCTCCGCGGACGGCGCGACCGAACCGAATCCGAAATCGACGAGCGCCTCACGCAACCTTCGCGCGTTTGGAAGCGTCGGCTCGATGAACACGTCCAGATCCTCCGTCAGCCGCGGCTCGCCGTGGCCCGCCACCGCGTGCCCGCCGATCAGGAGGAACCGGACGCGACGGGAGATCAGCGCGCTCAAGAACTCGGTCCAGTCGCGATTCAGCTCGATCTTCACCGAACCAGACCCTCCGCAGCCGCTCGACGCCCGAGACCCGCTCCTCGAACGACATCGCCGCGATGTCCTGGCGGTCGATCTCGTCCGCCTCCTCGAAGCTGCTGGCCGTGCGAATGATGCGCTCGATCACGTGGACGAGTATGCCGTCCCGCCCGCCCGAGGCCAAGACCCTTTCCACCCCACGAGCGGGTGACAGATGCGCGCCCGCGTATCTCCGGAGCACGAGCCAGATTTCCCTTGACAGACGTGACCAGCAGCGGCTCGAGCCAGCCGGGCGCGCGACCGTCGGGCCTGCCCGTCCCCGCCCCGGGCGTTCAGCCCTCGATCTTGCCCGGCCCCACCACGACGTGGGTCGCCGCGACCGGAACGATCGGCCGGAAGAACGTGTAGAGCCCCGGCAGCCTCGTCAGCGCGCGCGCGAGGGCGAGGCCTGCGACCTCGTACGGCGCGCGCTCGAAATGGGCTGCCGGCGACCCGAGCTGCGCCACGTAGCCGCGGACGAGGCGCACGTACCAGGGCCATATCCAGATTTTCAACCACCGATGCGCCGCCGCGCGCTCGGCGAGCCGGACGAACCACGGCGGCGGCGGATCCTTCACCGACCAGGCGTGCTCGGTCTTGCCCACCGTGAACACGAAGATCCAGTAGACGCCCCAGGCGCCCATCGCCGCCGTCTGGAGCCCGGAGCCCACGTCGCTCAGCGCGACCAGCGGCAAGAGCACGGGCGCGCCCATCGCGAGGAGCAGGCCGCCGCGGATGCGCCGCTTCAATTTCGTCCAGAGCCACCGGAGATTGACCCGGATGCTCGGCCGCCGCGGCAGATCCTCCGGCGGCACCGCGGTGAGCTCCGAGGCCGTCTTGCTCAGCGCATCGTGGTACTCGCGGGAGAGCGCGATGACGGTCCACTCGACGACCGCGAGCGTGGCATAGACCTCCGACCAGAACGCCGCCGCCGCTCCGACCCGATCGCGGAGCCAGCCGCGCGTCCGATCGATGAGCGTCGGCGGACTGGACGCGGAGGCGGGAGCCGAATCGGGAACGGGAGCAGCCGCGGAGTCGGGAGCGGGTGCGGGCGCGGAAGCGGAAACGGGCGCGGAAGCGGAAACGGGCGCGGAAGCGGAAGCGGGCGCGGAAGCGGCTCCCGGCGCAGTCTCGCCCTGCCCATCGGAACCGATGCGGATCTCGCCATTGCCGATGTGGATGCGGATGTTGTCGCCTATGGCCTCGACCCCCGAGAAGGAGACCTTCGCGTACGTGATCGCGAGCGCCACGGCGAGCTGGATCACTGTCACGCGCACATACTCGCGCCGCGCCGCTGCATTTGCCCAGACGGCTCGCAGAATCGCAAACGGCAGGCCGAAACCATGACCCATGCGTTGCAGCTTTCCCGCTCCCGCCGCAGGTGGATCGAGCCGCGCCGCCCGAGCTGTCGCCACGCCCTCGCGGACTTGGGCGATCGCCCGCGCCGCGAGCCCGCGCACCGCCGAGCCCGCGCCTGCTCCCGAGCCCGCGCCCGAATCCGCTTCCGAGCCCGCGCCCGAATCCGCTTCCGAGCCCGTTCCCGCGTCCGCTTCCGGGCCCGCTCCCGGATCCGCCTCCCTCTTCACTCGAACCGCAGCGCCTGGATCGGATCCAGCCGAGACGCCTTGTAAGCCGGATACAGCCCGAAGATCACCCCCACCAGCGCGCTGAACCCCACCGCGATCGCCGTCACATCGGTCCTGATCAGCATGGTCCACCCGAACCGCGACGACAGCTCCCGAGCCGCCAGCGTCCCCAGCCCGATCCCCAGCAACCCCCCCAGCAGCGACAGCGTGAGCGACTCCACCAGGAACTGCGCCAGGATATGCCGCGGCTTCGCCCCCACCGCCATTCGCACCCCGATCTCCCGCGTCCGCTCCGTCACGCTCACCAGCATGATGTTCATGATCCCGATCCCCCCCACCAGCAGCGACACCGCCGCGATGCTCGCCAGCAGCGTCGTCATCGTCTTCGTCCCCTCCTGCTGCGCGCTCGCCATCTCCGACAGATTCCGGATCGAGAAATCGTCGTCCGTTCCCCGCCGGATCTGGTGCCGCTCCCGCAAGAGCTCCGCGATCTCCCGCTGCGCCGCCGCCGTCCCGAGCGACGGCTCCGCCCCCACGAACAGCGACCCTCCCACGAACTTCTGCAACCCCCCCTGGATCTTCGTCTGGAAGGTGCTCGACGGCACGAACACCACGTCGTCATAGTCCTGCCCCTGCGACGACTGCCCCTTCGCCGCCGCGACCCCCACCACCTCGAACGGCGTGTTCTTGATCCGGATGATCTGCCCTATCGGATTCGTCTCGGACCCGAACAGATTGTCCGCCACCGTCTGCCCGAGCACTGCCACCTTGCTGCCGCTGTCGACGTCGCTCTGCGTCAAGAGCGCCCCTCGCGCAGCCGGCCAGCTCCGGATCAGGAAATACTCCGGCGTCGTCCCGGTCACCGTCGTCGACCAGTTCTGCTCCTCGCTCACCACCTGCGAATTCGAACGCAGGTTCGGCGCCACGTACCGCACCGACCGGAGCTGCGACCTGATGGCCGCCACGTCCTCCCACGTGATCGTCGGTGCCGACCCCGATCCCCCGCGCGCGCCCCCGGAGCTCGACGAGCCGGACATCACGATCAACAGATCCGTACCCATCGCCGCGAACTGCGCCGCCACGCTCGCCTTCGCCCCCTCGCCGATCGCCACCATGGCGATGACCGCGCCCACCCCGATCACCACCCCGAGCGTCGTCAGGAACGACCGCATCTTGTTCCGCAGGAGCGCGCGCACCGCGATGAGCAGCGTCTGGAACGGGTTCATCGGCCCGCCTCGGCCGCGCCCGGCGCGGGTGGCACGACGGCCTCGTGCGGCTGCTGCCGCGTATCCGACAGGATCTGGCCGTCCTTCACCACGAGGAGCCGCGACGCATACGCGGCGATATCCGCCTCGTGCGTCACCAGCACCACCGTGATCCCCGAGCGCCCGAGCTCCTGGAGCAGCGCCATGATCTCCACGCTCGTCTTCGAATCGAGCGCTCCTGTCGGCTCGTCCGCGAGCAGGATACGCGGCTTGTTCACCAGCGCCCGCGCGATGGCCACGCGCTGCTGCTGCCCGCCCGAGAGCTGGTTCGGCTTGTGGTCTGCCCGCGCCGCGAGCCCCACCCGCTCCAGCGCCGCGAGGGCGGCCCGCCGCCGCTCCCGCGACGACGCGCCTGCATAGACGAGCGGCAGCTCCACGTTCTCCAGCGCCGACGTGCGCGGCAGCAGGCTGAAGTTCTGGAACACGAACCCCAGCGAACGATTGCGCACCTCGGCCAGCTCGTTCACCCCGAGCGCCGACACGTCCCGCCCGTCGAGCAGGTATCGCCCGCTCGTCGGCCGATCCAGGCAGCCCAGGATGTTCATCAGCGTCGATTTCCCCGATCCCGACGACCCCATGATCGCCGTGAACGACCCTGCCTCGATCGACACGCTCACGCCCCGGAGCGCGTGCACCTCCACGTCGCCCATCCGGTAGACCTTCGTGACCTCCTCGACGACGATCGGCGGCTCGGCGGTCATGATCAGAACAGCCTGCGGACGCCGCCCGGGGTCCTGCCGCCGGGCGCCGGCGCCGGCGCCGGGGACTCGGCGCTGCTCGCGGAGAGGATGACCGCCGCGCCCTCCGCGAGATCCCCCTCCACGATCTCCGTATTGGTCCCGTCCGTGATCCCGGTGCGCACCCGCACCGCCTCCGGCCGCCCATCGCGCAGCACCCAGACCGTCCGAGATTCCCTCCTCGGCGCCTCGGCCTCCTCGCCCGGCGCCGCCGCCGAGCTCGCCTCGCCGGGGGACTGCCCGCTCTGCCGGTCCCGCCGCCCCCCGCGCTCGGCCTGGCGGGGGCCCGCGCTCGCGCTCGGCACGACGTCGGGCCCCGGCCGGAACCGGAGCGCCGCATTCGGCACCTTCAGCACGGAGTCCTTCTCGACCACCACCACCGTCACGTTCGCCGTCATCCCCGGCTTCAGGTCCAGGTCCGCGTTGTCGACGTCGATCACCGCGTCATAGGTGACCACGTTCTGCACGGTCTGCGGCGCATTCCGGATCTCCCGCACGATCCCCTTGAACCTGCGCCCCGGGAACGCGTCCACCGTGAACCTCGCGGTCATCCCCGGCTTCAGCTTGCCCACGTCGGCCTCGGCCACGAACGTGTGCACCTGCATCTTGCGCAGGTCCTCGGCGATCGTGAACAGGGTCGGCGCCGACAGCGACGCCGCCACGGTCTGCCCCACGTCGACGCTGCGGGATATCACCACCCCGTCGATCGGCGATTTGATCGTCGTGTACGCGCGGTTGATCTCCGCCTGGTGCAGCGCCGCGCGCGCCTGCTCCAGCGTCCCCTTGAGCGCCTCGACCTCCGCATTGGCGGCGAGCGCGGCCGCCTCGGCCGCGTCGAGATCGGCCTGGGACGCCAGCCCCTCGGAGCGCAGCCCCTTCGAGCGCGCGGCCTGCTTCTCCGCGAGGCTGGCCTGCGCCTTCGCCCGCGCCAGGTTGCCGGACGCGGCCACGAGGCTCGCGCGCGCCTTCCGCACGTCGGCCTCGAAGAGCTGCGGCTCGAGCGTCGCGATCACGTCTCCCTTCTTCACGACGGAGTTGAAGTCCGCGAACAGCTTCTCGATCCGCCCCGACACCTGGCTCCCCACCTGGACCGTCACCAGCGCGGAGAGCGTCCCGCTCGCCGTCACGTGCGACGAGAGCCGCCCGCGCTCGGCCGCCGCCGTCTCGAACCGGATCTCCGGCTCCTTGGGCCTGCGCGAGTGCCACGCGGCGGCGGCCGCGATCGACGCGATGGCGGCGAGGGCGGCAATCCAGACCAGGGCACGCTTCTTCATGAGGGGCCCGCGCGTATACCGCGGCTGCGCGCGCTCCGCCACCGCCGCGAGCCCGCTCGCGATCTCGCCTCCCTGCGCTCCCTCTCGCCTCCCGGGCGCTGCGTCAATGGATGTGGATGTGCACGTCTCCCTTGTGCTTGTGCTTGCCCTTCGCCTTGCCCTTCCCGTGATGATGATGGTGATCATCCACCACGATGACGGGCGTGGGGACCGTGACGTCCACGTTCACGTCCCAGTTGACCGTCGCCAGGACGACGACGGCAGGCGCGCTGGGGCCGACCACGACGACCCCTCCGGGGTGATGGCCATGGAGGCAGACGTGGGTGTGCCCCTTGTAGGTCACCGCGACCGTGAGCTTCACCGGATTGGCGACCACGCTCATCTTGCCGGTGAAATAGAGCCCTCCGGGATCGGGCGTGACCACGATGACCTCGGGGCCCTTTGCGGTCACGACAGCGACCGTGATCTTGCGGTCCTCGATCTTCACGGGCTTGAGATCGTCGTCCAGCACGTACACGCGCACCTTGCCCGTGGCCTTGTCCGCGACGACCTCCACCACGTCGTCGCCCACCACCTGGATCACGCCGCCGTTCGGGCCCTTCTTCCCCTCGATCTTCGTCCCGGCTGACTCCTTCGCGCTCTCCTCGAGCTCCTTCGTCCCACCGGGCGGCAGGTGCAGCGCGCCGGCGACGACCTTGCCGTCCACCTTGATCTCGTACTTCATCTCGGTGATGTCGTCGTCGAGCTTCGGAATGGTCGCGCCGAGGAGCCCCGTCTTCTCGTCCTGGGTCAACGGCGCCGTGGTGGGCGTGGCGCCGGCCTCGGAGCCCTTCACCGTGAGCGATCCGGTCGCGCCCTTCTCGACCGGCTTGCCGTCGGGCGTCTTCACCAGCGCCCGGACCTGGCCATCCGAAGTGACCGACCACACCACCGTGGCCGCCTCGTGCTGCTCCGTGAGGGCGCCCTTCTCCTGGATGTTCTCGACGGTGATATCCTGCGATTTGCTACTGCACGCGGGCACCGCCGTCGTGATGGCGAGCGCCGCGAGGATCGAGCGAAGCAGCAGGGTCGTACGCATGACATTCTCCTCGAAAGGGGGATAATGTAGGAGTAAAGCGTCTGAGCCTGCTCATCATAGCCGATTTTCCGGCGATGTCCTCGTGGAATCGACACGGAAGATCCGGCGGAAGCGGATGATTTCATTGCGAACGAACGAGCGCGACCTTGACGGCCGGGCGCGCCGGCGCGGGACGCCTCGTCAGATCTGCCTGCGGGTCACCGACCAGATGAATCCGTCGTACCAGAAATGCATGACGGCGACGACCTGCGTGATGCACCAGAACGGGAGCGCGTCCTCCTCCTGGATCTCGGCCCAGTAGCCGTATGCGAGCACGAGGCCCAGGAACGCGGCGCCGGCGATCGGGCCCCCGAGGCGGAGCCCCTCGATCCGCAGGCGCCTCCGGAGGTGCTTCCCCTCGGACCACCACACGAGGCCGAGGTATTGCACGGCGTGGAAGAGGTTCATGATGAAGAACGCCTCGCCCCAGCTGTTGAACCCCCACGTGTAGATGGAGCAGAGCCCGGTGCTCGCGAGCAGGTAGACCTTGAGCCAGGACACGCGGTATCCCCGCCGCATGAGCCTCCGGTAGGCGATCACGTAGTAGGCGAGGAACACCGTCCCGCCGGCGAGGAGCGCCCAGGTCAGCCAGCGCTGGTGGCTCTGCATGAGCGCAGGGACCGCCGCGAAGAACGTCGCGCCGACCTCCTCGAATATCTCGAGCTTGCGGACGTGCGCGAGCATGGTCGCGCCGCCGAGGATCGGGCCCGCGTAGAGCAGGTGGTTCAGCCACAGATCGAGGCGCCGGCCGGCGGCCGGGTCATTGCCGCGGTTCCGGTCGTAGATCCTCGCCAGGCCGAACGTCTGGAGGCCGGAGTGGTAGACGTCCCAGAAGACCACGAGGACCGTCACGGAGACGAGGACCCATTCCGACGACATCATCGCCGCGAGGAGGAGCAGCGGCGCGACGGTGAAGCGGAGCGGGTGGAGCCTGAAGATGCCCGGGTTCGCGTGGCTGCGAAAGAACACCGCGCCGAGGTGGGCGTGCGTGATGACGCCGATCATCAGGGCGGCGCCGGTGGTGCGGTGATCTCCGATCCAGACCCTCCGGTCGCTGAAGCGGGTGCCGGAGATCAGCGCGCCCGCGGCGAGCGAGAGCACCGGGGGGAGCAGGAAGAACACCCAGTCATAGAGCGGACCGGCGATGTACGGCGAGCGCCGCACCGCCGGCGCGGGAGGCGCCGTCTCCGGCGAGGAGCTCATGCCTCCTCACCACCGGGAGGCGGGGAGACCGGCCCGGGCAGGGGCTCCACCGGAGCGGCCGCGAACCCGAGGCGGAATCCCTGCGCGCCCAGGTGGTCGGCGAGCGAGAGCAGGAAGAGCGTCACGCCGAGGATCTCCAGGGCCTCCTCGGCCCAGTCGATCACCGCGTACCCCAGGTTGTCGGTCCCGTGCTGCTCGGTCCAGTACCCGAGCGGGAGCTCCATGACGAGGGCGCCGGTGACGTAGATGGCCCCGGCGGCGATGAATTGAATCCGCGTCCTCCTCGGGAGGTGCCACAGGAACCCGAGATAGCTCACCCCGAGCGCGGCCACGATCGAGCCCGCGGGGATGACCCAGCTATAATAGAGGACGCCGCTCAGGCGGATCCACCCGCTCGCCCCTTCGTGGATGGAGGCGGTCTCGTCCATCGAGATGTAGAGGAAGATCGCGGAGAGCAGCCCCCAGTGGCGCCGGTAAGGGGCCTCGCTCCGCAGCGCCCCGGCGGCGATGACGGCGAGCAGCAGGGCGCACACGAGGAGCAGGGCGGACGAGTACCACGTCGGCACGTTCCCCTCGTAGCTGAGCGACAGGAGGGGGAGGGCGCCGCGGCGGGTCCGCAGGTCCAGCGGGACCCTGAGCAGCTCTACGAGGAGGCCCGCCCCGGTGACGAGCGCCATCGCAGCGAGCAGGATCCGCCGGAGCCAGGTCCTGGGGGTCGTGATCTCCATGCGCCGTCCTGAAGGCGAGTCTACGCGCGCTCGTCCTGGAGCGGGAACGGATCCGGATCCGGGAACGGAAGCGGATCCGGATCCGGGAACGGAAGCGGATCC
>CAYQYG010000082.1:0-6040 GCA_964421485.1 uncultured Polyangiaceae bacterium | reverse complement strand
ATCCGGATCCGGGAACGGAAGCGGATCCGGATCCGGGAACGGAAGCGGATCCGGAGACGGAAGCGGGAACGGGGACGGAAGCGGATCCGGCAACGCAATCGGGCGCGGGCCCGGATGCCGCCGGGTGGGCTCAGGTCTGGGACATCGCCGCGCGCGCCGCCGGCCGGTCGTTCGCGCGGCCCAGCCAGGCCTTCAGATTGGGCAGGTCGGAGATGTCGATCTTCGCGAAGTGGAGACCCCAGTTGAGCACGGACGCGATGTCGAGGTCGGCGAGGGTGAAGACCTCGCCGGTGAGGTACGGCCGGCCGGTGACGCGGGCGTCGAGGATGCGGAGCAGGCTCCTGAGCTCGCCGAGGGCCACCTCCGCCTGCTTCGCGTTGTGCTGCTCCTCGGGCACGAAGCTGCTCGTGTTCATCATGTAACGGAACAGCGTGCCGGCGAGCGTGACCTGGCCCCAGATGATCCACGTCAGCGCCGTCAGGTGCTCGGGCGAGCCGGGCGCGGGCCACAGGCCCTTCTCCACGCCGTAGCGCTCGCCGAGCGCGATCTGGATCGCCACCGACTCGAACATCGGCGTGCCGTCGATCACGATGGTCGGCACCTTGCCGTTCGGGTTGAGCGCGAGGAGCTCGGGCTTCTTCTGATCACCCGCGCGCAGGTCGACCCGGACCGTCTCGTGCGGGACGCCGAGCTCGGCGAGCGTCAGGTGGATGCGCTCGGCATTGGACTGCGGAGAATAGTAGAACGTGATAGACATGTGAGGTGACCTCCCGCGCCGCTGATAGACGATCCGGCGCTCCGCCGCCACACCGAACCGCAGGGTTCAGGCAAGGTCGGGCGGGCGTCCGGCGGCCACCCGCTTTCTGGTCAGGCTCGCCGCCTCGGGCCCGCCGATCGCCCAGCGGAACGTCGCGGCGAGGGCGCGGGCGGCGCGCGAGGCCGATCTCGATCGGGGCGGGGTGCGTGAGGCCCTGCATCTGTCCGCGGCCAGAGCGGCGGCGAGGGGCGCGGATCGAGGCGCTTGTCGGCCCGCAGCCATCGGATAGAATCTCGCCCGCAGTGCGACACATGCGAACGGACGTGAGGACCTGGCTCGCGCTGGCCGCGGCGCTCGGCGCCGCGGCGCTGCCGGGCGCGATCGGCTGCGGCCCCTCGTGCGAGGACGAGTGTCTGGACCAGTATGAAGACTGCCTGGCGCGGTCGCCCCCCGGCGCGTCGAAATCGGACTGCTCCGCGCAGTACGATCGGTGCCTCGCGTCCTGCCCGGACTCGCAGTGAGACGGTCGGTCAGCAAGCCGGCGGCGAAGATCATCGCTCCACCCGATCAGCGGTTCGAGTGCCGCGATTGCCCGGCCAGGTGCTGCCGGCTGCCCTGGCGCGTCGGCCTCGAGGAGGGGGAGATCCGGCGGTACCTCGCCGATCCGTGGGTGCGCGAGCGGGCGGGGGATGGAGGCGTCCGGATCCTCGAGCGCGGCGTCCTGCCCATGCGGGAGCAGGACCGGAGGCTCCAGTGCGTCTTCCTCGACGACGACGGGCTGTGCAGCGTGCAGAAGCGGTCCGGCCACGCGGCCATTCCGCGGTCGTGCCAGGCATTCCCCTTCGGCTTCGTGCGCGGCGAGGAGGGGGCCCTCGTCGCGCAGCTCTCGCTCCTCTGCCCGTCCATCCGCGATGACCGTGGGGAGCCGGTGGCCGGGCAGCTCGAGGAGAAGGCGCAGCAGAAAGGGGACGCCGGGCGCATGGCGGCGTCCATGGAGACGCTGGGCGGCGCCGCCCTGTCGCGGGCACAGTACCTCCGCGTCGTGAAGGAATGGGACGATCTGCTCGCGATCGAGGGATCGCCGGCGGACGCGCTCGCGCGGATCCGTGACCTCCAGGGCGCGTTCGATGCGGCGCTGCCCGAGGGCGCCGCGCAGGTCACGGACGATTCCGTCAGCGCGGCGCTCACGGGGGCGCGCGGGCAGGAGGTGGAGCCGCTCGTGCCCAGGAGGCGCCCGTCGTTCCTCGCGCGCGTGCTCTTCGCGGTGATCCTGAGCGGGCTCTGCTACCCCGCGCGGCTCCGCGTCCCGCACCGGGCCGGGGCGGCCGCGTCGCCCCGCCTGGAGGGGCTCCGCAGCTTCTGGTGCAAGCTCGCCTGGCTCCTCGGGATGGGGACGGTCGACATGCTCTTCACGGCGGCCCCGCTGAGGCTCCGGCGGGTGGCGCGCACCGAGCGCTTCCTCTCGGGCGCGGAGGGCGCGCTCGTCCGCGATTACCTGCGCCTGGTCCTCTCGCGGCGGCAGGTCTTCGCGACGGGGCAGAGCTCGCTCGCGGCGGTGCTGGTCGAGCTCGCGCTGGCGACGGCGGTGATCTCCCATTTCGCGCGCTGCCGCGCGGCGGCGGAGGGCCGCGCGAGGGTGACGGCGGAGGACGTGCGGGAGGGGATCTCCGTCGCCGAGCTCAGGGTCCTGCACCACGCGGCGCCCTCGGGCGAGGACGGGATCCTGCCGAGGCTCCGCGCGCTGCTCCTCGCGAGCCGCGACGGCTTCCGGCAGGTGCTCGCGAGCGAGGCGTGAGCGGGCGCGTCCGCGCAAAACTCTCGCGGGCAAGCCGCGCAGGATATGCTTCGCGGCCAGGAGGGAGAGGACCTGTATGATCAGTGCAGCCACGTCATTCATCGTGCACGACGACGCGCGCCTCGCGGGCCGCGATCTCGCGGACGAGCTCCTCGACGCGCTCGGGGGGAGGCCCGACCTCGTGCTCCTGTTCGTGTCCGCGAAACACGATCCAGGCGCGGCGCTGGCCGGGCTCTCCGGCCGCCTCGGCGAGGGCGTGCGGATCGCCGGCGGCTCGAGCTTCGCCGAGATATGCGGCGACGAGGGCCACACGGAGTCGGTCACGGCCATGGGCATGAGGCTCGGCGGCGCCCGCGCCGAGACGCTCTCGGGGGTGCTGGACGAGGGCAAGAGCCGCGGCCTCGGCCGGCGGCTCGGCGAGCGGGCGCGGGCGCTCGATCCGGCGCTGATCGTGGCCTTCCCCGACGGGCTGGCCGTCAACGCGTCGGAGCTCCTCCTCGGGCTGCAGGACGCGCTCGGCGCCTCGATCCCCGTCGTCGGCGGCGGCGCGGGGGACCTGGGCCAGTTCGTGCAGACCTACCAGATCCACGATCGCGACGTGATCACTTGCGGCGCGTCGATCGCGGTCCTCTCCCGCCCCGTGAGGGTCGCGACGGCGGCGCGCAGCGGGTGGAGCCCGGTCGGCGCGACGCACCGGGTGACGCGGGCCGAGGGCGGCGTCGTGCTCGAGATCGACGGCCGCCCGGCGCTCGAGCTCTACGAGGAGTACCTCGGGCCGCGCGCGGAGGGCATGCCCGCGATCGGCATCGAGTTCCCGCTCGGCGTGCTCGGCGAGGCAGGGACCCCGCTCGAGGGCGAGATCACGATGCTGCGCGCCGTGTCGGGCGTCGACCGGGAGCGCAAGGCGCTCGTCCTGACCGGCGACCTGCCCCAGGGCGCCGAGGTGCGCATGACGAGCGCTACCAAGGAGGACCTCCTCCGCGGCGCCGGGGAGGCCGTCGCCGCGGCCCTCGCGGAGATGCCGGCGCCCTCCGCGGCGCTCGTGTTCGACTGCATGGCGCGCAAGATCGTGCTCGGCCCTCGATATCGAGAGGAGCTCCGCGGCGCGCTCGCGCGCCTCGGGGCCGTGCCGAGGGCCGGCTTCTACACGTTCGGCGAGCTGTCGCCCGCCGACGGCGTCTCCGTGTGCCACAACGAGACGTTCACGCTCGCGCTGCTCCAGGGCTGACGCATGCGCTGCTCTCCTTGTGTGCTCGAGGTCCGGGATGCGACGGCGTCCCTCGACGATTTCCTCGACAAGCTGCTGTCGTGCGACGAGTGCCCTCTCCGGGCGGGAGAGGGCGGCGCGCCCGCGGTGCGCCTCCTGGTCGAGCGCCACGCGGAGGCGGCGCGCGCGCTGCGCAGGCTGGGCCAGCGCGCGCGCGCGGCCGAGGCGCACGCCCGGGACCTCGAGGCTTCGATCGCGGCGCAGGCGGCGAAGATGAGCCTGCTCGAGGCATTCCAGAAGGCGAGCGCCGCGGAGGCCGACGCCGAGCTGCGCGCGAAGATCGCGCTGCTCGAGCAGAAGGAGGAGGCGATCCTGAGGATCGGGGCGCCGATCATCCAGGTGCTCGAGGGCGTCGTCGTCCTCCCGCTCATCGGCGAGATCGACGTGCGCCGCGCCGCGTCGATGACGGGCGCGCTGCTCGACGAGGTCCAGCGGATCGGCGCGACGCACGTCGTGCTGGACCTGACGGGCGCCTCGTCGCTGACGGTCGAGACCGCCGAGCACCTCGCCCGGATGGCCCGGGCCGCGACGCTGCTCGGCGCGCACCTCCTGCTCACGGGAATGCGCGCCGAGCTCGCCCGCGCCGTGATCGAGCTCGGCGTCGACCTGTCCGGTTTCCCGACGCTGCCGAGCCTGAAGGCGGCCATTGCGAGCATCTCGCGGGAGCGCCGCGCGGCGCGCGCCGCCGGCTGACCGGCCCCCGGGAGGCGGCCGGCGCTACAGCGTGAGCGCCGTCTCGCCCTCGAGCGCGCCGCCCGCACCCCAGCGCCTCTCGCGCATGCGCACCGAGCCGTCGTGGCCAATCCACAGCACCGTGCTCGAGCGCGTGCCGTAATCCTCGCCGGCGATGAAGATCGGCGACAACATGCGCTCCAGGTCGCGGCCGACGCCGGTATCGGGCAGGTCGTCGTCGTCGCCCGGCGTGCGGTCGGCGAGCAGCTCGAAGAGCGCCTCCTCGTCGACGGCATCGGCCGCCACGAGGCGCGTGAGGGCCTCGCGGCCGCGCCGCATCTTCGGCCAGTCGTCCTCGAGCATGCCGTTCGACAGGCCGTAGAGCCCGGGCGAGAGGGGGCGCATGACGTCGCCGCGGTTCGACCAGTGCCACAGCGATTCGCCCGCACCCGCGAAGAGGTTCACGCCGCCGTAATCGGCGGCGTGGGCCGCCGCCTCGCGCACGAAATCCAGCGGCGCGTCGCCGCCGCAGACGAAGTCAAAGGCCAGCGCGCCGCGCGAGCGCCGGCCGGCCACGAGGGGGAGCTGCCGGAAATTGGTGACGGCCGCGAACCGGCCGCCGGCCGATGCCGCCAGCCAGCTCCCGCCGTCCTTGAGGTCGCGGCCGCCGATCACGTCGGGCCGGTCCGGCCAGCGGTCGAGCGGAGCGGTCGGGCGCGCGCGCAGCTCGTCGCGGTTGCCGGCGAGGACCAGCCGGTAGCGCGGGTGGGATCTCCAGGCGATGAAGAGGACGCACATGGGGCAATCATAGGGCCGCCGGTCAGAAATCTCGCCGGGGATCGGAGAAGGGGAGAGGAGAGAAGGATCACAGGCGGAGAGGTCATAAATTTCCGAGAGTTTCTCTCTCTCGCCTCCCTGTGAATTTCTCTCCGGGATCCCCCCAGAGCTCGGACCGGCGGGTCAGCGCAGCGTCATCTTGAACGAGAGGACGTATTCGACGTTGATCGGGCGGCCGCTGAAGAGCACGGGCGTGTAGCGCTGCTGCGAGAGCGCTTCGAGCACGGCGGCCTCCATGTGGGGGAGGCCCTTGATGATGCGGCAGCCGCGGAGCCTGCCCTCGGTGGTGATGACGCATTTCGCGATCACGGTGCCCTCGACCCTCGCGGCGAGCGCCTCGCGGGTGTACTGGGGCTGCGGGCCCGAGATGAGGGTGGGCCGCTGCATTGACGCCGAGAAGGGGAGGGTGATGGTCGTCGGCGCCGGGGGCGGCGGGGGCGGGGCGACGCCGCCGCCCCCGCCAGGGGGGCCATCGCCGATGCCGCCGCCGCCCGGCGGGCCATTGCCGTCGCCGGGGGGGCCGTCGCCGGTCGAATCGCCGGCGGGGCCGGGATCTTCGGCCGGGGGCTCGTCGGAGGGCGGGGGAGGCGTGGCGTCCTTCGGGGCGAGGACGATCGTATTGAGGCGGCGCGCGGGCTTCGGTCTGGGGGCCTCGGGGGCGCGCGCGCGCGGCGGGGCAGGCGGGCCCGGGGCGCCGCCGCCGCCGGGCGGG
>CAYQYG010000081.1:0-25017 GCA_964421485.1 uncultured Polyangiaceae bacterium | reverse complement strand
CCCTCCGCGCCCGCGTCCCGGCCCGAGCCGCCGCCCGACGCGCCGCCGCCGAGGCGCCGCGCCGCCGCGCCGCCGCTCGACGCGCCGCGCCCGCGGCCGTGGGGGGCCATCATCGGCGCGATCGCCGGCGTCCTCGTCGTGCTCGCGGCGACCGCGATCCTCAGCCATTACCTCGGACCCCGCCCCCCGGGCCCGACCGACGCGCCGCCCAGGACCGCCGGTCCGCCGGCCGACAGCGTCATCCTCACCCCCGATCCGGTCGAGCCCGCGGGCGGCGCGAAGCCCGCGGCGAGCCGCTGAGCCGCGCCGATCGATCAGTACGCGTCGGGCTCCGCGCGCGCGCCCGCGGGGATCTCGAGCGGCACCATCGAGACCGCGTCGTCGCCGCCCTCGAGCCACTGGTAGCGCGCCAGGTTCGCGAGCACGCGCCCCACGTAGGTCCGCGTCTCGTCGTACGGGATGCGCGCCACCCACAGGTCCGTGTCGTGATCCGCGCCCGCCTCGATCCAGTGCGACACCGCCCTCGGCCCCGCGTTGTACGCCGCCGCCGCGAGCGGCAAGCTCCCCTGGAACGTGCGCAGGAGCTTGCCGATGTAGAACCCCCCGAGCTTCAGGTTCACCTCGGGGCTCTTGAGCGCCAGGGTATCGAACGCCTCCAGCTCGAGCTCCTTCGCCGCGCTCTCGGCCGTGGACGGGATGAGCTGCATCAGCCCCACCGCGCGCGCCGACGACACCACCACCGGATCGAACGCGCTCTCCTGCCGCATCAGCGCGTACACGAGGCCCCGCGGCAGCCCGTGCTGCGCCTCGAGGCTCCGCACCGCCCCCGCGTACGGCCGCGGGTAGATGCACTCCCACGCCCAGCGATCATCGGGCGACGGCGCGCGCTTCAGCGCATCGTACGCCACCGCGCGCGCCCCGACGCGGTAGCGCCGCGCCGCGCGCGAGAGCTGCCCGTACATCTGGCAGAGCGCTTCCCCCTCGCGCCCCGGATACCCCGCCGTCACCTCCCGCTCGTTCGCGGAGAGCCACCCCTCCGCGTCCCCGTCGAGCCCCACCGACGACAGCAGCGCCGGCACGTCCGGCAGCCGCACCGACAGCGGCGCGATCCCCCGCTGCATCGACGGCTCGAGCAGCGGCGGCGGCGCCGCCCCGTCCGCGGAGAGCCGCGACCGCGCGAGCAGCGCCGCCCACGACAGCGGCCGCTCCCGCATCACGTCGACCCAGATCCGGACCGCCCCCTCCCGGTCCCCCGCCCTTCGCGCCGCGAGCCCCTCGAGCTCCCGCAGGCGCGACGCCTCGTCCCCGCCCGCCCGCGCCGCGAGCGACGCCAGCCGCCTCCGCGCCCCCTCCGCGTCCCCCGCCGAGATCAGCGCCAGCGCCCGCTCGTATTCGGCGACCTCCCTCCGGCCGCCCCGCGGATACCTCGTCAGGAACCGCTCGTATTGCGCCGCCGCGTCCTGGTATCGGCCCACCTGCATCATGAGCCGCGCCGCCTCGAAGCTCCCCCCCTCGCCCCAGGGCGTCCGCGGCCATTTCGTCGCGACCTCGAGGTATCGCTCGATGGCCTCCGCGTCCCTGTCGGCCCGCGCCAGGGCCCGCGCCGCCTGGTAGATCTGCTCCGCCTGCCGCGGCGTCCTCGCCGCCGCCGCCTCGAGGTATGCCTTCGCGGCCCCCTCGTAATCGCGCGCCTTGTAGAGCGCCGCCGCCCGCCGGTGGAGCAGCTCCCCCCGCGGCATTCCCCCGCTCGCCCCGATCTTCTCGAGCTCCGCCGCCGCCTCCGCCGCATTGCCCGAGGCGATCATCGCCTCCACCGCCTCGATCCGATCCGGCGTCGAGAGCGGCACCTTCAACGCCTCGAGCGCCTCCGCCGCCTCTTTCCCCTCCGCCGTCCCCGCCGCGTTCTTCGCGACCCACCGCAGATCCGCCACCGCCACCGGCGACACCACCTGCACCGCCGCCTTCACCTGCGCGCCCGCCCCCGCTCCCGCTCCCGCTCCCGTGGCCGTGACCGCTCCCGGGGCCGTGACCGCTCCCGGAGCCGTGACCGCGCCCGTGGCCGCTCCCGCTCCCGGGGCCGGCCGCGGCGCTCGCAGCACCCGCGCCCGCGCCATTCGCGCCGCGACCTCGTCCCCCCGCCGCTTCGACCGCTGCGCCGCCGCCACCGCCTTCCCTGCGACCGCGACCGCTCTCCCGACATCCCCTGCCTTTGCATAGGCCTCGGCCGCCCTCGCCAGGTCCACTGCGGCGCGCGACCGCGCGAAGTAATCCGCTGCCTCCGCGAACGGCCCCGCCTCGAGCCCCGCCTCTGCCCGATATCGCTCGATATCGCGCGAGAGCAGCGGCAGCGCCCCCTCCAGCCCGTGCAGGAGCTCCGCTGCCCGCGCGTGATCCCCGAGCGCCAGCGCCGCCCGCGCGCGCACGTAACGCACCTCCGGCCGCCCGCGCTCCGACTCCGGCAGCGCGTCGATCATCGCCGCCGCCTCGGCCCACCGCTCCACGCGCACCGCGTCCACCCACCCGGCGGGCGGCTCCGCGGCGGCCTGCGCGCCCGCGTCCACGCCCGCGTCCTCGACCGCCGGCGCTGCGACCGCCTCGACCCGCGCCGCCCCCTCCCCGCCATGCGCCGCGCTCTGCGTCGGCGCCGGCCCCACGGCCCGGGGCTCCGCGCACGCCCCCATCAAGAGGATGGCCACGGCGAGCCTGGTTCGCATCTCAATGGTGCTCTAGCAAGCCCCCGCGCCACCCCGCAAGGAAAGTGCGCCGCTTCCCTCCTCGATCCAGCGCTTCCCGAGCGCCACGTCCTCGTCGAACAGGAAAGCCTCCACCTCGTCGAGCGATCCCGCACGGTTCGGCGGCGCCCCCAGCCGCAGCGCGGCGGCCTTCGCGAACGCCGCCACCACCGGGTGCGGCGAGCTCCCCAGCAGGAGCAGCTCCGGCAAGAGCGCCCGCGCCCCCAGCGACCCCGCCAGGATCGCCGCCAGCGGCCGCGGATCCGCCGCGCACTCCTGGCTCGCCCCGAGCGCGTGCCGCAGCGCCTCCATCGTCTCCGGCGCCGCCGTCCGCGCCGCCGCCGTCCTGTACCCCCCGTGCGGCAGCGACAGCCTCGCCGCCCCCCGGCTCGTCGTGCACAGCTCCTCGGCCGCCCCGAGCAGCGCCGCCGCGATCGGCTCCGTCACCCCGTCCCCGAGCGCGGCCTCCCCCTCCAGATCCCCTGCGATCGGCCGCGCCGCCTCCTCCGCGTAAGCATCCAGGTTCGCCACGAGCCGCTCCAGATCCACGGCCCCTGCGGTCCTCCCCGCGAGCACCTCCCGGTCGGTCTTCACCGTCACCAGGCTCGACAGGATCGCCGGCGTCCCGGCCCGGATCGTGTGCGCCACGTCCACCGTCACCCGCCGCACCGCGGGCCACCGGAGCACCCGCAGCTCGGTCTCCGGCGTCACGAGGATCCCCCAGGGCACGATGGCCATCGCCACCTCGCGCGCCCCCCGCTCTGCGGGCAGCCGCCGCTCCCGCGCCAGCGCCACCGCGAGCGCCCCGCCCAGCAGCGTCATGCCCACCGACAAGGGCTGCCCGCCGCCCCCCCAGATCGCCACCGCCACCCCCGCCAGCCCGATCGTCCCCGCGGCCACGCTCGCCCCGGCCGAGGACGGCCCCGGCGCGAGGCACACGTAGCGAAAATCGGGTGGCGGCACCTTGCGCAGCACGTCGGCGACCTTCCTCTCGAGATGTAAGCCCATCCCCTCCCCGCCGCCACGTCGAACCCGCCCCGACCGCACGTGGCGCCCTTCGCTCCGGCGCCCCGCCCCGCCCGCCCGGCGCGCCCTCGCCTCATCCGCCCAGCTCGATCCGCCGCGAAAGGATCTTCTCGATGAGCAACACCTCCTCGCTGGCCGCCTTCTCCGGGCGGCGCCGGCGGAACGGGAGCGGGCGGAATGGGAATGGGCGGCGCCCGTGGAATGGGAGCGGCGGAATGGGAATGGGCGGCGCCCGTGGAATGGAAATGGGCGGCGGGGGCGGCCAGAGACACGCGTCAGGGCGCGCCTCCGGCTCCCGCGCGGCTCACCCGAGCGGCACGGCCAGCAGCACGACCTCTCTCCCGCGCACCTCGACCTTGTAGCGCACCGGCTTCCCGTGCTTCTGCGCCGTCTCCCGCTCGCTCGCCATGATCCGCCCCACGAACGCCTCGCGCGTGATGTGGTCCACCGGATCCCCGAGCGACCGCTTCGCCGAGATGTACTCCCGGAAGATGCGCCCGTAATACGCCTGCTCCGGCTCGGCCCGCAGCGCCTGCGCGTCCGCGCCCCCCTCGCCTGCCGCCGCCGCCATCCGCTCGTCCACGGCCAGCGCCTCTTCGAATGACGCCGCCGCCGGCGCGCGCGAGGGCCGCCCCTCGTCGTCCGTCTCGTCCTCCTGCACGTTGAGCAGCTGGTTCAGCAGCGAGTTCAGCCGGAACACCAGCCCCCCGAGCTCCGCGTGCTCGATCTCGAACCGCCGATCCGTCTGCCCGTTCATGATGGCCAGCAGCCCCTCCTCGAGCTCCGAGATGGGCCTCGAGATGTACGCGTCGAGGAGGTACCCCGCGATCACCACCAGCACGAGCCCCAGCGCCGCCACCCCCAGCGCCGGCCAGATCAGCCCTCGCAGCTTCCCCGGCGCCTCGAGCTGCGCCACCCCGATGAGCACCGCCCGCTTCCCGTCCCCGTAGCCCACCAGCGCGTGCGCTGCCCCCGAGAACTGCGCCGGCAGCCCGCCCAGGTCCACCGTCCGCGCCGACGACAGCGCCTGCATCGCCCCGTCCTTCGCCGGCGACGTCCCCAGCGCGGCCACGACCTGCGCCGGCGTATCCCGCGACTTCGCCACCACGTCGAGCCCCTCGGGCCCCTGCACGGCCACGATCAGCGGCCGCCCGCTCGTCTTCTCGCTCGCGTTCGTGAGCCGCTCATCGTTCAGCGCCGTCGCGATCGCGACCGCCCCCACCACCTGCCCATCCGCCCCGCGGATCGGCGCGAACGAGGCCAGGAGCTGCTCGTTCCGCGCCCGGCTCACCCACACGTCCGAGCCCGTCACCCCCTTCTGCAGCGCCTGCTTCAGCGCCGGGTACACGGCCCCCAGATCGTCGCCGCGCATCAGCGCCGACCCGTTCCTCCCGAGCACCACCCCGCGCGCGTCCACCAGCACCACCAGCGCCGGCGGCATCTTCTCGAGCTCCGGCGCCGCCGCGGCCGCCTCCCGCAGCCCGTTCGCCACGGTGGTCGCCCCCTCGGCCCGGGCCGGCGCCGTCCCTGCATCGAACGGCTCCCGCAGCTTCGGATCAGTCGCCCGCGCATCGAGCCACCGCTCGAGCACGAGCCCATCCACCTGGAGCTGCGCCATGGCGCCTGCGAGCGCTCGAGGCGCCTCGTTCGGCGCTGACATGTCCGAGGTCGCCGCCCGCATCACGGCGAACGACAGCCCTGCCACCACCAGGACCACGACGGCGAAGACGGCGATGATCTTTCCACGCATCCTGCACCCCCGCTCCTCTTTGGCGAACCCGTCTGGCACGCTACCATCCGCCCCGCTCGCGCCACAACACCTGCCCACCGCCAAGGCCACGCTTGAATCCCCGCACTGATCTCCCCCCTGGCCGGACCCTCCACGTCGCCGACGACGCGCTCTTCGACGAGCACCGCTCCCGAGGCCACCACCCCGAGCGCCCCGAGCGCCTGATCGCGGCCCGCCACGCCCTCGACCGCTGCGCCGCCGCCGGCGTCCACCTGTCCCGCATCCCCACGCGCGACGCCCGCGACGAGGACCTCGCCCGCGCGCACGCCCTCGACTACCTGGACGCGCTCGAGCGCCTCCGTGGCCAGGACGCCTCGCTCGACGTGGACACCTACGTCTCCCCCGGCTCGGTCGCTGCGGCCCGCCGCGCCGCCGGCTCTGCGATCGCGCTCGTGGAGGCGCTCGTCGCCCCCGGCGCGCCCTCGGCCGGACCGGGCTTGACAGCCGGCGTGGCGCTCCTGCGCCCCCCTGGCCACCACGCCACGCGCGCGACCGGCATGGGCTTCTGCCTGCTGAACAACGCGGCGATCGCCGCGCTCGCCGCGCTGGAGAGCGGCCTGTCAAGGGTCGCGGTGGTGGATTTCGACGTGCATCACGGCAACGGCACGCAGGACATCCTCTGGCGCGACCCGCGCGCGCTGTTCATCTCGGTGCACCAGTGGCCGTTCTACCCTGGCACCGGCGCGACGAGCGAGGTCGGCGCCGGCGAGGGCGCGGGCTACACGGTGAACGTCCCCCTGTCCGAGGGCGCGACCGACGCGGTCTACCGGGCGGTGTTCGACGAGATCGTGCTGCCGATCCTGGACGAGCACGCGCCCGAGCTGATCCTCGTGTCCGCGGGCTTCGACGCGCACCGGCGCGATCCGCTCGCCGCGATGGAGCTGACCGAGGCGGCGTACGGGACGATGGTGCGCCGGCTCGGCCGGCTGGCCGCGCGGAAGGGCGCCGGGCGGCTGGGGCTGATCCTGGAGGGCGGGTACGATCTGCACGCGCTGGAGGACTCGCTGGCGGCCGCGCTGCTGGGTGCGGTGACGACCGACGAGCCCGCGGCTGCGCCTGCGACGGGGACGATCTCGGGGAGGCACCGGGGCGAGCTGGACCGGGCGAGCCAGCAGGCGCGGCGGCACTGGTCGACGCTGTAGAGGTCGGCGGGAACGGCCGCGGACGCGGGAACGGCCGCGGACGCGGGAACGGCCGCGGACGCGGGAACGGCCGCGGGCCCGGGAACGGCCGCGGGCCCGGGAACGGCCGCGGGCCCGGGAACGGCCGCGGGCGCGGGCGCGGGGACGGAGATGGGCACGGCAGCGGGAACGGGAACGGCGGCGGGCGCGGACGCGGGAACGGGAGCGGACGCGGGATGCTTTTCCTGGATTGCACTCTCCGTCCGGCTGAGTATGATGCCGCGCCTTCCCCGGACAGGAGGGGGTCGCCGGCCCAGCCGGCGGCGCCTCGCCGACCGGCCAGAAGCACGGTGGGTATAGCTCAGTTGGTAGAGCACTGGATTGTGGCTCCAGTTGTCGCGGGTTCGATCCCCGTTACTCACCCCAGAAATCACAGCGGAACAGCGGATCTTCGATCCCCGCCGAGGCACCAGGCGATCGAGCTGAAGGGACGGACGTCGTCGCCCGGGCGCTGATCGAAGGGCTTGCTGGCGGCGCTCGAGGCGGGCGACGCCAGGAGCGCCAGGCTCATGTTCGACGCGCTGCGGGAGCTCGCCGAGGGGGCTTGGGGGCGAGCGGGCAGGCTGAGCCAATAAGGCCGGACGACGAAGCGTCCAGCGGCGGCGCGCCAGCGCTGTCCAATGCAACGCCAGGTCAGCCGCCCCTGAGTTCACTCGCACCTCAACCACGAGCTCCGCCAGCTTGATAGTCCTGACCTACCTTGACCCCTTGGCCTCGGCGACGATCCCCGCAAATGCGGCAATAGGCTTGGCAGATCTGGCCTGTGGAACGTAGAGGCTCCCAATGATCCGCAGCGGCCCACAGAACGGCCTCGTAGACGTCCTGGTACTTCTGCACCGCCTCATCGTACGCCGCCTTCAGCCATGCTTCCGAGCCCTCCACCGCGTCGACTCATCGAGCGAGAGACGGTCAAGCATTATTGTTGCCATGTGCCGCGACGCGGACTCATGCTGCGCCAGCCTCGAGATCGAAACGCCGTCGTCATAGCGACGGGTCCGGCGGCGGAAGCGACTCGCCCGGCTGCCCGTCGCTCGAGGGGGAGGTACGGCTGACCCATGGGGGGCGGCGTCGGCGGCAAGGGCGGCTATGCCGGCTATGGCGGCGGCCGCCTCGCAGGCCCGTCGATCGGTGTGGCGCACCTGATCGGCCAGCCCGCCTCGCTCCGAGAGAAAAATCAGAAAAATTCTCGCCTCCCCGCCTCCCCGCCTCCCTGTGCATCTCCCTCCCCTCCCGCTCCGTCGAGGAACCTCGCTCCTTTCAGGACTAGCTGATTCTCGCTCTCGCCAGGACCTCTGAAAAACCCGGCGAACGCCGGCGCCCAGCGGCGGCACGGCCTCTGCAAGGACGAGAGACGGGGCCGAGCTCGGCCCACCGGCGCAGAGCGCCCGAGGCAATGCCTGCACGCGGGGATGCGGATGATTCGTATGAGGCTCACGACGCGGATCCTCCCATTCACATTCGTCGCTGCTCTCTCGCTCTCCGGCTGCGAGCCGGAAAGACCGAATTTTTCCGACTGGCCGCTCGACCCGACCGGCTACGAGATCGAGCGGCTCCCCCTGGACCTCGCCGCCTCGTTCGTCCGCGGCGATGACGTCTACATAGGGCAGAGCGACGGCGTCATCCTTCATGGCGACGATCGCGACCCTTCGCTGCCGTGGCCGGCGCTCGGCCGCCCCTATGACGCCGCGCCGAGGTTGCTGTTTGCCTCGACGGCGGGCGCCCTGTTCGTCTCGCCGTACAACCTCCCGCTCGTGCGCTCCGACGACGGGGGGAAAAGCTGGCGACGAAGCCTGGACGTCCCCGTCTGGCGGATGGAGGAGGACGACGAGGCCAGCCTGTACGCTGGCAACTATGGCGGAGTCGAAGAGCGCGCAGCCACGCTCTACAAGAGCACCGACGGCGGCGTCACCTGGAGCATCGTCTTCGAGGACGAGGACAATGACCACATCCACACGGTCCGCTGGGACGAGCGGGCCAGGCGCCTGTACATCAGCTTCGGCGACGGGAAGACGCGCGGCGAGGCCTACTCCGACGATCGCGGGGAGACGTTCCGCAGGCTGCCTGCCACCGGGATCGGCGGGCATACCGACGTCGCGTTCACCCCGGACTTCATCCTCTGGGCGGCCGACTCGAGCGATGGGTACATCTACCGGACGAACCGGCACACGGGCGACACCGAGGAGCTGCTCGGGGGCACCCAGTACATGTGGTGGGCCGTCGCCGCCGATGATCAGGTCTACATCGGCACGATGCCCTCGGGACCGGGCGATCAGGCCGCCCTGCTCGCCTCGAGCGACCAGGGGGCGACGTGGCAGAAGCTGATCGAAGGCTCCCCTGCGGAGGCTGCATACATGCGCGGCTTCGTGGGCGAGTCCCGCAACCTCAGCACCGCAGGCCACCTCTACTGCTCCGCCGAGGGCGTCGCGTACCGCGTCCGCAGGAGCCCTGAGCCTCCCTCCCCCGCTGCTGTCCGATGACGGTCGCTCCCCGGGAGGCCGATCCGGAAGCCGTCGCCCTCGCCGGAGCCAGGCGAGCGCTCGGGGCGCCCGGCGCGCGGCGGCTCACGGCTCCGGCGGCGGGGGGCAACCGGAGCCGACGGCGTCGCAATCGATGGGGCACTCCTCGCAGATCACGCAGATGACCATCGCCTTGTACAGCTCGAAGCCCTCGGGGTGCTCGACCTTGCACTGATCGCGGCACGCCTGATCCTCGCAGGGATCGATGCACGACATGTACTCCATGCAATCACCGCCCGCGTCGTACTCGCAGGCGGCCATCTCCGCGGCGCAGTTGTTCAGCAACGCGCACTCGATGCAGCCGCTGATCATGTCGCCGCAGGACCCGCTGTCGTCGCAGTCCGTCGACGTGGAGGTCGCCGTCGTGGAGGTCGTCCAGGGGTTCGATGTCGTCGTGGTGCTCGTGGTGCTGCCCGAGCCGCCGGTGCCGGGCTCGCTCTTCCACTCGGAGTCGGAGCAGGCCGAGAGGGCGGCGATGTAAGCCAGAATCGCAGCGGTTACCCAGGATTTCATGCCGAAGACCTCCGGGGAGCCAGATCCCCTGGTGGATGGTGAAGCCTCGCGACGCGAACTCTGAGCACGGATGAACGCGCACGTCCAGAGCCACGAGCGAGGGATCCACCCCCGATCTGCCCGGCAAAAAAAGAGAAAAAAATGACGGGGCAACCGGAGAAGAATGCGGACGAGCACGGAAGGGTGCCTGGGCTCACCTGCACCGGACGGGGCCGAGCTTGGCCAGGTGCTCGTCGAGCTGGACCAGACCTGCGGCAGGGCAGAGCACGCCCGCCGCCGCGCCGATGCCGGGCGTGGGTGGAGCAGCGCCGCGATCCGCGCGGCGCGGATCAGCGCCGGCGCGCCGAGCGGATCACGATGGGATCGAGCGGCGCGTCCTTCGAGAACGGGCCCTGCGCGCCCGTCCTGACGGCGGCCATGCGGTCGACGACATCCATGCCCGCCGTCACACGGCCGAACACGGCGTAGCCCCAGCCCGAGGAGGTCTTCGCCGTGTGGTTGAGGAAATCGTTGTCCGAGAAGTTCACGAAGAACTGCGCGGTCGCCGAGTGCGGATCGCCCGTGCGCGCCATGGCCACGGTCCCGCGCTGGTTCAGGAGGCCGTTGTCGGCCTCGTTCTCGACCGGCGCGAGCGTCGGCTTCTTCGCGTACGCCGCGTCGAAGCCGCCCCCCTGCGCCATGAAGCCGGGGATCACCCGGTGGAAGATGGTGCCATCATAATGGCCCGCGTCGACGTAGCGGAGGATGTTCGCGACCGTCTTCGGCGCGCGCTCCTCGTCGAGGGCGATCTCGATGGTCCCGAGGCTGGTCTCGATCACGATGGTAGTGGACATGGGCGAGCCATACCACATCCCGGCGCCCGGAAATTTCCGCTCTCTCCCCAGAAGAGGGGTTCCCCGCAGATCGCGAGCTGTGGCATCCTCCCACCGGCCGCGCTCGTCCGACCGGCCGCCCTCGCCCCACGGATGGTCTCCATGCGCCGACCGCTCTTCCTCCTCTTCGCCTCGATGCTCGCCGCGCCCCTCGCCTGCTCCGCCGCCGGCGATCCGACCCCGCCCGGCGGCGGCACCACCACGACCGGCACCGGCGGCGCCGGCGGCGGCGGAGGCTGCGACACCTGCTCCGCCTCCGTCTACACTCCCTGCAACCCCGACGGCTCCCCGGGCACCCCGGTCACCTGCGACGCCGTGTGCGCCCCCGGCCTCGGCTGCGTCGCCTGCGTCCCCGGCGCCAACACCTGCATCGGCAATGACGTCCACCTCTGCGGCGACGACGGCCAGCCCACGGCCCCGATCGTCCAGACCTGCGACGTCGCGGCCGGCATGGTCTGCTATCACGGCGCGTGCACCAGCGCGTGCCAGGTCGCCGCGGACCAGCCCTCCAATGTCGGGTGCGAGTTCTGGGCCGTCGACCTCGACCAGCAGGACGGCTTCAATGACCCCGCGAGCGCGCCCTGGGGCGTCGCGCTGTCGAACGTGGGCGCGACCCCGGCCAAGGTCACCATCGAGATCAACACGGCGCCCGTCGGCCAGCCCGTGCAGACCGGCCTCGTGGAGGACGTCACCGTCGACCCGGGCAGCCTGCTCGCGCTCACGCTCCCGACCCGCGAGCTCGACTGCGGCGTCGTGCCGAACGATTACGCCTCGCCGGGCACCTGCCTCTCGTCCAACGCGTACCGCATCACCTCCACCGCGCCGATCATCGTCTATCAGTACAACGTCTTCGAGAACGCCTACTCGAATGACGCCTCGCTGCTCCTGCCCGCCGGATCGCTGGGCAAGGTCTACCGCGCCATCGGCTGGCCCGCGGGGCACCCGGTGGCCATCCCGGGGTTCAACATCATCGATCGATCGTACGTGACGATCGTGGGCGTCAAGCCGAACACCCAGGTGACCGTCAAGCCGAGCTGGAGGATCAAGGGCAACCCCCCGATCGCCGCGACCGCGGCCGGCGGCGAGATCGTCGCCACGATCGGCCCCTTCGACGTCCTGAACCTCGAGACGGACGACGCCACGATGCAGGACGACCCGGCGACGGCCGCGGACCTGAGCGGCACCTCCATCGTGGCCACGGAGCCGGTCGCGGTCTTCTCGGGCGTCGAGACCACCTCCGCGCCCGGCGGCGTCCTGACCGTCCCGACGTACCCCGGCTGGGACTCGGGCGACACCTGCTGCCTCGATCACCTGGAGGACCAGATGTTCCCGGTGGAGTCGATCGGCGCGAGCTACGTCATCGCGCGGAGCCCGGTGCGCTCGACCTCCGGCTTCCGCGAGCCCGACGTCCTCCGCTTCGTGGGCGCGGCCGAGCCGGCGAACGTGACGACCTCGCTGCCCGCGCCGTGGAGCTCGTTCACGATCCAGCCCGGCGAGGTCAAGACCACCTGGACGCAGGACAACGTGGTGATCACCTCGGACAAGCCGGTCATCGTGGGCCAGATCCTGATCAGCAATCAATACGTCGACGGGCCGTACATCGGGGATCCCTCGCTGACGGTCTTCCCGCCCATCGATCAGTACCGGTCCGATTACATCATCCTCACGCCCTCGGGCTGGACGCAGACCTGGGCCGTCATCACGGCCGAGGTGGGCGCCGACGTCTCCATCGACGCCGCGAGCCCTGCCGGCTGCATCACGGAGCCCGCGGGCACGATCGGCGACGTGACGTTCGAATCGCGCCGCTGCCCCGTCGCCCCCGGCGTGCACGTCCTGTCCGGGAGCAGGCCCTTCGGCGTGGTCGCCTACGGCTACGGCAGCGCCGGCTCCTACGCGTTCGTCGGCGGCGCCGACGTCAAGCGCATCTACGATCCGCCGCCGATCGAGTAGCGCCCGGCCTACTCCGGATCGCAGGGCCCGTCGCAGTACGGCGCGATCACGCCGGTCCGGAAGAACTCGTTCGATTGATCATACGCGGCGTCCAGCACGCGCACCGCGTCGTGGGGGTCGTCCCCCTCGGTCGGCGGCGTGTTCGTCTTGGGGGCCTCCGGCAGCCCGAAATCGAACTCGACCATCGCCGACCCCGTGAGCGGCCCCTCGGCCTCCTCGATGCCCCACACGCTCCGGTTCACCGGCAGGAGGTTCTTCGCCCCCACCGCCCGCGCGATGAGGTGCGCCCCGAGCGGCGTCACCTGGTGATCGCCTATCGCCACGTGGAGGAGCACGTCGTGCGCCGGCGTCCCCGGCAGCAGGTTCTCCCGCATGTACGGCGCGTACCCGCTCGGCTCCGTCCGGTCCCAGAGCATCTGGAGGAGCCCCTGGATCATCTGGATGTTCCGGCCCGTCCCGTACGTGCTCTTGAGCAGCACGAAATAGACACCAAAATCGACGCTCCGGCTGAGCAGCAGGCTGTACGGCATCCCCGGCTCGCCCAGGAGCCCGCGCGTCACGTCGGTGCTGATCGACATGTACGTCGTCCCGAAGATCCCGCCCTGGCTGTCGCCCCGATAGAAGCGCTGGGTCGGATCGATGACGCTCTGGCCGTTCACGAAGAACTGCGGATCGTTCGCGAAGCGCCCGCTCATCATGCGCATCGCCAGCAGGCTGTTCAGGATGCCCTGGTGCTGCCTGTCCACCGCGTTCCTGAACAGCCCGATGTCCGACATGATCGCGTCGGCGACGGTGTTGAAGTCTTCATTGGCCATGCCGACCAGATCGACGCTGAACGCGACGTAGTTCCAGCGATTGGCCATCTCGGCGAGGTACCCGTTCTGGCCCTCCTGCTTCGAGCCGAGCAGCCCGTGGCCGTTCTGGAGGAGCGCCGCGGGCGTCCCGGTCTGCGACGAGCTCGGGATGTGGATGAGCACCTCGTACTCGGCGGTCCCGTTCTGCACGGGGAGGCCGTCGTCGCCCAGCGCGAGCCGCGCGCCGGGGCCCGGCTGGTCGAGGTACAGCGGCACGGTCATCTTCGCGAGGATGCGGTGCTTGATCTGCGGATTGGGATCGTCCTCGACCTGCACGATGGTGTACTCGGGGCCCTCCGCGCCGACCTTGGCGAGGGCGTCGTCGCGCATGTGGAGGAGGCGCGCGGTGTTGTTCTCGCGGCTCGCGGTCGTGTAATCCCACGCGATCTGGAGGTCGCTCCGATCGATCCCGGCCTGCTCGAGCCGGGCGAAGATGTCGTCGTAGAGGGCGCGGCGGCGGTCGATGGACGGGTCGCAGCCCTCCGCGCCGTCGCGGAGCGCCTGGAACACGGGCGACGGCGGGAGCGCCGCGCCGCTCTTGTCCACGACGCGCCGCACCGCGACGATGTAGCGCGTCGCGTCCTTGAGGCGGACGACCGGGCGGATGATGAGCGCCCGCTCCTCGTCCGCCTCCTCGAAGAGGCTCATGTCGAGCTCCGAGAAATGGGGGACGCGCTCGCCGGTCTCGGCGTCGATCATCACGGTGGGCGAATCGTCCGAGAGCGACCGATCGATGTCGTCCTGCGTCGGCAGCCCGGTAATCGTCGCGCCGGGCATGTGCGTGAGCGCCGGCTGCCCCGCCGAGAAGCCGTCGCAATCGCCGAAGATCGAGGGATCGATGTGCCCGTTGGTCTCGTGCCTGGGCAGCGAGGTCGCGCCGAACGCGACGCGCTTGCCCGTCACGGTCGTGGCATCGTCCTGGAGGTAAACATTGGACGGGAACGGAAACCCGCACTGGGTCGGCACCATGGGATCGCAGTCGGCGCCGAGCAGCGGGACGCCGCCCTGGGGCTCGGTCTTGACGCAGGGCGCGGCCCCGGTGTCGTCCGAGGTCGAGCAGGCGGCGGTGGTGAGCGCGGCGGTCAGCGCGGCGGTGAGCAGGACGGCGCGGGCGAGGAGGGGGCGGGGGCGCGGCATGGGGGCGGACTGTATCAAAGAACCGGGCCGGGAAGAGGATTTTCGCGGCCGCGGATCCGTGCGAGGAGCGCCCGCATGCAGATCATCGACGTGTGGATGCAGCACCCGACGAGGCGCTTCCTGGAGCAGCCGATGTTCGAGCCGCTGCTCCGGTGGGCCCGGCAGGGGACCATTCCGGAGGTGCCGCTCTCCATGATGATCGAGGCCATGGATCAGGCCTCGGTCGCGGTGGGGCTGGTGTCGGCGTGGTACGGCCCGAGGGGGGCGCTCATCGATAACGACGAGGTGGCCTCGTTCGTGGCCGAGCACCCGGGGCGGCTCCTCGGCCTCGCGTCCGTCGACCTGGCGCGGCCGATGGAGGGGGTCCGGGAGCTGCGCCGGTGCGTGCGGCAGCTCGGCTTCCGCGGGCTCCGGGTGCTGCCCTGGCTGTGGGGGCTGCCGCCGGACGACCGGCGTTATTATCCGCTCTACGCGGAGTGCGTGGAGCTCGACGTCCCGTTCTGCCTGCAGGTCGGCCACACGGGGCCGCTCATGTCCTCGGAGCCGGGGCGGCCGATCCCATACCTGGAGCACGTCGCGCTCGAGTTCCCCGACCTCCGGATCGTGGCCGGGCACATCGGCGCGCCGTGGACGCAGGAGATCATCTCGCTGGCGACGAGGTTTCCCAACCTCTACGTCGACACCTCGGCGTACAAGGCGCGGCGGTATCCGGCCGATTTCGTCGAGTTCATGCGGGGGCGCGGCGGGAAGAAGGTGATGTTCGGGAGCAACTACCCGATGATCCCCCCGTCGAGCTGCCTCGAGGGGCTGGACGCGCTCGGCCTGAGCGAGGAGACGAAGCGGCTGTTCCTGCACGAGACGGCGCGGCGGGTGTTCAAGATCGACGCGGCGCGCTGACGCCGCGCTGGCCGCCGCCGCGCGGGCGGCGGTTTCTCCCCGGCATCTCCCGGGGGTCGCCTTGATTTCGCCATATTTCCGGGGGAGGCTCGAGCCTCCGAGGGAGCGGCGCCGGGGCGCCCGCGCCCGGAGGTGCCGACCCGGAGGAGCCCGCCATGACGATCACCCGAGAGCTCGCGCCGTGGATTGCCCTGGCGTCCATCCCCCTCGCCTTGATCCTCCCGCGCCTCCTCCGGAGCCCGAGGTCGCGGGCCGCGGCGGTGATGCAGCGGGTCCTCCGGGGGCCCGTGATCATGGCCGCGGGCATGGGGACCACGTTCGCGATGATGGAAGGGGCGCGGTTCGGCGCGCAGGGGGCCGTGCTGGGGGCGGCCATCGCGTACGGGGCGATCTGGGTGGGGACCATCCTGCAGATCGGCTGGGAAGGGCGCGCGGCGACGCTGCTCGAGCGGGTGCGGCGGAGCCACGCCTGCTTCGGGGCGGGCGCGGCGCTCGTCGCGCTCGGCGCGGCGCGCCTCCTGCTCGACGAGGACGGCGCCATGCTGCGGGGCGAGGCGTCGACGGCGGCGATCGCGGTGGGGACGCTGCTGCTCTTCGGGGTGTGGATCCGCGACTCGTGGCTGCTCCACCGCACGCTGGGGGCGGGGCGCGACGCGAAGCCCATCGCCGAGGGGGGGCCCGTGCGCGCGGGCGAGACGATCTACCTCGGCCTGGGCGACGAGCGGTGGATCGTGGAGGACCGGCCGGGGAGCCCTTATCGCGACGGGCGGTCGGGCGCGCTCCTGTTCGTGGGACGGCTGCTCGAGGTCCTGGGGCGGGTCTCGCGGATCGTGCTCGGGCGGACCGTCGCGGTGTTCGTGGCGCTGATCGCGCTGCACGCCGCGCTCCAGCCGGCGAGGCCGCGGGAGCGCCCCCGCCCCTCGGACATCGTGCCGCCTCCGCCGCCCCCGCCGGCGCCGGAGCCGGAGCGCACCGATACCCGCACGTGGGTGGGCTGGTATCCGCAGCCGGGGCCGATCATCGAGGACCTCGACCGCGACGGCACCGAGGACGTCATCGGCCTCCGGTGGGACAGCTCCCGCCAGGCGGCGGCGCTGTCGGTCGTGGCGACGAGCGGGAAGACGTTCAAGAGCCTCTGGAGCAGCGAGCCGATCCCGGCGCAATGGTACAGCCGCGCGACCCACCTCGCGCGGAGCGGGGAGGCGCTGTTCATGACCGACAGCGAGGGGCTGCTCAGGGTGTTCGATCTCCGGACCGGCGCGGTCCGCGCGAGGATCTCGGCGCCGCGGTCCGACGAGCTCTGCGCGTCGCCCGAGGGCGAGGAGCAGGTCTATGCCGCGAGCTGGGACCCGGAGGCGGCGGGGGGCCTGCTCGTCGACGCGCGCGGGAACACCGAGAGCGCGAAGCGGCCCTCGTGGTGCAGGTCGTCGTGGGAGCGCGCGCAATGCCCGCGCAAGGACGGCGCGCCGTGCTCGCCGGCGGCCTGGCCGCCGTTCCTGAGCCAGGTCGCGCAATGGGCCAGCCCGCTCGAGGAGGGCGACGTGGGCCTCGCGACCGCGGGGCGAAAGCACCCGAAGAAGGACGCGCCGAAGGGCATGGACGTGCTGTTCGGGTACGATCCGAAGACGAGGGCAAAGCGCTTCGAGGCGCCCATCCCCTTCACCGACGAGGAGCTGCACCGGAGCCCGAGCCTGAGCCACACGATGCGCGCGGGCCGGTTCTTCGCGTATTACCAGCTCCGCTCGGGCAAGTGGATGCTCGGGGCGCGGGACGGCAGGACCGGCGAGGCGCTCTGGTCGCAGACGCCGCCGCGCACGGAGCACGGGACCGATTTCAGGGGAATGGTCGCGACGGCGACGCGCCTCTACGTGGCGCTCGACTCGCGGCTGGAGGTCCTCGACGCCGCGACGGGCGCGTCGATCGGCGTCATCTGGTGATCGTGGAAGAAGCGTCAATCGTAGAGCGCCGCGCCTGATCCGCGCGAACCTGACCATTCAGGAGCAAATCGTCACCGCCTCGCCGGCCCCGCCCGCGCGCCCGCGCGATAATGAGGGATGGAGACCCGTGAGCACCGCGTGCCGAACGGGGCGGGGTGGGATCTCGCGATCTGCCGGAGCTGGGACGGGGCCCGGCTCGATCCATCCCGCCGCCCGGTCCTCCTCGTGCCTGGTTATGGCACGAGCTCCCGCCTCTTCCGCTTCCACCCCTCCGGCCATTCCTTCGAGGCATTCCTCGCCGAGCAGGGCTTCGAGGTATGGTGCGCCGATCTCCGCGGCCACGGCGCGTCCCGGCGGAGCGGCGGGAGCACGGAGTATGGGCTGGGCGAGCTGGCCCTGGACGATCTCGGCGCGGTGATCGACGGCGTCCTGGAGCGGACGCGCGCCCGCGCCGATCGGGTGGACGTCCTCGGGGCCTCGCTCGGCGGCACGCTGGTGCTCGCCCACGCGGCGCTCCGGCCGGCGCACCGGCTCGGGTCGCTGGTGAGCATGGGCAGCCCGGTGCGCTGGGTCCGGGCGCACCCGCTCCTCCGGCTGGCCTGCGCGTCGCCGGCGCTGGTGGGCCTCGTGCCCGCGCAGGATCACCGGCGCCTCGCCGAGCTCCTGCTCCCGCGCCTCGTGCGCCACGCGCCGTGGCTGCTCCGCAATTACATGAATCCGAAGATCACCGATATCAGCGCGCCGCGGGAGATCGCGGCCGTGGTGGAGCGCTCGTGCCGCCGGATCCACCGGGAGCTGGCGGACTGGGTCCGGCGGGGGGATCTGCACGTGCGCGGGCAGAACGTGTCCGAGCGGCTCGGGGGCGTGGACCGGCCGCTCCTGTGCGTGGTCGCGAACAGGGACGCGCTGGTGCCGCGGGAGACGGCGGAGTTTGGCTACAGGAGGGTCGCGTCGCGGGACAAGCGGCTGCTCGAGGTGGGGACGCGCGAGCTCGCGGTGGGCCACGCGGATCTGTTCCTGTCGCGGGAGGCGCGGGGGTGGGTGTTCGCGCCGATCGCGCGATGGCTCGCGGAGAGGCGCGGGGCTTGACCCAACCGTGGACCCGGCGCGCCGGCGTCGGGGTCGGACGGCGCGCGGAGGCGCCCGACGCCGGACCACGGAGGCTCGATGCCTCCCTCCCGGCGCAGGTCGGTGTTAGCCTCCCGCGCCCCCGATATCGCAGAAGGAGGACCTGATGGCCGTCACGCTCACGGACGCGCAGCGCGCGCTGCTCGATGGAAAGAACTTCGCCTACCTCGCCACGATCGACGCGAACGGCGCCCCGCAGGTCACGCCCGTGTGGATCGAGTACGACGGGACGCACGTGCGCTTCAACACCGAGGAGAAGCGCGCGAAGACCAGGCACCTGCGGAACAATCCGCGCGTCGCGATCTGCGTGTCCAACGCGGAGAACCCGTATCACTACATCGAGATCCGGGGCACGGTCGCCGAGATCACGCGCGAGGGCGCCGACGAGATGATCAACCGGCTCTCGCGCCGCTACTTCGGCAAGGACTACCCGTACAACCAGCCCGGGGACGTGCGGCTGCTCGTGAAGGTGACGCCCGAGAGGGTGTTCGGCATGGGCGGTTGAGCCGCGGCGGGCAGGCCGCGCGGAGCGCTCGAGCGCCCACCGCGCGCTTGACAACCCGCGGCCCGTTGCAGTCCTATCCCGCGCCGATGCCCCCCTCCCTCCCGGCAGATCTCGCGATCCTCCGGCGTCGCGTCGAGGAGGAGCCGGGCGCGCTCCTCGAAGAGGCCGCGGCGCTGCGCGACCGCGGGTGGGGGCGCGTCGTGACGTACTCCCGCAAGGTGTTCCTGCCGATCACGAACCTCTGCCGGGATCGCTGCACCTACTGCACGTTCCGCAAGGACCCGGGCGATCCGGGGGCGTGGACGATGCGGCCGGACGAGATCGAGGCGGCCCTGGACCGGGCGCGCTCGGCGGGGTGCAAGGAGGCGCTGCTGTGCCTCGGCGACCGGCCGGAGACGGCGTTCGCGACGTACCGCGAGGCGCTCGCGGGGCTCGGGCACAGGACGACGGTGGAGTACGTGCGGCGCGCGTGCGAGCTCGCGCTCGGGCGTGGCCTCCTGCCGCACACGAACATGGGGGTCCTGACGCGCGAGGAGATGGCGAGCCTGCGCGACGTGAACGCGAGCCTCGGGCTCATGCTGGAGACATCGAGCGAGCGGCTGCGCGGCCCGGGCATGCCGCACCACCGGGCGCCGGACAAGGCCCCCGCCGTACGCGAGCGCATGCTGCGCGAGGCCGGGGAGCTCCGGATCCCGTTCACGACGGGCCTCCTCGTCGGCATCGGGGAGGACTGGGACGAGCGGCTCGATACGCTGCGCGTGATCCGCGACGCGCACGCGCGGCACGGGCACGTCCAGGAGGTCATCGTGCAGGGCTACGCGCCGAAGCCGGAGCTCGTCCGCGCGCCGCCGTCGCGGCCGGGCGACGACCTCGTCGCGATCACGGTGGCGCTCGCGCGCATCGTGCTCGGGCCGGAGATGAGCGTGCAGGTCCCGCCGAACCTCCACCCGGGCGCCGCGGCGCGCATGCTCTCGGCGGGCATCAACGATCTTGGAGGGATCTCTCCCGTGACATCCGATTACATCAATCCAGAGGCGCCCTGGCCCCACGTCGAGGCGCTCGCCGCCGAGTGCCGGGGCGCAGGGTTCTCGCTGCGCGAGCGGCTCGCGATCTACCCGCGCTACGTCGAGCGGCCCGGCTTCCTCGACGAGGGCCTGCGCGGGCTCGCCGGCGCGCTCCAGGGCGCGATCTCATGAGCGCCGCGGACGCGCTGCTGCCGGCGCTGCTCGGCGCGATCGACCGCCCGACCGCGGCCGCGCTCGAGGCGGCGCTCGAGGGCCGCGAGGTCCCGATCGAGGACGCGCTCCTGCTCACCGGCGCCACGGGCGCCGCGCTGCACGCGCTCTGCCTCACCGCCGACGCGCTCCGGGCGCGGCAGGCGGGCGACGTCGTGACGTACGTCGTCAACCGGAACATCAACTTCACGAACGTCTGCATCAAGCACTGCGGCTTCTGCGCGTTCTCGCGCGAGCACCGCGAGGAGGAGGGCTATTTCCTCGACGTCGAGGAGGTCCTGCGCCGCGCGACCGAGGCGCGCGACCTCGGCGCGACCGAGGTCTGCCTCCAGGCCGGGATGCCGCCGGGGCTCGACGGGCGCTACTACGTGGACCTCTGCCGCGCGATCAAGCGCGCGCTGCCGGACCTGCACGTGCACGCCTTCTCGCCGGAGGAGGTGCTCTACGGCGCGGTGCGGGCGCGCGTGTCCGTCGCGGACTACCTCGCGGAGCTCCGGGAGGCCGGGCTCGGCAGCCTGCCGGGCACGTCGGCGGAGATCCTGGACGACGGGATCCGCGGCGTGATCGCGAAGGGGCGCATCACGACGGCCCAGTGGATCGAGGTCGTGACGACGGCGCACCGCCTCGGGATCCGCACCACGTCGACGATGATGTACGGGCACGTCGAGACCCCCGCCCACCAGGTGCGCCACATGGACCTGCTCCGGCGGATCCAGAAGGAGACGGGCGGCTTCACCGAGTTCGTGCCGCTCTCGTTCGTGCACCACGAGGCGCCGATGGCGCTCCGGGGGACGATCCCGGGGCTCAGGGACGGCGCGACGGGCGTGGAGGTCGTGCGCGTCCACGCGATCGCGCGGCTGATGCTCGGCGAGACGCTCCGGAACATCCAGGCGTCGTGGGTCAAGGACGGGCTGAAGCTCGCGCATTGGCTGCTCTCGTGCGGGGCGAGCGACCTCGGCGGGACGCTCATCAACGAGAGCATCTCGACCACGGCCGGGGCCGCGCACGGCCAGCTCACCCCGCCCCGGGAGCTCCGGCGCGCGATCCGGGAGGCCGGGCGCGTGCCCGCGGAGCGCACGTCGCTCTATGCCCTGCGGCGCGTCTATGGCGAGAGGCTGGAGCCGGAGGAAGAGGGGCCGCTCGATCGCGTGCGCGACGCCGAGCAGGCGTTCGGCTCGTACCGCGAGCTCGCGGCCTCCCCGGCGTTCCGGTTCGTCCGGCCGCGCAAGGGCGCCGCGGATCAGCGCGGAGAGGAGGCGTGATGGGCGCGATCGTGGGCGTGGTCGGCGGGACGGGGAAGCAGGGCTCGGGGCTCGTGCGCCGCTGGGCGCGATCCCACGAGGTGATCCTGGGCTCGCGCGATCGGGCGCGCGCCGAGGCCGAGGCCAAGGCGTGCGGCGAGGCCGCGGGCGCGCCCGGTCGCGTGATCCGGGCGGGCACCAACGCCGAGGCGGCGCGCGGCGCGGACCTCGTCGCGCTCTGCGTCCCCTACGCGGCCCACGCCGAGACGCTCCGCGAGCTCGCGCCGGACCTCCAGGGCAAGGTCGTGCTCGACATGACCGTGCCGCTCGCGCCGCCCAGGGTGACCGTCGTGCACCTGCCCGCGGGCCGGGCCGCGGCGCTCGAGGCGCAGGCGATCCTCGGGCCGGGCGCGCGCGTCGTCGCGGCGCTGCACCACGTGAGCTCCGCGCACCTCGCGGACCTCGAGCACGCGCTCGAGGGCGACGTGCTCGTCTGCGGCGACGACGCGGCCGCGAAGGCCTCCGTGATCGAGCTCGTCGCGGACCTCGGCATGCGCGGCGTCGACGCCGGTCCGCTCGAGAACGCGATCGCGATCGAGGCGCTCACGCCCGTGCTCCTCCACATCAACCGGAGGTACAAGGTCAAGGGCGCCGGCGTCCGGATCCTCGGCATCCCGTGAAGGAGGCCCCCGTGGACATCGCGTGCGCCCCCCGGCTCGTGCTGACGGCGCTGCCCGGCCTGCCCGTCGCGCGCCCGGGCGACGACCTCGTCCCGCTCCTCCTCGCGGGCCTCGACGCCGCGGGCCTCCGGCTCGAGGACGGCGACGTGATCGCGGTCACCTCGAAGCTCGTCTCGCGCGCCGAGGGCCGGTACGCGGACCTCCGCGACGTCGAGCCCTCCGCGCGCGCGACAAAAATGGCCGCGGCCGTGCGCAAGGACCCGCGCCTCGTCGAGCTGATCCTCCGCGAATCGGAGTCGATCTCGCGCATGGCGCCCGACGTGCTCATCGTCCGCCACCGCCTCGGCTTCACCGTCGCGAACGCGGGGATCGACCGATCCAACGTGGCCGCTTCGGCCGATCGCGACCCGATCGTCCTGCTCCTGCCCGTCGCGCCGGACGAGTCCGCGGCGCGCCTCCGCGAGGGCCTCGCCGCGGCCACGGGCGCGGCGATCGGCGTCGTGATCACCGACTCGCACGGCCGCCCCTTCCGCCTCGGCACCGTCGGCACGGCCATCGGCGTCGCGGGCATGCCGGCGCTCTGGGACCAGCGCGGCCGCGAGGATCTCTTCGGCCGGAGGCTGGAGATCACGATCACCGCGCTCGCCGACCAGGTCGCGGCGGCCGCGGACCTGCTCTCCGGCCAAGCGGCCGAGGGGCGCCCCGCCGTGCACATGCGGGGCCTGACGTTCCCGCCGGCCGACGGCCGCGCGCGCGACCTCGTGCGCCCGCGCGATCAGGATCTTTACTGCTAAAGGAAACCGCATGCCGCGCGTCGTTGCGCTCTCGGGGGGTGTCGGTGGGGCGAAGCTCGTGTCGGGCCTCGCCGACCTGCTCGACGCCGCGTCGCTCACCGCGATCGTCAACACCGGCGATGATTTCACGCACTGGGGCCTGCACATCGCCCCCGACCTGGACACCGTGATGTACACGCTCGCGGGCCTCTCCCACCCGGTCCAGGGCTGGGGCCTCGCGGGCGACACCTTCACCGCGCTCGCGATGGTCGAGCGCTACGGCGGCGAGGCCTGGTTCCGCCTCGGCGATCGCGACCTCGGCACGCACCTCGCGCGCACCCGGGCGCTCGCGGCCGGCAGGACGCTCACCGAGGTCACCGCGTCGCTCTGCCGCGCGCTCGGCGTCGCGCACCGCGTCCTGCCGATGTCCGACGGCCCCCGCCGCACCGTCTTCGACACCGAGGAGCACGGCACCCTCTCCTTCCAGGACTACTTCGTCCGCCACGGCTTCCGCCCCACCCTGCGCCGCGTGCGCTTCGAGGGGGATCCCCCGCCCACCCCCGAGGTCCTCGAGGCGATCGCCGCGGCGGACCTCGTCGTGATCTGCCCCTCGAACCCCTACGTCTCCGTCGACCCCATCCTCACGCTGCCCGGCCTGCGCGAGGCGCTCGCGGGGCGAAGGGTGATCGCGGTGAGCCCCATCGTCGGCGGCGACGTGATCAAGGGCGCCGCGGCGAAGCAGATGCGCGAGCTCGGCGCGGGCGAGCCCTCCGCCGCGGCCATCGCGCGGCACTACGGCGGCCTGCTCACCGCGCTCGTGGTCGAGCGCGGCGACGCGTTCGAGGCGCCCGGCCTGCGCGTCCACGAGGCGGACACCGTCATGCGCACGCAGGACGACCGCCGCCGCCTCGCGGCCGAGGTGCTCGCGCTCGGGGCCGCGATCGCGCCATGACGCCCCTCGCGTGCTGGGCGCTCGTCCCGGTGAAGCCGCTCGACGCGGCGAAGAGCCGCCTCGCGCCCGCGCTCGGCGACGCGGCCCGGCGAGCGCTCGCGCGCGATCTGCTCGCGCGCACGCTCGACGTCCTCGGCGCGTGCCCGCTCGCCGGCGTCGCCGTGGTCAGCCGCGACCCCGAGGTCGCCTCCACCGCACGCGCGCGCGGCGCCCTGGCGCTGCCCGAGACCTCGTCCCAGCTCGACGAGCTCATCGACGGCGCGCTCGCCGACCTCCGCGCGCGGGGCGCCGGCGCCGCGCTCGTCGTGCTCGCCGACCTGCCCGACCTCACCCCCGACGACATAGCCCGCATGCTCGCCCTCGGCGCGCGCCACGCCCTCGTGCTCGCGCCCGACGCCCGCGACGAGGGCACCAACGCGCTGCTCGTCGCCCCCCCCGATCGCATGCCCACCTGCTTCGGCCGCCGCAACAGCTTCCGCGCCCACCGCGAGCGCGCCGCGTCGATGGGCGTGGACGCCGCGGTGCTCCGCTCCCCCTCGCTCGCCTTCGATCTCGACACCGTGGACGACCTGGAGCACCTCGCGTCCACCCGCCCCGAGGCCGTCGCCGGGCTCCGCGCCCGGCGGTGAGCCTGAGGCGCGGCGTGGTACCGGGCTGATCGCGCCGGAGGGCGGGCGGATGCGTGAGACGGCCGTGTCAGGCGTGGCCGGTCCTCGCGTGAGCGCACGCCGTGATCATTGCGGGGACGTGCACGAGTCGAGTCAGGCGTGAGCTGATCGATCATCAATGGTCGGAGGCCTCAGAAACGAAGCTCGCGATGCCCTGAGCCGACACATGCCGTCCGCGCGCTCCCCGCCATTCCTCTCGCCGCCCCGGCTGAAACCACGCGCGCCCGCCGTACCGTGCCCTCGGATCCGGTGTCGCAGCCCACTGGGATCAATGCCTTGCACCGAGGATGCGGAACCAGCGTGTTCAGTGGTCGGGTGGTTGTCCGCCACGCCGAGCGCCGTCCGCTCCAGCGGACGTCGCGAGCGCAGGGAGGCGGGGAGTTCGCGGGCCAAATGCGGGCGCGGGCGCGGGCGCGGGCGCGGGCGCGGGC
>CAYQYG010000080.1:2819-25097 GCA_964421485.1 uncultured Polyangiaceae bacterium | reverse complement strand
GGATCAAGGACGTCCTGTTCGTGGATCAGCCGATCTCGGCCTACGCGATGGCCGCGCTGATCAACAGGGCGATCCGGTCCGCCGCCGGGCGCGCGTCCTTCGAGCAGGCGCTGGAGCGCATCGACGCCGTCTCGCTGATGCGTGTCTACGAGGTGGTCGATCGGGCCTACCTCCTCCAGGATGATCCCGATCGGGACGCCGAGGTGGTCTACGCGCTGCTCGACCGCATGGAGCAGAGGCTCGAGAAGCTCGCGGCGCGCAAGCGCCCCACGCAGCCCGGGCGGCGTTGATCCCCCGGCGCGATCCGGGCCGGTCGCCGCGCGCGGGACCTCACTCCGCGGCGGCGATCCCGCCGCGCAGCGCGAGCGTGCGCTCCACGAAGAGGTCGAGGCCGCGCATCATCTCGCGCTCGACGGCGGGCGCCTCGAGGATGGCGAGCGCCCGCGCGATCGCCTCGTAGGTGCAGAGGGCGGCCTCGCTCGGCCGGCGTCGCAGCCTGTACCTGCTCGGCGGCCCCGGCGGCAGCGCGACGATCTCGGCGCCCGACGCGGCCTCGTCGCGGCTCGCGGTGTGGCTCGCCTGCTTCCAGTTGCCGTCGGGCACGACGAGCACGACGGGCCCCCGGTCCGCGTGCTCGGGCGTGAGGACGCGCGCGGAGGGAGCCGGGAAGAGCACGAGCCGCCGTCCCCCAGGCAAGGGCGGCCTGGGCGCGGGGTCGCGGAGCCCCCGGAGGAGGACGTCGGCGCCCAGCACGCGCGCCGCGAGGCGGCCGGTGTTCGAGGAGCGGCGCGCCTCGACGTGGTGCATGACGACGATCACCCGCGTCGCGACCCGGACGCGCGGGAGCTCGGCGCAGACGCAGCAGCCGACGTGCAGCCAGCACCCGGCGCACCGGGCGATCCGCCGCGTGCGCGCGCCATCCTGCGCCGGAGGATCGAAGCGGCTCATGGGGACACGGGCGACACGGGCGACACGGGCGATCGTTCACCGCCGCGGAGCGCGCGCGGCCGATCGCCGCCCTCGAAGCACACTGGCCGCGACGTGGCAAGCCCCATCGAAGCCCCCAGCCAAAGCACGATTCCGACGCCCCGGGGGTGTGGGGGGTCGGATGTCCTGCCGGAGTGTCCTGCCCCACACGCCGTGGCGCGGCGCGGGCGAGGTTCTGAGCGCGTCCGTCACCGGCGGGGTCACGATCGGGGTGCGCGCTCGACCGGACGCGATCACTGCCCGGGAGGCGGCATGAGCGCCAATGGCGAGCGCCACGGAATGGCGAGGCGGCGGTCGTGGTGCATTGTGCTGCGGCGCGAGCCGGTCGTGCGGTGCCGCAAGGCCGTGGTGGAGCGGCCCGTGGCCGTGGTGGAGCGGCCGGCGGCCATGGTGGAGCGGCCCGTGGCCGTGGTGGAGCGGCCCGTGGCCGTAGTGGAGCGGCCGGCGGCCGTGGTGGAGCGGCCGGGGGCCGTGGGGGGTCTTGGGATCCGCCGCTCCGAGCGCGCGGCGACTCGTTCCCGCCACGCTGATGACTCTTCCCGGCGCGCGGCGACCCGTTCCCGGCGCGCGGCGACTCGTTCCCGGCGCGCGGCGACTCGCTCCCGACCTATGGGTGAGGGGGGCGCGTGGCGTGGGCTTCCCGGCGCTCGGGAGAGCCGCTCGGCCCTCCTCCTCCGGGCAAACGTGGCCCTTGTGGCAGGGGGCGGCCGGCTGCGATGCTCGAAGCGCGGCGGATCCCCACCGGCTCCGCGCGGAGGTCGCCATGCATCGCCGGATCGCGTTCGGATTCACCTTGTTCGGAAGCGCATTGACGGTTGGGCTCGTCGCCCCCGGCTGCGGCTGGATCCTGGGGCTCGACGAATTCGTCGACGCCCCGCCGGACACCGGCGGCACCGGCGGCCAAGGCGGCGGCTGCGACCCCGGGACGCCGGTGGCCTGCTATGAGGGCCCCGACGGGACCGAGGGGGTCGGTCAGTGCGTCGCGGGGAGCCAGGTGTGCGGCTCCGACGGGATCCCGGCCGGGACGTGCGAGGGGCAGGTGCTGCCCACGGCCGAGACCTGCGCGAACCCCGCCGACGAGGACTGCGACGGCCACGATTGCGTGATCTGGGCGAAGATGTTCGGGGACGTGAGCAATCAGAACGTCGGTGGAGTAGCCGTGGACGGAGCTGGCAATATGTATGTCGCCGGTTCGTTTCATGGAACGGTGGCGTTCGATCCCGACGCTCCCATCTCCACGAACGGAACCGCCATCTATGTTGCGAAATTCGACCCGACAGGGAGACCGCTCTGGAGTAAGTCTTTCCAGGGATCCGGAGTCATTCATGTGTCTGGGATCGCGCTCGACGCACAGGAGTACATAGCTCTGACCGGAACGTTTACGAGCACGGTCAACTTCGACGGCTCGACCCTATCAGCCGGCACATATCAGGCAATTTTTCTCGCAAAGCTCGCCTCCAATGGCCAAGCCCTCTGGAGCACGCGCATCGCTCCGGACGAATCCAGCATCGTCACTCGCCCTGCAGTTGATTCCTCAGGAAAGATTATCTTGTTCGGAGAGGCCGGATGCGCCACCACATGCCAGCCCCCGACCTACCGCCTCTGGCTGCGCACATTCTTGCCAGATGGAAGCGCCGGCATATCTAAGAACTTTCCATACACCGATGGCCTCAATGGCCACGTCGCGGGAGGTGTCACCGTCGACCGATTCGACAATATCCTGATCACCGGAGCCTTCAATCAGACCGAGAATTTCGGTGCTGGCACTGTTAACACCAGTGGAGGTTACGACGTATTCGTGGCGAAGTTTGATCCGGAAGGATTCTTCGTCTGGAACGCTACCTATGGAGACGCAGACGATCAGTTCGGACGCGATGTCGTGTCGGATTCGCTCGGGAGCGTGATCCTCCTCGGCACGTACGCCGGGACGATCAGCTTCGGCGCGGGAAGCGAGATCACCGCAGCCGGGATGAGCGACATCGTCGTGGCCAAGTTTGGGAGCGACAACACTTACATCTGGAGCCAATCCTTCGGAACCACCGGCGATCAGACGGCTACGCGGGCAGCCATGGACGGCGACGACAACATCGCGTTTACCGGCCGGACGACCGGCCAGGTCGATTACGGCGGTGGACCGCTGACGAGCGGCGGAGCGGTGGACATCCCGGTCGTCAAGCTCGACCGCGATGGGCATCACCTCTGGAGCAGGGTTTATGGAGCTTCGGTGGATCAGACTGGGGCCGTGATCACGGAGGACTCCATGGGAAACACGATCCTCGGTGCAGCCGTGGAAGGATCCATCGACATCGGCGCCGAGGTCCTTTCCTCCAGTGGCGAGGGCGACGTCGTCCTGGCAAGGCTCGCGCGCTGACCGTGATGCATCACGGGCACGTCAGCCCGGCCATGCAATCGTCGCCTGCCGGGTCGAAATCCGAGCACTTGTTGCCCGGCTGGACGGCCCACGTACAGAAGTCGATGGTGCTGAAGCCGTCGATGCTGGTCCACGTCACGTCGGTGGTCCCGTAATTGGGCCCCGTGTGACAATCATCCGCGGAGTTCTTGATATAGTAGATCTTATCGCCGACCCGCAGATCGGGCAAATCCACCGTATCGTTCGAGTTCAGATCGAGATAGATGTTGCCGAATGCACCGACGACCGTCGGATTGCCATCCTGATCCGTCTGCATCACCGCGGAGACCGGACCGGGGAGCCGCACCTTCACACCGCCCCACATATCGTGGAAATCCTGATCGGTCGCCGAGTTCAGCAACGCGAGTTCCTCGGGCGTTACGGTATGCGGCGCCGGCACGGGCGCCGTGCCTGTCCGCGTCACCAGATCCACCTTGGCGAGCTGCCGCTGCTTCACCTGGCTCGGGTTGGTATCCGCGGGCTCCGTCGCGCACGCATTCAGCAGGAAGTAGGACGTCTCGCCCCTCACGTCGAGCACGTCGCCCGGCTTCACGTCGTCGGGGAACGCATCACCGACCGACCCCTGCTCGATCGTCGGACACACGATATTCCCCTGCGGGTCCGTCACGCCCGGCGTCCCGTAGCTCAGCGCCAGGATGCCGGTGTTCGGCCCCGTCTCGCTCAGCCCCGGCGCCGACAGGTACACGCCCCACAGGCACGAGCCGGTGTTCTTGCTCTTCGACACGAGGTACTTCCGGCTCATCGCCACCACGCCGTGCACCTCGACGTCCACGGCCTCGCCGACCGTGCCGCTCGTGATGTCCTGGATCGTCACCACCGGCAGCGAGCCACCCGCGCCGCCGCCGCCGCCCGTCCCGGTCGTCGTGCTCGTCGTCGAGCCGCCGCCCCCGTCGCTCGAGCTGGTGGTCGTCGTATCACCGCCCCCGAGCCCGCTCCCCCCGGCGGAGCTGCCGCCGTTGCCGTCGGCCTGACAGCCGCCCATCGCGCTCGCCGACATCGCCGCGGCGCAGAGCGCGCCCAATCCGAGGAGACCGAGACCGCTACGACCCATGGGAGACCTCCAGAGCTGCAGAGGATGGGCCGGCTGGCCGGCCGCACCGTCAAGGAGCCAAGGTGACAACCTGGAGGGCTACCCGTATATACGGGTAGCCCCTCAGATTGACGGCTCATACGTTAACACGGCGCCGTCGTCATCCCTGAGCAAGATCGCGGGCGATTTTGTGTACGCGCCCGCAGCCGCGCCTGCGCCCGCAGCCGCGCCCGCGCCCGCAGCCGCGCCCGCGCCCGCAGCCGTGCCCGCGACCGCGCCCGCTCCGACAGCTCTCGGTTCCAGCCCACCCCTCCCGGCGCAGCTCGTCCTCGGGACGAGGCCCCGGAGTGCGGCGGCTTACGCCCTCGCCCCCAGGCCGAAGCCGTCGTGCAGCGCGCGCACGGCGAGCTCCGCGTACTTCGTCGCGACGAGGCACGAGATCTTGATCTCGCTCGTCGAGATCGCCTCGATGTTGATCCCCTCGGCCGCCAGGAGCTTGAACATCCGCGCGGCCACGCCCGCGTGCGAGCGCATCCCGAGGCCCACGATCGACACCTTGACGATGTCCTCGTCATAGCGCACCGACTGCGCGCCCACCCCGCCCACGATCTTCTCCACCAGCGCCTGCGCCTTCGGCAGGTCCGCGCGGCCGACCGTGAACGTCACGTCCGTCTTGTCGCGCGCCCCGCCGGGGGTGATGGAGCCGTGCGCCGACGGGCTCTGGATGATCATGTCGACGCTGATGCCCTCGTCGGCCAGCGCGCCGAAGATCTGCGCCACGATGCCGGGGCGATCGTCGACGCCGACCAGCATCACGCGGGCCTCGTTCCGGTCGAGCGCCACGCCGGTCACCGTGATGCTCTCCAGCGACTGCTCCTCGCCGACCACCCAGGTGCCCGGCGCGTCCGAGAACGACGACCGCACGTGCACGGGGACCCCGTACTTCATCGCCACCTCCACGCTCCTGATCTGGAGGACCTTCGCGCCGAGCGACGCGAGCTCCAGCATCTCCTCGTAGCTCACCCGGTCGATCTTCCGGGCCGTCTTGCAGATGTTCGGGTCCGTCGTGTAGACCCCGTCCACGTCCGTGTAGATCTCGCACTCGGCGCCGATCGCCGCCGCGATCGCCACGGCGCTCGTGTCGCTGCCGCCGCGGCCGAGCGTCGTGATGTTGCCCGCGTCGTCCACGCCCTGGAAGCCGGCGACGACCGCGATCGTGCCCTCGGAGAGCGCCTCGTGCAGGCGCTGCGCGTCGATCGCCTTGATGCGCGCCTTCATGAACGCGCTGTCGGTCAGGATCTTGATCTGGTGGCCCAGGAAGCTCCGCGCCTTGCCGCCCTGCGCCTGGATCGCGATCGCCATGAGCGCCGCGGAGACCTGCTCGCCGGTCGCCGCGAGCGCGTCGACCTCCCGGGAGTCGGGCAGCGTCGCGAGATCCGCCGCGAGCTTGAGCAGGCGGTTCGTCTCGCCGGCCATCGCGCTCACGATCACGACCACGTCGTTGCCCGCGCGCTGGGTCGCGAGCGCCCGGGCCGCCGCGCCGCGGATCCGATCGAGGGATCCGACCGACGTGCCGCCGAACTTCTGGACGATGAGAGCCACGCGGCCGCTGCGACTACCCCCGGAAGCCGAGTAGGTCAAGCGCGCGCGCCGCGCTCGGCTCCACGACGAGCACGAGCGGCGAGGCGATCTGCCCCAGACGAGACCACCGAAGCGACCGGGCTGCACTGGCGGCGGCCGCGCTTTCCGGCTACGGAGGGCTGAAAATGTCCTCTGCCGACGACGTCATTCGTGACTGGCCCAGGGCGCTCGGGTTCGAGAACGTCGACATCGGGGGCGCCGATGGAACGCGCCTCCGCCTCGTCATGGGCGGACCCAAGTGGGGGCGGCCGGTGGTGCTCCTGCACGGCATGCCGCAGCTCTCGTACACGTGGCGCCGGGTCATGCCGCTCCTCCCCGGCTACCGCGTGATCGCCCCGGATCTGCGGGGCTACGGCGGCAGCGCGCTGCCGGAGAGCGGCCGCTACGACCTCGAGGTGCTCGCGGACGACCTGCGCATCGTGATCGAGTGGGCGCGCGCGCGGTACGACGAGGGGCTCGCGGCGAAGGGCGGCGGCGCGCCCTCGGGCGCCCCTCCGGATCGGAGGGTGATGCTGGTCGGCCACGACTGGGGCGGGCCCATCGCGTGGACGCTCGCCGAGCGCCGGCCGGACCTCGTCCGCCACATCGTCGCGGTGAACGGACCGCACCCGGGCGCGTTCGCGCGGGAGATCGTGGATCCGCGGCAGATCGTGAGGAGCTGGTACATCGCGCTCTTCCAGATCCCGCTCGTCGAGCTCGCGATCGAGCGGACCGACGCCGCGCTCCTCCTGTGGGTGATGTCCGCGGCCGCGGCGCCCGGGACCTTCGGCGCGGAGGACGTCGCGCTCTACCGCGCCGCCCTCACCCGGCCGGGCCGCGCGCGCGCCGTCATCGAGTACTACCGCCAGGCCTTCCGCAAGGACCTGCTCGAGGAGCGCCGCAGGCTCCTCCGGAGCCCCCGCATCTCGATCCCGACCACCGTGGTCTGGGGCGACGACGACCTGATGCTCCACCCGAACCAGGCGGACGGCATCCGCGCCTTCGTCGACGGCCGCATCGAGGTCCGCCGCCTGCCCGGCGTGACCCACTGGGTCCCGGAGGAGCGCCCCGAGGCCGTCGCGCAGGCCGTGATCGACGGAGACCGCGATGCCTAGATTTTCGGAGGAGACTGCAGAGAGGGATCACAGGGAGGCGGGGAGGACGGGGAGGTCAAAAAAATCTCCGATCCCTCCCTCCCCGTCCTCCCCGCCTCCCTGTGCATCTCTCCTCTTCTCCTTCTCCGAGAGCTGAAGCCGCGTGACGCGGTTGGGAATAAACCCTCGATCGGCCTGATTTGGGTCGGCGCTGGCCTGACATTCGGGGCTCCGGGTCGCCTTCGGCGCCCTTCGCCCCGAACGCCGGCCTGACATTCGGGGCTCCGGGTCGCCTTCGGCGCCCTTCGCCCCGCACGCCGGCCTGACATTCGGGGCTCCGGGTCGCCTTCGGCGCCCTTCGCCCCGAACCCCAGGTTGACAGCGATCTCGTCGCCGCTAGGATGGCGCCGCTGCTTGCCTGGGTAATCGTTGATCCAGGGCTCCAGCGAGGCGGGGGATCGAGGCGACCGGCGGAGCCAGCGGCTCATGAACGGACCATAGGAGGTCGAATTGGCAAGCGATGTGATGATCGAGGCGAGCTCCCTGACCAAGCGCTGGGGCGGGGTGCGCGCGCTCGACAAGGTGAGCTTCGAGGTCCATCGCGGCGAGGTCGTCGGATTCCTCGGACCGAACGGCGCGGGCAAGTCCACGACCATGCGCATCCTCACGTGCTTCATCTCCGCCTCGAGCGGGACGGCGCGGGTGCACGGCTACGACGTGTTCGACGAGCCGCTCGAGGTGCGCAGGAAGATCGGCTACCTGCCGCAGCGCGCGCCGCTCTACGGCGAGATGAGCGTCTGGGAGTACCTCTCCTTCGTGGCCGACATGCGCGGGCTGGATCACGGCCTGTTCCGGAAGCGGATGAAGAGCATCGTGCCGGTCTGCGGCCTGGCCCAGGTGCTCGGCAAGGACATCAGGAACCTCTCGCACGGCTACCGCCAGCGCGTCGGCCTCGGCCAGGCGCTCCTGCACGACCCGCCGATCCTCATCCTGGACGAGCCCACGAGCGACCTCGATCCGAACGAGAAGGCCGAGGTCATCAAGTACATCAAGGAGATCGGCAAGGAGCGCACGATCCTCCTGTCGACGCACAACCTCTCCGAGGTGGAGGCCGCGTGCGCGCGGGCCATCATCGTCTCGAAGGGCCGCGTCGTCGCCGACGGGCCGCTCGACGAGATCCGCGCGAAGAGCGGCAAGGTCCGCTACGTGGTGACCGTGCACGAGCAGAAGGTCTTCGAGGGCGGCGAGGGCTACAGGGCGGGCGCGCGCAAGCCGCCGACCGCGCAGCAGGTCCAGGAGGCGCTCTCCGGCCTGCCGGGCGTGACGAGCGTCACCGAGCTGCCGACCGACGACAAGGCGCACAGCTTCCAGATGATGGGCGCGCTCGGCGGCGACATCCGCCCCGAGATCTTCCAGCTCGTCGTGCAGAAGGGCTGGCTCCTGCTCGAGATGCGGCGCGACTCGCAGAGCCTCGAGGACGTCTTCAAGGTCCTGACGCGCGGCGACGAGCGCAAGGACCGCGGCCGCCTCCACGACGACGACCTCGACGAGCTCGACGGGCCCGCGGCGGCCGAGGAGGGCGAGGACGACGACGAGGACGACGACGAGGACGAGGGCGGCGACGTCGACGACGAGCGCGACGAGGCCGAGGAGGAGGCCGGCGCCGACAAGGGCGCCGACGAACCGGCGGCGAAGCCGACGAAGAAGGGCTGATCCGGATGAGCACCACCCTGACCATCGCGAAGCGGGAGTTCCGCTCCAACTTCGACTCCCCCCTGGCCTACGTCGTGATCTGCATCGGGCTGATCGCGCTGGGCTTCGTGTTCTTCTACCTGAACGGCGGCTTCTGGCAGGCCGACCGCGCGTCGCTGCAGACGCTGTTCGTGTGGGCGCCGCGCGGCCTGTCGTACCTGGTCATCCCGGTCGTGACGATGCGCCTGCTCGCCGAGGAGAAGCGCAGCGGCACGCTGGAGATGCTGATCACGCTGCCCGTGAAGGACCACGAGGTCATCCTCGGCAAGTTCCTGGGCGCGTGGGGCCTCGTGCTCCTGCTCATCGCGGCGACCGCGCTGTTCCCGCTGATGATGTTCGTCTGGCCCTGGCACCTCGGCGCGCTCGACAGCGGGCCGGTGCTCTCCGGCTACCTCGGGCTCATGCTCTACAGCGCGGCGGCGGTCTCGATCGGCCTGCTCATCTCGGCGCTCACGGAGACGCAGGTGATCGCCGTGTTCGTCACGTTCGTCGTGCTCTTCGTGCTGCACGCGATCGGCGGCATCGCCGACAGCGCGAGCCCGCTCGTGCGCGACGCGATCGCCTTCATCAGCTTCGACGCCCGCCTCGCGCCCTTCGCGCGCGGCATGGTGTCCACCCGCGACATCGTCTTCTTCCTCTCCATCACCGTCGGCTGCCTGATGGCGGCCTTCCGGGCGCTCGAGCGCAGGAAGTGGGCGTAAGGAACCGCCATGGAACGCAAGATCAAAGCCGCGACGCAAACCGGCCTCTACCTGCTCCTCGTCGCCGCCATCCTGGTGGTCGCGAACGTCATCTCGTTCGGCGCCTACAAGCGCTTCGACTGGACGAAGAGCGAGCGCTTCACGCTCTCGAAGGGCTCCGCCCGCCTGGTCCAGGAGGGCCTCAAGCAGGACCTCCAGATCGACGTCTACGTGACGCGCGGGCTGCCCAAGCACGAGGCGTTCATCCAGGACCTCAAGGACCTGCTCGACGAGTACGAGCGCGCCGCGAACGGCAAGCTGAGGTTCTCGATCATCGAGCCCAAGACCGACGAGCAGCGCACCGCCGCCAAGGAGGCGGGCCTCCAGGAGGCCGCCTTCGGCGAGGGCAGCGAGACCGGCCAGGACCAGGCGACGATCACGCGCGGGTTCATGGGCATGTCGTTCAAGTACGGCAGCGAGAAGGAGGCGATCCCGATCCTCTCGCCCGACCAGTCGCAGGGCCTGGAGTTCTGGATCACCAACAAGATCCGTGAGATCCGCGATCGCGCCGACGACATCAACCAGAAGTTCGGCCTGGTGACGGGCAAGGACGAGATCAAGCTCAGCGACTCGAACCTCATCGCGAGCCAGGGCGGCCGCCCCGGCCCGAGCATGAAGTCGATCCTCGAGCAGGCGCTGCCCTTCTACAAGTTCGAGGACGTCGACCTGCAGGGCGGCGACGCCGAGATCAACAAGGAGCTCGTCGGCATCATCATCACGCAGCCGGGCAAGGAGTTCACCGAGAAGGAGCTCCGCCGGATCGACCAGTTCCTGATGCTCGGCAACAAGGCGCTCTTCGTCGCGGCCGGCGCCGTGAACCTCAAGGCCTCGGACGCCACGATGAAGGCGACCCTGAACACCTGGGGCCTGGAGAAGCTGCTCGACGGCTACGGCATCGAGATGAAGAAGGAGGCCGTGCTCGACTGGGGCCGCTCCCTCGGCTTCCCGGTGCAGGCGCAGAGCGGCCAGATGATGTACTTCCGCCTGCCCGCGGTGCTGCAGCTCCAGGAGGACGCGCGCTTCGACGAGAAGGAGCAGCTCCTCGACGCCTCGTTCGCCGGCTTCTTCCGCCTCGGCGAGGTGGCGTTCCCGTTCCCGTCGACGCTCGTCGCGCACCCGGAGAAGCAGCCCGAGGCGACCATGAAGGTCGTGGCCCGCTCGACGCCGAAGACCACGGTCGACGCGTCCGAGAACATCGACATGAAGTTCTCGACCGAGTGGAAGCCGAAGGGCGAGTACGGGCAGCGCGCGATCGCGATCTCGCTCGAGGGCAAGATCAAGAGCGCGTTCGGCGGCCAGGAGGGCCTCGACGTCAAGGCGAACCCGGAGGGCGCGGGGAGCCGCGTGCTCGTGATCTCGGCCGCGCAGTTCCTGGCGAACCCGTTCGCCCGCGCGGGCAACCCGCCCCCGATGCCGCCGCAGATGATGATGATGGGCGGCATGGGCGGCGACGAGGACCTGCAGATGCTCTCGCAGCCCTACGCGCAGAAGTACCTGACCAACACCATCCTCGCGCTCAAGAACACGCTCGACTGGATGGCCGGCGACAGCACGCTGCTCGCCGCGAGCGCCAAGCTCTTGGGCGACACGAACCTCACCTACTCCGACGTCGAGAAGCCGAAGCAGGACGCCACGGACGACGAGGCGACGCTCGCGAAGAAGGCGGAGGAGTACCGGGCGGAGCGCAAGAAGGTGCAGACGAGCGTGCAGTGGACCCTGACGCTCTTCCCTGCGCTGCTCTTCGCGGCCTTCGGCGTGCTCCGGTGGCGCTGGCGCGAGGGCGCCCGCGCGGCCATCTCGCTTGACTGATCCCAGGAAGAGCCATGAAGACTGAGCATCGAATCTACATCGCAGTGGCGATCCTCGCGATCCTCGGGATCGTCCTGTGGACGACGCAGAAGAAGCAGAAGCAGGAGCTCGCCGAGCACTCCGCGACCGCCGCCTCCGCCGATCTGCCGAAGATCGGCGTGCCCAAGGACGACGTCGAGAAGATCACCAAGGTCGAGATCAAGAACGCCGACAAGGGCGAGGTGACGCTCGAGAAGAAGGGCGACACCTGGGAGCTCGTGAAGCCCGTCAGCGCCAAGGCGAACGCGGCGAACGTGCGCAGCCTCCTCGACAACCTGAAGGAGCTCAAGCTCAAGGAGCCGATCGATCGCACGACCGGCACCTACGGGCAGTACGAGCTCACCGACGAGAAGGCCGTGCACGTGGTCGCGTACAAGGGCGCGGAGAAGGCGCTCGACATGTACTTCGGCAAGAGCGGCTCGCGCGGCCAGATGGCCCGCGTGGGCGGCCAGGACGGGGTGTACATCGCGGGCGGCTACTCCAGCTACCTCTACACGCGGGAGGCCAAGAACTGGCGCGAGATGTCGATCCTCAAATTCGAGGACGCGAACGCGATCCAGGTCGAGGTCGAGAACAAGAACGGGAAGTTCAGCTTCTCGAAGAACGACGACAAGTGGTCCGGCACGTTCGCCCCCCGCAGCAAGGCGGGCAAGCTCGAGAAGCCCGGCAAGAAGTGGGAGAAGTTCGACGAGGCCAAGGTCAAGGACCTGCTCCGGGCCTACAAGAACCTCAACGCCGAGGACTTCGGCGACGAGAAGTCGGACACGGGGCTCGACGCGGCGGCCGAGAACGGCGGCGTGATCCGCATCGTGCTGAAGGACAACGCCGGCGACCACACGATCAAGGTCGGCAAGACCTCGAAGGCGTCGAGCCGCTTCGCGATCAAGGACGGCGGCGACGGCACCGTCTACGTCCTCTCGTCGTGGTCGGCGGACTGGGCCGTGGCCGAGCCGAAGAAGTTCGAGAAGGCCGAGAAGAAGGACGACAAGGCGGGCGGCGGCGCCCACGACGCCCACGAGGGCCACGAGGAAGAGGGCGCGATGATGGAGGAGTGATCCTCCCCGCCCCGAGCGGGCCGCGGAGGGCGCCGATGACCTGGTCACCGGCGCCTTCTGCATTTTGTGGGCGGGGGCGGGCTGGGCGACGAGCCGGGAATCGTGCTAATCCGGCGCACCCATGAAAGCTTCGCACGCGTGGATCTCCGCCCTGGTCCCGGGCCTCGACGCCTCGCCGAGGGAGCTCGCCGAGCGGTACACGCGGGCGGGGCTCGAGGTCGAGGGGATCGAGGAGCTCGGCGCGGGGACGCGGGACGTGGTCATCGCGGAGGTGCGCAAGGTCGAGCCGCACCCGGCGCGGGCCAAGCTCCGCCTGGTCACCGTGGATCGCGGCGGCGCCGAGCAGCGCATCGTCTGCGGCGCGCCGAACGTGCCCGATCCCGGCGGGCTCGTCGCGCTCGCGCCGCTCGGGACCACGCTGCCGGCCGTCGGCATGACGCTGACCGCGCGCGAGATCGGCGGGATCGTGAGCGAGGGCATGCTCTGCTCCGAGGTCGAGCTCGGCCTCGTCGCGAGCGTGAAGAAGGACGCCGATCCGGGCATCCTCGTGCTCGAGCCGCGCTCGGCGAAGCCCGGGACGCCGCTCCGCGAGGCCGTGCCCGGGGTGCACGACTGGATCCTCGACATCAGCCTCACGCCGAACCGCCCCGATTGCCTGGGCCACGTCGGGCTCGCCCGCGAGGCGGCCGCGCTCTTCGGCAAGGCGCTCGGCGCGCACGGGCCGGACGCGCCCGCGCGGGTCGTGACCGACACCGCGATCGGCAAGCACGTCTCCGTGACCAACGAGGACCCGGAGCGCTGCCCGATGTACGGCGCCGCGATGGTCGTCGACGTGACGATCGGGCCCTCGCCCGGGTGGCTCCGGTACCGGCTGGAGAGCCTCGGGATCCGGTCGATCTCGAACGTCGTCGACGTGACGAACCTCATCCTGCTCGAGTTCGGGCACCCGATGCACGCGTTCGACCTCGATCTGGTCCGCGGCGCGTCGATCGTCGTGCGGCGGGCGCGGCCGGGGGAGGTCCTGGCCACGCTCGACGGGGTGGAGCGCAGGCTGGACCCGGACGATCTGGTCATCGCCGACGCCGAGGGCGCGGTCGCGCTGGCCGGCGTGATGGGCGGGGCGGGCAGCGAGATCCGGGCGACCACGCGGCGCGTGCTGCTCGAGTGCGCGTATTTCACCCCGCGCGGCGTGCGGCGCGCCTCGCGGCGCCACGGCGTGCACACCGAGTCGAGCCACCGCTTCGAGCGCGGCGTCGATCCGGACGACATCCCCGACGTGCTCGCGCAGGCCGCGTCGCTCATGACCGCGCTCGGGCGCGGCGCGGCGGTCCCCGGCTCGATCCTCGCCGGGCCCGGCGTGCCCGCGCGGCCGCCGATCCGGCTCCGCGCGCGGCGGATGAGCGCGCTGCTCGGCGTGGAGGTGCCGCTCGCCGAGGCCACGGCCACGCTCGAGCGGCTCGGCTGCGAGGTCGCGGCGCGGACCGAGGAGGCGGTGGACCTGGCGCCGCCGTCACACCGGCCCGACCTCCACCTGGAGGCGGATCTCATCGAGGAGGTCGTGCGCGTGCGCGGCCTCGACTCGGTGGCGGCCGCGCTCCCCGCGATCCGCCCGCAGGCGCCGCGCGCGACGGGGCTCATCGAGGCGCGCGCCCGCCGCGCCGCGATCGAGGTCGGCCTGAGCGAGGCGATCACCTACGCGTTCGTCTCGCCGAAGGAGATCGCGGCGCTCGGCCTGCCGCCCGCGGGCGTCACGCTGCTCAACCCGCTCGGCGAGGATCGCAGCGTGATGCGCACGACGCTGCTCCCCGGCCTGCTCGAGGCGCTCCGCCGCGCGCGCCGCCACGGCGTGCCGGACGTCCGGCTGTTCACGGTGGGCGCGAGGATCCTGGCCGGCCCTGCCGGCTTGCCCGACGAGGTCTCCTCGCTCGCGGCCGTGATCGCCGGGAGCCGGCGCGCCGGGCTCGCGGCCCCTGTTCCGGTCGACGTCTATGACGCCAAGGGCGTCGCGGTCGAGATCGTCGAGCGCGTGACGCGGCGCGAGGCGCGCGTCGACCATCAGCCCGAGGGCCAGCGCGCGCCGTACCTGCACCCGCGCGGCGCGGGCCGCGTCTCGATCGAGGGCGCGCCGGTCGGCGGCTTCGGGCCGCTCCACCCCGACGTCATCGACACGCTGGACCTCGACGGCCCGGCCTTCGTCGTCGAGCTCGACCTCGCCGCGCTCGCGCGCGTCGGCGTCCGCACCCCGCAGCTCCGAGGCATCCCGTCGCTCCCCGCGGCCACGCGCGACATCGCGCTCGTCGTGCACGACGACGTGAGCGCCGGCGCCGTCGCCGACGCCATCCGCGACGCCGCCGGGGACCTCTGCGAGTCCGTCGAGCTCTTCGACCTCTTCCGCGGCGGCAGCGTCCCCGCCGATCACCGCTCGCTCGCGTTCCACGTCGTCTACCGCGACCCGCGGGCCACCACCGACCCGGAGAACGCCCGCACGCTCACCGACGAGGAGGTCGACCGGCGCCACCAGGCCGTGGTCGAGGCCACCGGAAAGAAGCTCGGCGCCGTCTTGCGCGGCTGAGAGCGCGAAGCCCTCTCATTGGCCCCCGGCCCTGCCGGGCGCGCTCATCCGGCACGCGTCGCCGCGGCACCCGCCGAGGTCGCTCGCCGGGCGGCACGTGCAGGCCTGGACCGGGCCCGGGGCGCCCGACTGCGCGCAGCCGCGGGCCACCTCGGCCGCGACCTCCGCGGCCGGGCCCGCGCACACCTCGACCGCGTGCTTCGACTCGTCGTCGAAATCGGTGACGAACACGCAGTCGCAGGCCCACAGGGCGCGGGGCTCGTCCTCCTTGCAGGCCGCGGGGAGCGCTGCGAGGAGGACGAAGGGGAAGAGCGAGGCGCGGCGCGCGTCAGGGCGCAGCGCCGCCCCCCTGCCCCTGCGGCTGCTGGCCGGCCTGCCCCGTGATGTGGAACTCGACGCGGCGGTTCTTCTGACGGCCGTCGGGCGTGTTGTTGTCGGCGATCGGCCGCCGCGGCCCGAAGCCCGCGGCCGAGAGCCTGCCGGCGTCGATCCCGCCCTTGTCGATCAGGTACTGCATGACCGAGTGGGCGCGGTCGCTCGAGAGCTTCTCGTTGAGCGCGTCGGAGCCGCGGTTGTCGGTGTGGCCCTCGATCGACAGGTGCTGGATCTCCGGGTTCACCTTGAGGAGCCGCACGACCTCGTCGAGGATCCCGAAGCTGTTCTGCAGGATCCGGGCGCTGCCCGTCGCGAACTGCACCTGCTTCAGGATCTGGATCTCGCTCGATCCGCTGATGCGGCGGATGAACTGCGGGCAACCGTTCTTCGCCGGCTCGGGGCTCGGGTCGCCGGGCTCCTTGGGGCAGGCGTCCTGCGCGTCGGCGATGTTGTCCTTGTCCGCGTCGTCCTCCGGGCAGCCGTCCTTGTCGTCGATCTTGTCGAAGTCCTCCGGATTGTCCGGGCACTTGTCGGAGATGTCGGGGATGCCGTCGCCGTCGCGATCGGGGAGCGCCGGGCACCCGTCGTCCGGGTTCGGCGGCTTGCCGTCCTCGGGATCCGACGGGCAGAGATCGACGTCGTCGGGCAGCCCGTCCTTGTCGGTGTCGGCGCCGTGATCGGCGTACTTCTGGGACTTCCACCGCTTGCCCGGCGCGTTCGGATCCGTGTCCGCGATGCTGAACGAGTAGCCGGCGACGAACGCCACGCGGAAATCAGGCGCGTAGCCCGCGGTGAGCCGCGTGCCGCCGCCGAGGCCGACGTAGCCCTGCTTCGCGTCGTCGGTCCAGAGCCGCCCCTCGGCCATCCACTCGAGCGGCGTGTTGTCGGCCGTGAACGTGGTCTCGCTCGTGAGCCCGGTCGATCCGAAGACCTGCGCGCCGAGCCGGACCGAGCCGCCGCGCAGCGGCACGAAGCCGCCGACGCCCCACTTCCACTCGTTGCCGACGCGGAAATCGTTCAGCCCGTTCGGCGGGCGGAAGTGCAGGCCGGTGTTCAGCGTGAAGAACACGTCCTTGAAATCGAGCTCCGACGAGACGCCGAAGCCGCCGCTCGGGTTGCCGTCGCCGTCGAACGAGTCGTTGTTCCCGGTGGGGACCCAGACCGACGCGTTGACGCCGAGCTTGAACATCCGGTCGTCGGTGCGGAAGAGGATGCCGCGGCCCTCGAGCCGCATGTCCATCAGACCGACGGTCTCGAGGTTGGCCGCGTCCCTGGCGGAGGCGTTCTGGTTCTGGTTCGTGACGTTGCCGGTCTGCACGACGGCGACCGGCAGCTCGACCTGGAAGCCGAACCGGTCGAGGATCTCGACGCCCGCGTCGAGGTACGTGATGAGCTGCGTGGTGACCGGCGCGCCGCTCACCTGCGCGAGCTTCGCCGCGTCGTTCGGGTCCTCGATGTGGTTCTCGATGCGGAACGGGTTCAGCGCGAAGCCGAGCCCGAACTGGCCGTAGAACCGCGTCTTCTCGCCCATCTGCGGCCGCCACAGGCCGATGGCGTCGTCGGGCGCGCCGGCCATGTAGAGCCGGTCCAGGTAGAACGTCGCCTGCTGCGCATGCGCCTCGGGCGCGCCGGCGAGCAGCGCGCCCACCGCCGCCGCCGCCCCGAGCGCCGCGCGCGCCCACCTCGACGCGGCCTGCCGCTGCGCCGACGTCTCCGATCGCCCTGCCATCTCGTCGTTCCCTCCGCTGCGCGCCAAGAGGTGAAACTTCCAGGGCCACGCGCGGACGGACCGCGCTGAGCCCCCTGCCCTTCCGTGCGTCGAAGAGCGGCCCCGCAGCGGCCCCGAGGCTACACCAGGCTCCGGGAAAGATGCGAGAAGATGCGCGCGGGCAGGCTCACGCGTCACCTCGGCGCGGAAAGATGCGAAGAGGCGGGACAAGCGCGGGCGAGCGCGGACAGGAGGGGGACGAGCGGCGTCGAGGCGCGCCGCGCTGCGCGCGCCTGTTGACCCGGGCCGGGCCGTGTGCTTTCTTGCGCCGCCCGATCGGCGACCGGGGCGCAGCGCGGCTCTTGCCCGCGCCCCCCGCAATGCCGCCTCCCTCCACTCTCAGGGGACTTTGCCGATGAAGCGCACTTACCAGCCGCACAACACCCGCCGCGCCCGGACGCACGGCTTCCGCGCCCGCATGGCCACGGCGGGCGGCCGCAAGGTCATCAACAACCGCCGCCGCAAGGGCCGCGCCCGGCTCGCGCCCTCGATTTACAAGAAGTAACAAGAAGTAGGCCGTCGCGATGGCGCGCGCACGCGCACGCCTGAGCCTGCCGCGAGGGCGTCGCATCCGCAAGCGCGCCGATTTCGTCCGCGTCCAGACCGGCGGTCTCCGCGTCGGAACACGCCACCTCCTGATCCTCCTGGCCGCCGGCGCTTCACCCGCGGAGCCGGCGCGCCTCGGCGTCGTGGCGTCCCGCAAGGTCGGCGGCGCCGTGCAGCGCAACCGCGCAAAGCGGCTTGTCCGCGAGGCGTTTCGACTCGCCCCCTCGCTCTTCCCTGCCGGCGTGGATGTCGTCGTGGTCGTCCGCGCGAGCGAGGATTGGGCGCCGGGGCGCCGAGCGGCGACCCGGACCCCGCAGCGCCGGGCTGCGCCCTCGCTCGATCGCGCCTCCCTCTCTGCCGAGATCGAGGGCGTCCGCCCGCTCCTCCGCCGCCGGGCGGCCGAGGCGGTCGCCGGCCGCGTCGCGGCGGCGCCCGCTCGCCCGGGTACGGATCCTGCGACTCCGGACAATTCGTAGGCTTGCGCAGGAGGATCCCCCGACCCAAGCTACCGCGGCTCACGGGCCCGCCTCCGCTCCATGCTCGCGCAGATCCTCCTCGCCATCATCCGGCTTTATCAGGTGACGCTGTCCAGGCTGATCCTGGCGATGGTGGGGCCGGTGTGCAGGTTCGAGCCCTCGTGCTCGCGCTACGCGGCGGCGTGCATTCAGGGCCACGGCGCCCTCCGCGGAAGCTTGCTTTCGGTCAAGCGACTGTGTAGGTGTCACCCGTTTCACCCGGGCGGCTACGACCCGCCGCCACCCGCTCCGCCGGCGCGGCTCCGCGCTCCGCGCGCGCGCGCTCATTCTCCGTGACGTGGCCGCCCTGCGTCGACATCGCGGCGGCCGCGCGGCGTGCGCCGCGCATCAAGCCCGCCGGCACAGCGCTCGCCTCGAATCCCGTGGAAGGGAGCACCGAGATCGGACGCTCTGAACGACGAAGGCCGACGGCGGCGCGATCCGAGAGACGGAGATAGACAAGGACTTCATGGAACGCGGCAACATCCTCAAGTGGCTGTTTCTCGGCCTGGCCATCGTGCTGTTCGTCACGTACGGCATGCCGCTCCTCAGCGGGAGCAGCGCCGACGAGAAGCAGCCCTTCGGCGATCTCAGGGACGACACGCACGCCGTGGAGCGCGCCGAGGAGAAGCCCTGCGTCATCGAGGGCGACCGGTTCAAGGCCGAGCTCTCCAGCCGCGGGGGCTCGCTCCGGCACCTCTGGCTGACGGACCCGAGGTACCACGACCAGCGCACCCAGCAGCCCATCGATCTCGTCACCACCTCGCTCGAGTCGCGGAGCCCGCTCCGCACCGATCTCCGGCTCCCCGGCGCCGATCCGCAGCAGGTCCCGTTCGACGACCTCGACTGGACGATCACGGCGCAGGACGGCAAGAGCTGCACGTTCACGCACCAGGACGACAAGACGCGGCTCACCAAGGTCGTCGCCGCGACGGGCAAGCCGTACGAGATGACCGTCGCGGTCACGGTCGAGAACCTGAGCGGCGCGCCGCTCAAGCACCGGCTCACGGTCGAGCAGACCTCGTACCGCACCCGCAAGGAGACCGAGGGCGGCTTCATGCAGCCGATCTCGGAGTGGGCGACCGAGGCCGTCGCGTCCACGACCGAGGCGACCGAGCGGCACGGCCATGATGCGTTCGAGCCCGGCGACTTCAAGGACAAGGAGTTCACCGCCGAGAAGTGGCGGCGCACGCCGGGCGAGGCGCGCTTCGCCGCCGTCTCGAGCAGCTACTACAGCAAGATCGCGATCCCCCTCGAGGGCCCGCCCCCGGCGGCGGAGGCGCAGATCGAGGAGTACTGGGACGCCTCGCGGTACGCCAAGAAGGCGAGCGATCCGAATTTCGGCCACGTCTACCGCGCGCGCCTCGCCTACCCCGAGGCCGAGCTGCCCGCGAAGGGCTCGGCCACCTACAAGGTCCTCTCGTACACGGGCCCCAAGGAGCGCGACCTGCTCGCCGCCGTCGGCCACAACGCGAGCGACGTCATCAACCTCGGCTGGTTCTCGCCGATCGCCAAGATCCTCGTCGCCTACCTCCGCGTGCTCTACGGCGTCGTCGGGAGCTGGGGCTGGGCGATCTGCCTGCTCACGATCACCGTCCGGACGCTGCTCTTCCCGCTGAGCCTCCAGCAGATCAAGAGCACCGCGGCGATGCGCAAGCTCAAGCCGGAGATGGACGAGATCAACGCGAGGTACAAGGACGACGCCGCCCAGCGCGGGCTCGCGATGCAGGAGCTCTGGCGCAAGAACAAGGTGGCGAACCCGATCGTGGGTTGCTTCCCGATGCTCCTCCAGATGCCCGTCTGGTTCGCGCTCTACACGGCGCTCCAGACCGCGGCCGAGCTCTATCACACCCCCTTCGGCCCGTTCATCCCCGACCTGTCCTCGCCGGGTAAGTACTTCATCATCCCGATCGTGCTCGGGGGCTCCAGCTTCTTCCAGCAGAAGCTCATGCCGCCCCAGGGCGATCCGGCCCAGCAGAAGATGATGCTGTACCTGATGCCGGGCATCTTCACCGCGATGATGCTCTTCCTCCCGGCGGGCCTCGGGGTTTACATGCTGACCAACACCTGGCTCGGCATCGCCCAGCAGGTCCTGGTGGAGCGGTACCTGAAGTCCCGCGAGCAGGGCGCGAGCGGCATCGAGGTCAGGGAGAAGGTTCCCGGTGGCGACGAGAAGTCGGCACCTGCGCTCGGAAAGGGAAAGGCACGTGTCCGTGGATAGTGAAGCTGCTGCCGAGAGGGGAGAGGCCGAGGTCGACGACGCGCCGCAGGGCGCGAGCGAGCCGTTCGAAGAGGACGGGCGCGCCGACGTGGCGCTCGATTTCGTGATCGATGCGCTCGCGGCGATGGGCATGGACTGCACGGTCGACCTCCTCGAAAACGACGAGGGAGATCCGCCCGAGGAGATCCGCATCGAGATCGAGGGCAAGGACGCCGGGCGGGTGATCGGCAAGAAGGGCCAGACGCTCGCCGCGCTCCAGTTCCTGACGAACCGCGTGATCAACCGCCCCGGCAAGAAGCGCCGGCACGTGATCATCGACGCGGAGGGCTATCGCGCGCGGCGCGAGGACACGCTCTCCTCGATGGCCAGGCGCCTCGGCAAGCAGGCGGTCGAGGAGGGCAAGATCATCACGTTCGAACCCATGAACCCGCAGGATCGCCGCGTCGTCCACCTCGCGCTCGCCAAGTTCCCCGGCGTCGTCACGAAGAGCGACGGCGAGGGCGAAGCCCGCCGCGTCCAGATCATTCCCGTCCGGCGCTGATCCGTCCTGATGTGGTAGCAAGCGCACGAGCGCACGCGCCGGCGCGCCGTTGACACCTGATCGGCTGTGTGCATAATGCCGCTCCCCCCGGGCCGGCCGTGGGCGCCCCTCCACGCCGTCGCATCCCCCAGATTGATTGAAGGTTGATCATGCAAACCTCGAACGTCCTCGCGAAGATCGAAGCCCCCCTCGTCCGCGAGGGGATCCCCGATTTCCGAGTCGGCGACACCGTGCGCGTCCACTACCGCATCGTGGAGGGTGAGAAGGAGCGCATCCAGGTGTTCCAGGGTGTCGTGCTCAAGCGGCACCGTGCGGGCGCCCGGAGCACATTCACCGTGCGCAAGGTGAGCTTCACCGTCGGCGTGGAGCGCATCTTCCTCCTCCACAGCCCCCGCATCGACAAGGTCGAGATCGTCTCGCGCGGCGTCGTCCGCCGCTCGCGGCTCTTCTACCTCCGCAAGCTCTCCGGCAAGGCCGCCCGCGTCCGCGACGCGAAGGACTGAGCTGCACGCGCTGCCTGGCGCGCGCGATCTCACCCGGCGTCTGTCGTCCCTGGGGGCGAGCGCGCGCGTGTGATCGCGCCCGCGCGCTCTCACGATCGAGGATCGATCGACCTACGGGTCGCGTGACGGCGTGCTGCTCCGCGCGGAGCCCATGAGCGTGGAGCGCGCATCCCCCTCATCGGCCGTCGGCCCTGCCGACACTTCTTCTTGATCCGCGACCAAGCGCCCACGGTATGCTCCCGGCGGCGGCGCCGAGGCGTCGCGAACCCAAGAAGGATTACCATGCTCTGTCCGCGTTGCGGGGCTCCCGCGACCCCTGCCGACAAGTTCTGCGCCATCTGCGCCTCGCCGCTCGGCCCGCCGGGGCCGGGCGCTTTCGGCGGGCCTCCGCCTCCGCCTCCCTTCGGCGGCCCTCCGGGCTTCGGTCCTCCGCCCGAGCCGCCGGGCTTCGGGCCGCCGGGCGGCGGCTTCGGGCCGCCCCCTCCGCCTCCTCCGGGCGGCTTCGGACCGCCTCCGGGCGGCGGCTTCGGGCCGCCTCCCGAGCCGCCGGGCTTTGGTCCGCCGGGCGGGTTCGGCCCGCCCCCAGGGCCTCCAGGCGGCTTCGGGCCTCCGCCGCCGCCTCCGTCTCCGGGCGGCGGCTTCGGGCCGCCTCCCGAGCCGCCGGGCTTTGGTCCGCCGGG
>CAYQYG010000080.1:0-2719 GCA_964421485.1 uncultured Polyangiaceae bacterium | reverse complement strand
CTCCGGGCGGCGGCTTCGGGCCGCCTCCCGAGCCGCCGGGCTTTGGTCCGCCGGGTGGGTTCGGCCCACCGGGCGGCGGCTTCGGGCCTCCTCCTCCCCCGCCTCAGGGCGGCTTCGGGCCTCCGCCCTCACCGTTTGGCCCGCCGCCTGAGCCGCCGGGCTTCGGGCCGCCGGGCGGCTTCGGGCCTCCTCCTCCCCCGCCTCAGGGCGGCTTCGGGCCCCCTCCCCCACCGCCCGCGTTCCCGGAGCCTCCGGGCGCCTACCCGGTCCCGCCGGAGCCGCGGCAAGGGTTCGGGCCGCCCAAGGACATGGGCAACGACGCGTTCAGCGCGACCGCGTACGCCGATGCGCCGGCCTATCCGCCCGCGCCGCCGCCGGGCCCGCCGCCCGGCCCGCCGCCCGGCCCGCCCAAGCCCGCTCTCACGGCGATGCCCGGCATGGCCAGCGGCATGGGCGGCGCGACGGCCGGCTCGAAGGACCGCCGCCAGCTCTCGGGCTTCCTGATCAGCTTCCAGGACGACCCGCTCGGCAAGTTCTGGCCGCTCTGGCAGGGCAAGAACCTCGTCGGGCGCGCCGAGACCGGCCAGAAGGTCGACATCGAGATCGCGCACGGGACGACGTCGACGCACCACGCGACGATCGAGTGCGACAGCGGCCGCATGGTGCTGTCCGACCTCGGCTCGACGAACGGCACGTTCCACAACGAGGAGGCCATCGGCTTCCAGGGGCGGCGCGATCTGCGCGACGGCGACCGGGTCCGCTTCGGCGGCTTCAGCGTCCTCGTCATCAATGTGGCCACGCGGACCTGAGGCCGAGGCCGGAAGGAGCCCCGTTGCCGAGCCTGCCCCCGCTTCTCCCTCCTTCGTTCGGGGCTCCGGGTCGCCGTTCGGCGCCCTGCGCCCCGAGCCCCCGGACCTCGCCCCCGCGGGCCACCCCGCTCGCGGCGAAGCGCAGATCGCCTTCCCCGCGCCACGCTGGAGATCCTTGCCAATGACCCCCACGCACGACGCACGCCGCCCGATCCGCCACCTCCTCGCGCTCGCGGCCGCGGCGCTCCTCGCGGTCGTCCTCGGCCCGCGGCGCGCCGACGCGGCCCCCGAGGCGCACATCCTCCGCGTCGACCCGCGCGCCAGCACCGTCGACGGCTCCCCCGTGCTGACGACGGTGATCGAGGTCGTCCAGAACAAGCGCCTCTCCGACATCACGAAGCCGTGCGTCGCGCTCTCCGGCGACGCCAACCTCGACTGCGTCGCCGACGCGCTCGAGCAGCCCTCCGCGCTCTACTCGTCCTTCGATTTCCCCGACAAGAACGCGATCTTCACGGTGACCGTCGACGGCACGGACCTGCCCGCGAAGTTCGAATCGAAGGCGCGCTGGGGCGACAGCGCGGGCCAGCCCGGCGTCGGCACGGCGTGGCTCATCCTGATCGACGCCGCCTCGAGCATGGGCGGCCGCTTCGACGAGGCCAAGGCGGTCGCGAGCGCGTTCGTCAACGCGATGCAGCCGAACGACATCGTGGACGTGATGTTCTTCAACGACCGCGGCGTCGTCGAGGACTCGAAGTGGGTCAGCAACAAGCAGGCCGCGGCGCAGACGATCGGGAGCGTGGCGCGGACCTTCCCCACGCAGGGCCGCACCCGGCCGCTCTTCACGATCATCAAGAACGCGGCGACGGACGCCTTCAAGGAGCTCGGCAACGCGGGCCAGGGCGTCACCGTCCCGATGCACCAGGCGATGGTGGTCCTGTCGAACGGCTCGGCCGGCGCCGACCCGACGTCCACCGCCGCGGCGTCGAACGTGCTCCGCGAATACCTCACGAAGGGGCGCTTCCCGGAGAACAACGAGGTCCTGCCCAAGACGCCGGTGCCGGTGATCTCGATCTGGTTCCCGAACAAGCTCATCGAGGAGTTCGCCGCGAACGCCCGCGAGTTCATGGAAGGCCTCGCGAACACCGAGATCGGCGGCTTCTTCAGCATCGTCCGCGACCGGCAGGAGCAGCGCGCCGCGAACATCGTCAACGCCGTCCGGACCCGCTTCAACAAGATGCACATCGTGAAGTGGCGGGTCTCCTGCGTGGCGCCGAGCATCACGCAGACATTCAAGCTCGCGTTCATGAACACCAACCCGCCGATCGCGGGCGACGCGACCTTCCAGAACGTGCCCGTCGGCATCGATCCGAGCACCTGGCCGCTCGACGTGGATCGCGAGGCGACGGCGCGGGCCGCGCAGAAGTCCCCGATCTACCCGGGCAGCACGGTGAAGATCTTCGGCAATTTCTGCTGGGGCGGCAACGCGCAGCGGGCCGAGATCTACATGGTGCCGAAGAACCAGGCGGCGCCGCAGTCGCTCCAGGGCGGCAACATCGAGGACGCCAAGAAGGCGCAGCGCACGCTCATCGAGGGCGGGATGCGCGGCAAGGCGGTCACGGCCGGCGACAGCGTGGTCGAGTTCGAGCTGCCGAACACCGAGAAATTCCTGGTCGGCAAGGGCGACCAGATGACCGCGCGGCTCATCGTCTACGACAACCAGGCGCGCCGCACGAGCGCGCTCACGGCCGACAAGATCGTGACGCTCAAGGCGCGCGAGGCGCCGCTGCCCTACCTGCTCATCGGCGGCGTCACGTTCGGCGGGGTCGTCATCGTGCTGCTCGTCGTGTCGATCTTCCGCGGCGGCGGCGGCGGCCGGCGCCGGGGGGCGACCGCGCCCGCGCCGCCGAGGC
>CAYQYG010000079.1:0-25177 GCA_964421485.1 uncultured Polyangiaceae bacterium | reverse complement strand
CGGTCGCGGTCTCGGTCTCGGTCTCGGTCTCGGTCTCGGTCTCGGTCTCGGTTCAGCGCCGAGGCCTCGCCCAGAGATCGAGCCCGCCCTTCCGTTTCGTCAGCAGCTTGAACCCGAGCGATACGGGATCCCCGAGCCCCTCGCGGCAATTCGTCTCGACGATCAGGTAGGCCGCCTCCGGCGCCAGCTCCGCCAGCCCCCCCGCTCCCGGCCGCTTGAACGGCGCCGGCCAGCTGGACTTCCGCGGCCCGAACACCGGCACGTTCAGATCCCTCATATGGTGCAGCCCCGCCGCCGGCTTCCCGCAGGTCGCCGCGAGCACCACGTCGGAAGCATCCTCCGGCGGCGGCGCGGCGGGCATCTCCACCAGCATCCACGAGCCGAGGTCCTTCTGCTTCGCCCCGTAATTCGTCGCGAAATCGTAGAACAGCAGATCCCCCGCGAGCGTCTCGAACCCTCGCGTCCTCTCCGTCACCCACAGGAGGTGGGTCACCCCGAGCCCCTTCAGCAGATCGTATACCCCCCGCGGCGTCCCGAGCAGCCCGTAGCTGATCCCCCCCTGGTTGATCGAGAAATCGTTGACCGTCATCGCCTCGAGCCCGAGCTGCGGGTGGTTCTCGTGCACGACCACCTTCGACCCTCTGGGCAGGTGCTTGGCGGCGGTCGTGAACGGCTCGTAGAGATCCTCGCGGCTCTTGAAATCCTTCCGGTAGCCGGACGAGAGCAGATCGGCCACCACCTTGATCGGCGACTTGATCATCGCGTGGCCGGGGATGAAGTAGACGTCGCCGCCCCATATCACCTGGAGCGCGAGCAGCCCCAGGAGCGGCGCCCGCAATGCGGCGATCGCCGGACCTGGCAGCCGCGCCGCCGTCGGCGCGCGCCACGCCAGCACGATCACGCAGGCCGTGGCCGCCGCCATCCAGGGCATCAGCGTCTGCAGGTAGCGATCCTGGTGGTGCACCCAGTACCAGCAGAACAGCCCGAGGTGCGCCGCGCCGTACATCGCCCACAGCCGGCGCGTCCCCCGGAGCAGCGGCACGCAGAGCAAGAGCAGCGTGAACAGCGAACCGAACACGGGCACCTTGCCGTGGAACTTGACCCAGTCGTTCGGCTCGAACGAGAAATACCAGAGCGCCTTGATCGATTGCGTCAGACCCGCCCAGTTGTAATCGGGGCTCCAGAACTGCTCCTCCATGTAGCCCCAGATCCACCGCTCGCTGGAGTCGGCCGTCCAGGGGCGCAGCGCCAGGCGGCGGTGGAACAGCGGATAGAGGGGGTCGCCGTAATAGATCCAGTTCTTGCCCCAGTGGAGCGCGGTGAAGGCCAATCCGCCGAAGAATGCCGCGAGCGGGCCGCGGCACCACGCCCAGCGGTCCGGGGCGCCCTCCTCCGCGCCGCGCCGGAGCCTCGCGACGAGCAGCCACGCGGCGCGCGCCAGCACCGCCAGCACCGGGAACGCGAGCAGCGTGATCGCGGCCGTGTACTTCGTCAGGAACGCCCCGGCCAGCATCATGGACAAGAGGACGCAGAGCCGCGGCGACAGATCTCGCCAGCACCGGAGCAGCACCGTGTAGATGGGGACCGCGAAGATCGCGGCCATGTGATCGGCGCCGACCGAGAGGCTGGAGTCGTAGAGGAAGACCCCGGGGAACAGGAAGCGGACGACCCAGGTGAGGCCGATCAGCGAGCGCCGCGATCCCTGGCCGGCGCTGCGCGGCACGAGCAGCCGCACGAGCGCGGGGATGCCCACGAGCGTCCACAGGAACGAGACGAGCTCGATGTGGGCCGCGAGCTCCACCCGATCGAAGAGCTTGCCCGCGGGCAGGAGGAACGCCCACGTGTACATGAAGCTCGCGAGGTGGGGCGACGCGCCGATCACGTAGCCCTCGTCGAACCGCCGCGCCGCGCCGGCGGCGGCGTAGTGCTCGGCCAGGCCCAGGTGATACCAGCGGGAGTCGAACGCGACGTTGCCCGGCGTCAGGATCGAGAAATAGACCATCGCAAGGCCGAGCAGGCCGAGCGCGGCGACCGGGAAGGTCCAGAGGGGCGGCGGCGCCGATCGCCGCCGGTGATGGCGGACGTGGCGGACCACGCGCCTCGCCGTGCGCAGGAATGGACGCGCGCTCGCCGCGAACAGGAGCGCCGGCAGCGCGACGAACAGGACGGGGCCATAGAGGCCCGCGAGCCCCGCGAGCTGCATGGCCACGTAGAACACGTAGACGCCGACCGCGAAGCTCAGCGCGCCGTGCTCCCAGAGCGGCAGCGTGCGGCCGAGCAGGCGCTTCAGCACCGCGTGGCCGGCCGCCAGGCAGGCGACCGACCAGGCGATCGCGCACAGCCACGAGATCGCGTAGCGCCAGAACAGCCATTGCTCCACGCGATAGTGCGCGTGCACGGTGCGGCCGAAATAGACGATGCCGAAGAGGGCGACGGCGGGGAGCCCGATCATCCTGAGCCGCGTGGGCCAGGGGCTCTGCCCGGCGGGGGGGGCGGGCGCGCTCGGCGGGGGCTTTGACGACATGGGGGTCTCCACGCTCCTCAGCGGATGTACGGGATCTCGTAGCCGGGGCGCCGGAGCTCGTGGACGAAGAAGAACGAGGTGAGCGCGTCGAGGCGGGCCTTTTCGTCCGCGCCGCCCTCGCCGACCAGATCGCGGAGCTCGCCCGGATCCCGGGTCAGGTCATAGAGCTCGAACGTGCCCTGGCGCCGGTTCGTGATCGCCTTCCAGCCGTCGGGGAAGACCATCGCGCGCAGGCCGCGCGACGATTCGAATGCGAGGGGCCGGGTGAGGGGCGCGCTCCCGCCGCGCAGGAGCGGCGCGAGGCTCTGGCCCATGTAGCTGCCCGGCGTGGGGAAGCCCATCAGGTCGAGCACCGTGGGGCCGAGGTCGAGGAGCAGGACGGGCGCGTCGACCGCCCGCGGGGCCACGCCGGGCACGCGGACGAGCAGCGGGACGCGGAGCAGCTCCTCGTAGACGGTCGTCGCGTGCTGCTGGGAGCGGTGCTCGCCGAACGCCTCGCCGTGATCCGCCGAGATGATCAGCGTGGTCCGCTGCTCGAGCCCGCTCTCGACGACGGCCTTTCGAATGCGACCGAGCGCGGCGTCCACCAGCCCGACCTCGCGCAGGTAGCGGTCGAACGCGGTGCCCTGGGTGCCGGCGAGGTTGTAGGGCGCGTGCGAGTCCGTGAAATGGATGTAGAGGAACATCGGGCCGCCGCCCTGCCTCCGGATCCGCTCCACGGCGACGTCGGTGATCTGCTTCGCGGTGGCGAAGGGGCGCCCCGGGACGACCTGCTCCTCCTGGAAGCCGCGCACGATCCCGTTGGCGTTCACGAGGCCCGGCATCGCGGCGTACGTCACGGTCGCGACGCCGCCCTGCGCCAGGATCTCCGTGAACCGCGGCGTCGGGTCCTCGTGCGCGCAGGGGATCCACATCGCGCTGTTCGGCCGCACGCTCCAGTACATCTGCGAGAAGTATTTCCCGGCGAAGAGCGTCGCGATCGAGGCGTTCGTCTGCGGGGAAGGGCTGCGCGCCGCCGTGAACTCGACGGACTCCCGCCGCAATGCGGCGAGGTTCGGGAGCACGTCCGCGTGCCTGTCGCCGGCCACCACGTCGGCGCGCAATGCGTCGATCGTGAGCATGAGCACGATCGCGTCCTTTGGCACGAGCGGCGGCTGGGACGGGGGAATGGGGGGGAGGCCGCTGCGATCGGCGAGCCATTCCCCGCCGCCGGCCGGCAGGTGGCCGGCGGTCGCCGAGTGCGCGCGGAGCACGAACGGCGCGAGCACCGCGCCGGAGCGGGCCAGCTCGACCGTCACGTTGCTCGGCGGCCGGACGACGAGCGAGGCGGCCGCGGCGACGGCCGCCGCCGCGCGCAGCGCGAGGCCGGCCGATCGCCTGCGCCCGGCCGGGGGGGGCGCGTCCACCCACGCGGCGATCCCGATCGACAGCGCCGCGGTCCACGCGAGATAGAGGTGCACGCCCGGGTAGTCGTTCGGCAGGACGAGGTGGTTCACCGCCGCGAGCGCGAGCCCGATCGCCGCGGTGAGCGCGCGGCGGGCGGCGAGCGCGCGCGGGCTCCCGCGCGCGGCCGCGCCCGGCCGCGCAAGGAAGAGCCCGAGCGCCGCCGCCGCGGGCACCGCGAGCGCGATCACGGCCACGAGCAGCGCCTGCCAGGGCAGCGTCGGGCCGGGCAGCTTCGCGGCCGCGATCTCCACGTCCTCGCTCACGGCGAGCGCGCCGATCCCGAGGCTCGCCGCCGCGAGCGCGGCGAGGCCGAGCCCGCGCCGCCGCGGCGCCCAGCGCCGCCAGGCCTCCACGGCCGCCGCGGACGCGAGGCCCGCGGCGAGCATCTGCCCGGCGTCATAGGCGTGGTGCAGCGCGCGCACGCGCGCGCCGCCGAGGGGCATCGGGAGCCGGAGCTCGATCACCGCCGCGCTGAACGCCGCGAGCGCCGCCCACCCGATGATCTGGCCGCGCGCCGCCCCTCTCGCGTCGTCGTCGCTCGGCCGCGCGCCGGCGGGCGTCGGGGGCTCCGGGGAGGTTTCCTCGGTCATCGCGGTGCGCTCCATTATCATGTCGCCACGGCGTTGACACGACGTAGCGCCGGTCACGGGGCCCCCTCCGCCCGCTTGCGGCCGCATCGGGCGTTCGGTAAGCTCGCGCGCGCCGCAGCAGGGTCGAGGGTGGGGCGCGGGCCCCCGAGCGGCGGGCGGCGCGGCGACCGGATACGAGGAAAGGGCGGACGATGCGTTGTCTGGTGACCGGCGCCGCAGGATTCATCGGCTCGCAGATCGCGGAGGCGCTGATCGATCTCGGGCACGACGTTATCGGGGTGGATCGGTTCGCCGACTACTACCCGCGCCCGATGAAGGAGCGGAACCTCGCGCGGCTCCGCGACGAGCCCCGCTTCACGCTGGCCGAGCTCGACCTCTCGAGCGCCGACCTCGGCCCCTTGCTCGAGGGCACCGCGTACGTGTTCCACCAGGCGGCGCAGGCGGGCGTGCGCGCGAGCTGGGGCCAGAGCTTCGAGGTCTACCTGCGCGACAACGTGCTCGCCACGCAGCGGCTGCTCGAGGCCGCGAGGGGCCGCGCGGACGTGAAGAAGCTCATCTGCGCGTCGTCCTCCTCGGTCTACGGCCACGGCGGCGGCGCGGCCCCGGCGACCGAGGCGAGCCCGACCGCCCCGTTCTCGCCTTATGGCGTGACGAAGCTCGCCGCCGAGCACCTCTGCGAGCTCTATCGGAAGAACTTCGGCCTCCCCACGGTCTCGCTCCGCTATTTCACCGTCTATGGGCCGCGGCAGCGCCCCGACATGGCCTTCCACCGCTTCATCGCCGCGGCGCTGCGGGGGGAGGCCATCACCCTCTTCGGCGACGGATCGCAGTCGCGCGATTTCACGTTCGTCTCCGACGCCGTCGCCGCGAACCTGCTCGCAATGAAGGAGGGCGCCCTCGGCGTGCTCAACGTCGGCGGGGATCACCGGGCGACGATCAACGAGGTGCTGGCGCTCGTGGCGGAGCTCGCGGGGCCGACGCGCGTCGAGCGCCGGCCCGTCGAGGCGGGCGACGTGCACGACACCTGGGCGGACATCGGCGCGGCCCGCGCGGTCCTCGGCTACGCGCCGCGCGTCTCGCTGCGCGACGGCCTCGCGGCCCAGGTGGCCTGGCACAGGCAGGTGGCCTGATCAGCCCTCGCGCACGGCCCGGAGGTGCAAGTAGGCCCAGGCCCACGACGGCATCGCGGCCGCCGCGATCCGCTCGACCCCGGACACGAGCCACCGCGCCGCAGGCCGCTCCGCCAGCCGCGGCGACCCCATGCTCGGGTGAAAGACGAGGCGGTGGACCGGCAGCGCCTGGAGCCGCTCGGTCGCCACGACGCGGAACCGCCGCGCGAGGTGCCCCTCGAGGAACCGCATCGTCGACCGGAGCTCGCCGCGCTCGGCGCGGTTCGCGACGGCGTGCAGGAAGATGAGGGGGTTATAGCGGCAGGGCTCGAGCACGTCGATCCGGCCGCCGGCGGAGAGCACGCGGTGGCACTCGTCCACGAGCCGCGCAGGATCCGGGACGTGGTGGATCACGTCGCGCACGATCACCTGATCGAAGCTCCTGTCCTCGAACGGCAGCGCCTCGGCCGGCGCGACGAGGAAGCGGCAGTCCGGGAGGCGCGCGCGGGCGAAGGCGATCTTCTCCTCGAACAGGTCGACGCCGACCGCGCCGTCCGGGGCGCCGAGGTGGACGAGCGTCGCGCCCTCGCCGCAGCCCAGGTCGAGCAGGCGATCCCCGAGCGGCAGGAACGCGGCGCGCACCAGCTCGCGCTCGCGATCGGCCACGAACGGGGCCCCGGTCTGCCAGGCGAAATGCTCCGGCGCCGCCGCCTCGAACGCCGCGCGCAGGTGCGGATCCGCGCCCACGTCAGAGCCCCATTCTCAGCTTCTTGAAGCCGAACGCCGTCATCCGGAGCAAGAGGAACCCGTGCGAGAAGCGGCTGATCTTCGTGTCGCCGTACGTCCGCGCCCGGTAGCGCACCGGCAGGTCGACGATCTTCATGTTGAGCCGCGCGGCGCCGAACAGGAGATCGAAATCGCCGAACGGATCGAAGTCGCCGAAGAAATGGCGGTTCGCGGCGATCTTGTCGTAGTCCTTCCGGTAGAGCACCTTCGTCCCGCAGAGCGAGTCCTTGATGGGCTGCTCCAGGAGCCACGACAGCGCGGTCGAGAAGAACTTGTTGCCGAGGAGGTTCAGGAAGCGCATCGCCTCGCCCTCCATCGGATAGACCAGGCGGACGCCGTTGATGAACTCGCCCTTGCCGGTCACGAGCGCGCGGTAGAACTTCGGCAGGTCCTCGGGCGGCACCGTGAGGTCGGAGTCGAGGATCATGAGCACGTCGTTCCTCGCAGCGGCGAAGCCCTTGCGGACCGCGTCGCCCTTGCCCTTGCCGTCGCCCTGGAGGACCAGGCGCAGCGCGAGCGGGCCGCGGTACTCGGCGATCACCGCCTCGATCTCCTCGCGGGTGCCGTCCGTCGAGTTGCCGTCGACGAAGATGAGCTCGGTGGCAGGGCCCATCACCGGCGTCCGGGCCACCGCCTCGCGGATGTTGCCCTTCTCGTTCTTGCAGGGGCAGATGACCGACACGGTGGGCGCCGGGGAGGCCTCCACCTCGGCGGCGGCGCGGGCGACGAAGTAATCGACGAGGGCCGCCTGCTTCGCGCCGGGGAGCTTCGCGCCGACGTGGTTCAGGAGGTCGGCCACCACGGGGACGTCGAGGGGCAGGAGGATGTCCGTGCCGCGGCGGACGACGTCGAAGCCGGACAGGTACAGGAGGTTCTCGATGTCCTGCATGCTGAGCCAGTTCTGCTCGGGCCAGGGGGTCTTGCGGCCGATCCTCTCGGCGAGCTTGAGCACGGGCTCCCAGACGAAGTTGTAATAGGTGACGATCACGCGGCCGCCGGGGGCGAGCAGCGGGCGCAGGCGCTCCAGGCCGCGCTGGATGTCGTCGAGGTGGCCCACGACGTCGCTCAGGATGATCGCGTCGAACTGGCCGGAGGGCAGGGGATCGCGCTCGACGTCCGCGACGCGCAGGTCGAGGCCGGGGTGGCGCGCGCGGGCGATCTCGATCATGCGCGGCGAGATGTCGATGCCGATCGCCTCGGAGGCGTCGAGGCCGGCCAGGAGGTCGCCGAGGCCGCAGCCGACCTCGAGCACGCGGCTCCCGGGGAGCACCATCGCGGCGACGAGGCGCAGGAGCTCGCCGGCGTAGGCGCGGTTCCGCGCCACCCAGTCGGCGCGGCCCTCGGCGATGGCGTCGTAGCGGGCGACCTTGGCGCGCACGCGCTCCTCCTCGCGGCGCTCGAACTCGCTCGAGGGTGAGGTGCGCGCGGGCTCCCGCTCGGCGGGGGCAGGGGCGGCGGCGGTCACGACGCGCCCCCCGCGGCGGGCGCGCCCGCGATCGCGTCGCGGTGCTCGCGGTACCAGGCGATCGTGCGCGCGAGCCCCTCGTCGAGCGAGGTCCTGGCCTCGAAGCCGAAGCGCTCGCGGGCGCGCGAGACGTCGAGCATGCGGCGCGGCTGGCCGTTCGGCCGCGACGCGTCCCAGGCGAGCTCGCCGTCATAGCCGACGAGCGCGGCGATCTTCTCCGCGAGCGCGCGCATCGAGATCTCGAAGCCGGCGCCGAGGTTCACGGGGTCCGCGCCGTCGTAGCGCTCGGCCGCGTCCACGATGCCGCGCGCGGCGTCCTCGACGAAGAGGAACTCGCGCGTGGGCGTGCCGTCGCCCCAGAGGGTGACGCTGCGGTCGCCGCGCGCGCGGGCCTCCTCGAATTTGCGGATCATGGCGGGGATCACGTGGGAGTCCTCGAGGTCGAAGTTGTCGCGGGGGCCATAGAGGTTCACCGGGAACACCATCACGAAATTGGAGCCGAACTCCTGGCGGTAGGACTGCGCCATGACGAGCAGGGCCTTCTTGGCGACGCCGTAGGGGGCATTGGTCTCCTCCGGGTAGCCGTTCCAGAGGTCCTCCTCGCGGAACGGGACGGGGGCGAATTTCGGGTAGGCGCAGATGGTGCCGGCGACGACGACCTTGGGGGTGCCGGCGCGGCGCGCCTCCTCGAGCACGTGCAGGCCCATCGCCATGTTGTCGCGGAAGAATGTGCCGGGGCGGCGGCGGTTCGCGCCGATGCCGCCGACCTTCGCGGCGAGGTGGATGACGAGGTCCGGGCGCGCGGCCTCGTAGAGGGCCCGCGCGGCGGCCGCGTCCGTCAGGTCGGTGTCGCGGGAGCGCGGGACCACGACGCCCTCCGCGCCGCGGAGGGCGAGCTCCTCGACCACGTGGGAGCCGAGGAAGCCGCTCCCGCCGGTGACGACGATCTTCTTGTTCTCGAACGGTCGTGCCATGACGCGCGGGCGATACCATGACGCCGGGCGCGGGCGGCGACAAAACGCGCGCGGGGCCCGGGCGGCGCGGATCGCGCGCGCCGGGCCCCGCGGGGCGCCACGGCTCAGTTCGTCCAGCAGACGTTGAGGTACGGGCGGTCGGTGATCGTGGCGGTCTCGCTGGCGCGGTAGGAGTGCGCCACCACGTTGTCCTCCTCGAGGACGAAGCCGTTGTTCGCCGCGCCGGCGTGCCACGCGGCGACCGCGCCGGTCACGTCGCTGTTCAGGAAGCCGAAGCTGTTCAGGAAGCTCGCGAACGAGGCGACGACGGCCGGGTCGTACTGGTTCGCGAAGCTGTTCCAGGTGACGGTCTCCTCGCCCCACGCCGCGTTCGCCGTGTGGACGCGGACGGTCGAGGTCGCCGACGAGTAGGTCTGGAAGACGCCCAGGGTCGCCGAGGTGATCGTCGCCGACTCGGGGATGAAGCTCAGGTCGAAGTGGAGCAGGGTCTTCTTCTCGCCGCCGCTCGAGCTCCACCCGGTGTACAGGCTGACGTAGCCGGACGCGCCGCCGCCGAAGTTCATGTTCGGGGTGGCCGCCGAGATCGTCGCGTCCGCGACCGTGCCGAAGGTGCCGCGCTGGACGATCTGGCACTGCGGGACGCAGACGCCGAACTCGTCGATGGCCTCGTCGCAGTCGTTGTCGACCGAGTCGCAGTGCTCGGGCGCGCCGGGGTAGACGTCCGGGTTGCCGTCGTCGCAGTCGTCGCACGAGGTCGCGCCGTCGCCGTCGGCGTCCACGAGCTCGCAGGGCGGGACGCAGACGTCGCCCTCGTCGATCTGGCCGTCGCAGTTGTTGTCGAAGCCGTCGCACTGCTCCGGCGCGCCGGGGTTCGAGGAGGCGACCGCGTCGTCGCAGTCGATGCAGGCGTTGTAGCCGTCGTTGTCGCTGTCGACGTAATCGCAGGGCACGGTGCCGCTGCAGTCCTCGCCGATGCAGCCGCTCAGGCCGCTGAGGAAGACGCCGCTGTCGTAGATCCGGTCGCCGGCGTCGCAGATGACGATCTGGAGGACGTTGTTCGTGGTCCCGCCGGCGAGGGGCGCGCGGGTGCTGAGGATGTCGGTGGTGCCGTCGTACTCGGTGCCGTTCGCCGGGGTGAGGACGACCGCGCCGCTGCTGAAGAACGGCCCGTTGATGGTGATGGGGTTGCCGTTGTCGTCGAACGCGACCTGCTGGCCGTTCAGGTACACGCCGTAGACGTCGTTATAGGCGGTGCCGACCCACTCGGGGTACTCCTCGGAGCCGAAGACCGAGTTGAACTGGATGCCCGTGAAGTTCTGGGCAAGGTCGAAATGGATGGTGAGGACCGAGGCGTCGTAGCTCGTGTACCCCGGGATCAGGGCATTGCAGAGGGGGTGGCCGCCGAGGCCGTTGTCCTGCGACGTGTTGGGGCCGTTGTTCGGCGGGAGCGCGCCCTGCGCCGAGCCCGACGTGAGGAGCGTGCCGTCGCCCATGCCGAGCGGGCCGTCGGTGTAGGTGCCGGACGCGATGGCCGCGCCGGAGTAGGAGACCGAGGTGACCGTGATCGCGGATCCGCTGCCCTGCATCGCGCCGGCGAGCGTGCCGGCGTCGTTCGTCGTCGTGACGTTGAGCGCGTGGGCGCCGGAGACGAGGGCCAGGGAGGCGAGGGCGGCGGATGCGGAGGCGAAGCGATGCATTCTCATGAGAATACCTCTCGGTTCAGATGGCTGAACCGCGTCATATCGAGGGGCTGTCCTTGAGACCTGCACGTTCCCCCCGCGCGGTCAGCGATGAGTCCGTTTTATCCGGCGCTGACGATCTGTCAATCGACCCAGCGAAAAATCTACAAATCGACATTTCGAATAACCGCCCAGCTTCGATCAAAATGGCGGCTCGTGTCAACAGGATGTTCGTCTCGGGGGAATATTTCGCGAAATTGATCTTCGAAAAATTGATCAATAGACCACGAGGCGGCGGTCCGTGTCAAGCGCGGCGTGGTTCCGGGCGCGGGCGCGGGCTGACAGGGTGTCGCGGGAGAGCGGCGGGCGGGCGCGGCCGGCGCCGCGCGGCGCCGGGGAAGTTCGGGCGGCGCGGGGCGATCTGCTATCCTCCGCCGCCGTGATCGCACCCGGCAGCTCTGGCTCGAACGGCGGCGAGGGCGCCGCGGTGGAGGCGCTCGCGGAGGCCCTCGGGCGCCCGCGCTCCGAGGCGCCCGAGGGCGCGCGGGGCGCCGCGGCGCTCGCGCCCGCGGCGCCGCGGGTGTCGATCGTGGTGCCGGGGCTGAACGAGTCCGAGAGCCTGGCCGAGCTCGCCAGGCGGGTGCGGGCGGCGCTCGAGGGGCAGGTGCCCTACGAGCTCATCTTCGTGGACGACGGGAGCACCGATCCGAGCTGGAAGGTGATCTGCGAGCTGCACGCGGAGAGCCCGCTCGTGAAGGGCGTGCGGCTCCGGAAGAACTTCGGCAAGGCGACGGCGCTCACGGCGGGCTTCAGGAAGGCCGCGGGCGAGATCATCGTGACGATGGACGCGGACCTCCAGGACGACCCGGCGGACCTGCCGGCGTTCCTCGCGAAGATCGAGGAGGGGCTCGACGTGGTCGTGGGCTGGAAGGTGCAGCGGCTCGACCCGACGAACCGGCTCGTGCTGTCGAGGATCTTCAACGGGACGGTCCGGATGGTGACCGGCGTGAAGCTCCACGACATGAACTGCGGCTTCAAGGCCTACCGGCGCGAGGTGATCGACGCCATCCCGATCTACGGGGACCTGTTCCGCTTCATCCCGGCGCTCGCGGCCTGGCAGGGGTTCCGCGTGACCGAGGTGCCGGTGAAGCACCACCCGCGCAAGTACGGCAGCTCGCGCTACGGGCTGGAGCGGATCCTGCGCGGCTTCTTCGACCTGCTCTCGGTCATGTTCCTGACGCGCTACTCGAAGAAGCCGATGCACCTCTTCGGCCTCATGGGCCTGGTGTTCGCGGCGATCGGGGTGGCGATCAACGTGTACCTGACGGCGCTGTGGTTCCTGGGGCACAAGATCGGCGACCGGCCGCTGCTGCTGCTCGGGGTGCTGATGATCATCCTGGGGATCCAGTTCTTCTCGATGGGGTTCATCGGCGAGTTCCTGACGTTCCAGATGCAGCAGCGGCACCGGGCCGACGCGCCGCCGATCCGCGAGGAGGTCGATTGATTTCCGACGAGTACTTCGAGCGCTTCGAGACCCGGAAGTACCGGACGAGGAGCGCCGCGAAGCGGCTGCTCATCAAGCGCTTCACGGCGGCGCTGCACGATCTGTTCGTCGAGGCGAACCCCGCGGCGCGGGTGCTCGAGGTCGGGATCGGCGAGGGGTTCATCTCCGGATATCTGTCGGAGCGGTTCCCCGAGAAGTCGTTCACGGGCGTGGACACCGGCGAGGCGGACGTCGCGCGGCTCCGGAGACTGTTTCCGCGCGTGGAGGCGCACGTCGGGAGCGCCTACGATCTCGGCTCCCTCGGGGCGCGGTTCGACGTCGTGATCTGCGCGGAGGTGCTGGAGCACCTCGCCGAGCCCGACCGGGCGCTCGCGGAGATCCAGCGGCTCTCGCCGCGGCGGGTGATCCTGTCGGTGCCGCACGAGCCGTTCTTCATGCTGTCCAACCTGCTCGCGGGGAAGAACGTGCTCCGGCTCGGCAATGACCCCGAGCACGTGAACCACTGGAATCCGTCGTCGTTCCGGCGCCTCGTCGAGCCGCGGTTCGAGGTCCTTCGGCTCACGACGTCCTATCCCTGGGTCCTCTGCCTCGCCGCGCCCCGCTGAGGCGCGGCCGCAGCCGCGAATGCGCCGGTCCGTCACGCGCGCGCTGATCCGCCTGATCGGCCCGGTCCTCCTGGTGCTGGTGATCGCCGGGATCGAGGACCGGGGGGCCGTCCTCCGCGCGATCGCGTCCGCGAGCCCCGGCCCGCTGGGCCTGGCCCTGCTGCTCAACTTGGTGAACATCCACCTCAAGGTGATCCGGTGGGGCGCGCTGCTCCGGGTGAGAGGTATTCGATATCCCGTGCGGCGCGCGTGGGCGTCGTTCCTGACGTCGCTCTACGTGGGAATGCTCACGCCGGGGCGGGTGGGGGACGTGCTGCGCATTCGATACCTGCGGCACGATCTGGGGACGCCCTACGCCGAGGGGCTGGCGTCCGTCGTGATGGACCGGCTCTGCGATCTCTATGTGCTCGCCGCGTTCGTGGCGGTGGGGGTGGCGCGGTACAGCGAGGTCATCGCGGGGCGGCTGGCGTGGATCACGTGGGGCGGGATCGCGGTGACGGTGCTGCTGCCGTTGCTGCTCCTGATCCCGGGGCTCGCGGACGCCGGGGCGCGCGCGCTCCTGCGGCGGCTGCCGTCCGTCGATCCGCGGGGCGCGCCGCTGTTCTTCGAGGCGCTCCGGGCGCAGGTGGGGCGGCCGCTGCTCGCGACCATTCCGCTGACGGTCGCGACGTTCGTGGTCAATTACGTGCAGGGGTACCTGATCGCGCGGTCGCTGGGGCTCCCGATCACGCTGTTCGATTCGATGTGCCTGCTCGCCGTCGCGAGCCTGCTCGGCCTGCTGCCCGTGTCGATATCGGGGGTCGGGGTGCGGGAGCTGTTCTTCTCGCTGGTGTTCCCGGTCCTGGGGCACCCGCCGGAGGCGGGGGTGACGTTCGGCCTCCTGGTGTTCGCCGTGATCTACCTGGCGATCGCGGCGCTCGGGTTCGTGAGCTGGCAGATCGCGCCGCCGCCGTCCGCGCCGCCGGAGGGCGGCGAGCGGTCCTGAGGGGTTCAGGTCAATCGACCTTGACGGTCTTGACGAGGGTCACGGGCGCGCCGTCGAAGGCGGGGACCCGGACGGCGCTCCGGAAGGTCTCGGCGATGCACTCGCCGGTGGCAGTGGGGCCTAGCGGCTCGCCGAGCACGGTCGCGGTCCGCACCGAGCCGCCAGGCTGCAGGACGACCCGCACGCGGTACGAGCGGGCGCGCGCGTCGTCACGCCTGCAGCTCTTCGCGAGCTCCGCGGCGTGCGCGAGCGCGCCGGCGGCGGCCGCGCGATCGAGGTCGCCCGTGTCCGCGTCGAGCGCGATGCCGTCCGGGCCGAGCTGCGAGATGCCGGCGGGCAGGTCGATCGGGAGCGGGTGCGGCGTCCGGAGCTCCGTGACGGCCGGGATGTGGCAGGTCGCAGGGCGCATGAGGGCGTAGCCGGTCGCCATCGCGAGGCCGGAGGCGGCGAGCGCGACGAGCAGCGCGCGCTGGCCCGCCGCGATGGCGTCGGGGCTCCGGCTCGGGCTCGGGCTCGGGCCCTCGCCGCGCCGGATGCGGGCGATCTCGGCACGCATCTCGGCGATCTCCGCGTCGCGCGCGTCGATCGAGGCGTCGCGCTCCTTGACCTTCGCCTCCAGCGTCTCGATGCGCGCGCGCGCCGCGTCCAGGTCGTCCCGGTAGTGGGTCATGGGGCCGCATTCTACCGCGCTTCGCCCCGGATCGGGGCGGGGTTCCTTGACATGGGATGTGCGGTCAAGTAGCCGGAGGAGCTCGTTTTTACATTCGGGGCTCCGGGTCGCGCTCCTGGTCGCGGCGCCCTGCGCCCCGAACCCCGTTCTCCCTCGTTTCTCCCGTGATCGGCCGCATCCGGAGCCAGCTCGAGAGCGTCCTCGCCGTCGCCGATCGCACGGCGGCGCGGGTCGCGCGCGCGGCGACGTCGTGGGCGGTGTGGCCCGCGCTGCTCGGCGTGGGGTTCGCGATCGCGATCTGGACGCTGCGCAACGCGCCGCAGATCCCGAAGCACCAGACGAACAAGCTCGCCGAGCCCGAGCGGCTCGGGATGTTCCGCGGGGCCGAGATCGCGATCGCGGTCGTGGTGCTGATCTACCTGCTGGTGGTGGTGGCGCGCCGGGTCCGCGGGGGATCGTGGCGCGTGCTCGACACGTTCGGGCGCATGAACCGGGCGCTCGCGCCGCTCGCGGCGCTCCCGCTCGTCGCGTGGCTCCGGGGGCCGAACGTCGAGAAGGACAGCCCCAAGCTCACGCTGCTCTTCGCGGCGGTGATCGCGGCGCTCGTGGGCTACGGCGCCTACTCCTGGGGGCACGGCGGGTGGGGCGGCGAGCTCGCGGAGCAGGACGAGGAGGGGTCGCGAGGCGCGCGGCTCCGGCGGATCGCCGGGGCGGCGGGGCGGTGGCTCGCGCCGGCAGCGGTGGCGGGGCTGTGGGCGGCCTACGGGCTCTTCTTCTCGAGGCTGGCGATCACGAACCACCGCGCGCTGGTCACGCGCACGACCGACCTCGGCTACTACGACAACATCTTCTACCAGTCGATCCACGGTAGATTCCTCGGCTGCTCGTTCATCAAGGCCGGGTACCACGGGTCGGCGCACTTCGATCCGATCCTCGCGCTGCTCTCGCCGCTCTACCTGCTCTATCCGCGGGCGGAGTTTCTGCTGTCGCTCCAGGCGGTGTGGCTCGGGCAGGGGGTCGTGCCGGTGTACCTGCTCGCGCGCGAGAAGCTGCGCGGGCGGTGGGCGGCCGTCCTGCTCGCCGCGATGTGGGCCGCGTACCCCGCGCTCCAGGGCGCGAACATGTACGAGTTCCACTCGCTGACGCTCATCGCGCCGCTCGTCGTGTGGCTGCTCTACTTCTACGAGCGAGGATCGGGCGCCGGGTACTGGATCACGCTGGCGCTGCTCCTGCTCTGCCGCGAGGACGTCGCGCTGCTCATGTGCTTCGTGGGGCTCGCCGCCGCGCTCGATCGGCGCGAGGGCAAGCCGCGGGTCGCGTGGCTGACGATCGCGCTCAGCCTGGCCTACTTCTCGATCGTGAAGCGGCACTTCATGACCTCGGCCGACGTCTTCATGACGGGCGCGGAGTCGTACTCGTTCGCCTACTATTACGACGAGATGATGCCCGACAAGAGCGGGGTCATGGGCATCGTCGTCTCGCTCGTCACGAACCCGGCCTTCGCGCTCAAGCTCATGCTGGAGGAGGCGAAGGTGGTGTTCCTGCTCCAGCTCTTCCTGCCGCTCGCGTTCCTGCCGCTGCTCGCGAAGCCGGGGCGGTGGATGCTGCTCTATGGGATCGTGTTCTGCCTGCTCGCATCGCGGGATCCGGTCTCGTCGATCTACTTCCAGTACTCGGCGGTGATCTTCCCGATCGCGTTCGCGCTGACGCCGGAGGCGCTCCGGCGGATCGAGGCGAGCGGGGCGCCGGCGCTGCTCGGGCTCGACGGCAAGCGGCTCGCGCGGGCGGCGCTCGCGGCGGCCGTGGCCGCGTCGTTCGTCGTGTCCTGGAAGTTCGGCGGGATCGTCGACAACGCGGCGTTCCGCGGGGGGTTCGCGCGGGTCGCGCGGACCCTGACGCCGCAGCAGGTGACCACCTACGCGTGGGTGCGGGAGCAGGTGGCGAAGATCCCGCCCGGCGCGAGCGTGGCGGCGACGAACCGGCTCGGGGCGCACATCTCGAACCGCAAGGCGGCGTTCTTCTACGCGGGGTCGTACATGAAGACGGCCGAGTACGTCTTCATCGACGAGGCGGAGCTCAAGGGCGCGGACCTGGAGCGGCACAAGGCCGCGGTGTCGAACCGCGAGCTCGTGGAGCTCGGGCGGCTCGGGAAGATGGCGCTGTTCAAGCGCGACCCCGCGGTGAAGCCGGCGCCGTTCACCCCTTCCGCACCGGCGGCCACGGGGCTAGGAAACGCGAGACCGCCGAAGGGCCGGGACGCCGGCGCGCCGCCGCCCGAACCGGAGCCCCGCGGCATGGAAGAGCCCGATGAAGAACCTCCTCGTAGCCCATAATTTCGACGACACCTCCGAGCGCGCCCTCGACCAGGCGATCGCGCTGGCCAGGAAGCTCTCCGCGAAGGTCACGGTGGTCCACGTCTACAGCGTGCCCATCTACACCTTCCCCGAGGGCTCCGCGCTGATCCCCTCGCCGGAGGACGCGGCGCGGATCGCCGAGGCCGCGCAGCGCCACCTCGACCACACGCTCGCGCGCCGGCGCGCCGAGGGCGTGGACGTGCAAGGGGCGCTGCGGTCAGGGGCGCCGGCGGACGAGATCTGCAGGCTCGCGGACGAGATCGGCGCGGACATGATCGTGATCGGCACGCACGGCCGCAACGCGCTCGGCCGCGCCCTGTTCGGCAGCGTCGCCGAGCTCGTCGTGCGCACCGCGAAGCAGCCCGTCATGACGGTGCACTCCGAGGGCGGCGGCGCCGAGTAGCGTCCGGCGAGGACGAAAGGCGCGAGGCGCGCGGGCGCGACGGCGTCCGGATCCTTCCGTGAAACCTCCGGGAAACACGCGGCGCGTTACCCCGGAAGACCATGAAGATCGACACCGGGGATACTGCCTGGCTCCTCGTCTCGTCCGCCCTCGTGCTGTTCATGACGCCGGGGCTCGCGCTGTTCTACGGCGGCATGGTGCGCCGGAAGAACGTGCTCGCGACGCTGATGCACTCGTTCGCGGCGCTCGCGATCGTGACCGTGCAGTGGGTGGTCATCGGGTACTCGCTCTCGTTCGGCGCGTCGCGCGGGGGGCTGATCGGCGGCCTCGACTACGTGGGGCTGCGCGGCCTCGCCTCGGAGGCGAAGGGGACGGTGCCGCACCTCGCGTTCGTCGCGTTCCAGATGATGTTCGCCGTCATCACGCCGGCGCTGATCGCGGGCGCGTTCGCCGAGCGGATGCGGTTCCCGGCGTACGCGGCGTTCGTGCTGCTCTGGTCGACGCTGGTCTACGACCCGGTCTGCCACTGGGTGTGGGCGGAAGAGGGGTGGCTGCTCGGGATGGGCGCGCTCGATTTCGCGGGCGGCACGGTGGTGCACCTCGCGGCCGGGGTCTCCGCGCTGGTGTGCGCGATCGTGATGGGGAAGCGGACGGGCTACCCGCACGAGCGGCACGCGCCGCACAACCTGACGATGACGCTGACGGGCGCGGGGATCCTCTGGTTCGGCTGGTTCGGCTTCAACGCGGGGAGCGCGCTGGCGTCGGGCGGGCTCGCGGCGCTGGCGCTGGTCGACACGCACGTGGCGGCCGCGGCGGGCGCGTGCGCGTGGGTGATCGTCGAGTGGGCGCAGCGCGGGAAGCCGACGGCGCTGGGGATCGCGTCGGGGCTCGTGGCGGGGCTCGTGGGGATCACGCCGGCGGCGGGGTTCGTGGCGCCCTGGGCCGCGGCGGTGATCGGCGCGCTCGCCGGGGCCGCCTGCTACGCGGCGGTCGTCTCGAAGGAGCGGCTCGGGTACGACGACTCGCTCGACGCGTTCGGCGTGCACGGGGTGGGCGGCCTGCTGGGCGCGCTGCTGACGGGTGTGTTCGCGGAGCGGGCGATCAACGAGGCCGGGCGCGACGGCGTGATCGCGGGCAACGCGGGGCAGATGGTGCCGCAGCTCGCGGGGATCGCGGCCGTGGGCGCGTACGCGGCGGTGGTGACGCTGGCGCTGCTGAAGCTGATCGACAAGGTGATCGGGCTGCGCGTGGAGGTGCCGGACGAGCGCGAGGGGCTCGACTCGACGGAGCACGGGGAGACCGGCTACGCGCTCTGAGGGGGGGCGGCGGCGCCGAGCGGCGTGCGATCGACGGCGTCGACGCACGCCAGCGCGGCGCGCTCGTCGGGCGCGTCGAGCAGGCCGCGGCGCACCTCGTCGCGGGTGAGGAGGCGCGCGAGCTCGGCGAGGAGCTTGAGCTCGCGGTCGAACTCGCGGGGCGGCGTGAGCAGGAGGAAGACGAGGCGCGCCGGCTCGCCGTCCGGCGCGTCGAAGTCGAGCCCGGCGCGGGAGCGGCCGAAGGCGAGGGCGGGATCGGTGAGGCCCTCGACCTCGGCGTGCGGGAAGGCGACGCCGTCGCCCACGCCGGTGCCGGCGAGCTCCTCGCGGCGGAGCACGGCCTCCGCGAAGCGCCGAGCGTCGTCGGGCCTGCCGAGGCGGGCCGCGAGCGCCGAGGTGAGCTCGGCGATCGCGGCGTCGCGGGACGCGGCCGCGAGGTCCAGGCGGACGGCGCCCGCGCGGAGCATCGACGCGATCGGGCCCAGGGTCGGGCGGAGCAGGCGCGCCATGGCCGGGCCGGAGATCAGCGAGGTGATGATCGCCATGCTGACCAGCGCGACGAAGAGCGGCTGGTTGATGATCCCCGCGCGCAGCGCGATCACCGCGAGCAGGATCTCCATCGCGCCGCGCGAGTTCAGGCCGAAGCCGACCGCGGCGGCCTCGCGCCAGCCGAGCCCGGCGGCGCGCGCCCCGGCCGCGCACCCGGCGACCTTGGCGACGCAGGCGACGCCGACGATGAGCGCGCAGAGCAGCGGATCGAAGGCCGCGGCGAAGTCCAGCCGGAGCGCCATGGTCGCGAAGAAGACCGGCGTGAAGACGCTGGTCACGAACTCGTGGAGGACCTGCCGCGTGTGCTCGCGGAGGCGGCGCGAGTCGCCGACCGCGATCCCCATGATGAAGGCCCCGAACACGGCGTGCAGCCCGAGCGCCTCGGTCGCCGCCGCGCCGAGGAGCGCGAGCACCATGATCATCGAGAGCACGCGCCCGCCCGAGGCCTCCTGCGGCTCCTCGAGGCGGGCGAGCGCGCGGTCGACGAGCGGGCGGACCACGACGAGCGTGGCGATCACGAGCGCGAGCGTGAGGCCGACGGCGACGCCGGTCCGCCCGGGGCCGCCGCCGCCCGCGTTGAGCTCGCGCGAGAGCACGCTGAAGGCGATCCAGCCGAAGAGGTCGTTGACCACCGCCCCGGAGAGCACGAGCAGGCCGAAGTCCGTCTTCATCAGGCCGAGGTCGAGCAGCGTCCGCGCGATCACGGGCAGCGCCGAGATCGAGAGCGCGATCCCGAGGAACGCGGCGTGCAGCGTCCGCAGCGACGGATCGGCGAGGTGGCGGTCCGGCAGGAGCAGCCCGACGCCGAAGCCGAGCGCGAGGGGCAGCAGCATGCCCGGCAGGGCGGTCAGCACGACGACGCGCCCGCTCTTGCGGACCACCGTGAGGTCGATCTCCAGGCCCGCGATCACGAGCAGGAGGACCACCGCGACCGTGGTGTACGCCGAGAGCAGCGTCTCCGCCGCGCCCCCGGGGAAGAGCCACGCGAAGGCCTCCGGGGCGATCCGCCCGAGGACCGTCCTCCCGACGACGATGCCGGCGACGATCTCGCCCACCACCGCCGGGAACCCGAACCTCGCCGAGACCTCACCCAGGAGGCGGGCGGCGCCGAGCAGCACCGCGAGCGACAGCAGGAAGAGGACCACGTCGTGATGCACGACGGGAGCCTACCGGACCGGCGGACCGCACGGAATTCGAAGGATTTCAGCCCGGCGGGCGGGGGGGGCCGCCACGCCGCCGGAGGGGCCGCGCTCGGAAGGACAATGAGAACGAGGGCGGAAGAATGAGCCCGCCGGCCCCATCCCGGTTGCCTCTAGCGGGCCGCCTGGCTAGTAGCTTGCGCTGAATTTTCCCCCGCGGGCGCGCGCCTCCGGCGCGGTCCCCGTCATCACGGAGCAGACAGGCATGAGCGGCCATTCGAAGTGGGCCACGATCAAGCGCAAGAAGGGCGCGATCGACGCGAAGCGCGGCAAGCTGTTCACCAAGCTGATCAAGGAGATCACGGTCGCGTCGCGCATGGGCGGCGGCGATCCGAACGGCAACCCGCGCCTGCGCAAGGCGATCAACGACGCCAAGGGCCAGGCGATGCCGGCCGACACGATCAAGCGGGCCATCCAGCGCGGCACCGGCGAGATCGAGGGCGCGAACTACGAGGAGATCCTCTACGAGGGCACCGGTCCGAGCGGCACGCTCGTGCTCATCGAGGCGATGACCGACAACCGGAACCGCACCGTCGCGGAGATCCGGAAGATCTTCGAGAAGAACAACGGCGCGCTCGGCTCCGGCGGCTCCGCGCAGTGGGCCTTCGATCGCAAGGGGATCATCACCCTCGCGAAGGAGTCCGCGAACGAGGACCAGCTCATGGAGATCGCGGTCGGCGCCGGCGCCGACGACTACAGCGACCAGGGTGAGGAGTGGCAGGTCGTCACCTCCGTCGACGTGCTCGAGACGGTGGCGAAGGCGCTCGAGGACGCGAAGATCCCCGTGAAATCGAGCTCGGCGGGCTACATCCCGAAGAACAAGAAGCAGGTCTCGGGGCGCGACGCCGAGGTGTGCCTGAACCTGGTCGACACGCTCGATGATCACGACGACGTGCAGAACGTCTTCGCCGACTTCGATATCTCCGACGAGGAGCTCGCGCAGCTCGGCGGCTGAGGCCACCGCTCTAGGGGCGCCACACAGGGAAGCTGACGATCGCCCATGAGAAGATCGCGTGGGCGAAGATCGCCGGCGTGAGGCGCCCGGTGCGATGCACCACGCGCGCCCAGACCATCCCGCAGCCGAACGCGGCCGCGGGCAGGAGCGGGTTCGGGCCGCCCGTCGGATCCGCCAGGAGCGCGACCGCCGGGAGGTGGGCCGCGGCGTAGAGCGCGCTGGAGAGGACCCACGCGCGGCCGCGGCCGGCTGAGCCCTCGAGCGCGCGCATGACGAGGCCGCGCCAGACGACCTCCTCGAGCGCGGCGATCACGAAGACCACGCCGCCGACCAGGACCCGATCGTCCACGGCGGGGTCGCCGAGCTGGAGGTAGAGGCGCATCAGCCACGCCTCGCGCGCGGAGGCGCGCGGGGCGACGAGCAGCGCGGCGCCCATGGCGGCGCCGTAGAGCAGCGCGGCGAGCACCGCGCCGGCCGTGAGGTCGCCATGCGCCGGCCGGAAGGCGGCGCGCAGCTCGCCGCGGCGGCGCAGCCAGAGCGCGGTCACCACGGCCGCGACGAGGTAGAAGCAGCCGAGCCCCGCGAGCGCGGAGATCGCGCCGGCGCGCGAGGGATCGAAGGCGAACGCGGCGGCCAGCGCGGCGCCGACGGTCTCGCCGCCCACGAGCAGCGCGGCCTCGCGCGCCGTCGCCCGCGGCGGCTCGCGCGGATCGGTGACGCGCGCGGGCTCGCCGGCGGCCTGCGCGGCGTCCGCGGGCTCGCCGGCCGGAGGACGCCCCTCGGGGTGAGCGCTCACGTCCGGCACAGGTCCGCGACCCGGTCGAGGAGGCGGTCGGCGAGCGCCGGCTTCGGCAGCACGCCGAGGGCCTCGGCGCCGCCGCGCGTGACGAGCGTCGCGCGGTTGTCGTCGCGGCCGAACGCGTCCGCGGCGTGGTTCGCGACCACCAGGTCCACGCGCTTGGTCTCGAGCTTGTGCCGCGCCGACGCGATCACGCGATCGTCGGTGTCGGTCTCCACCGCGAAGCCGATCAGCGCGGGGCGCGTCGCCTGCGCGGCGGCGCGCGCGGCGCCGATCTCGGCGAGCAGATCGGGGTTCGCGACGAGCTCGAGCGCCATGCTCGCGGCCGAGCGCTTCATCTTCGCGGCGCGCGCCTCCGCGGGCCGGTAGTCCGAGACGGCCGCGGTCATGATCAGCGCGTCGGCGCCGCCGAGGTCCGGCCCCAGCGCGTCCCGCAGCGCGTCGCGCAGCGCGAGCGCGCCGCGCACGTCGACGCGGCGCGCCCCCCGCGGCGTGGCGAGCGCGACCGGCCCGGCGACGAGCGTCACCGCCGCCCCGCGCGCCGCCGCGCGCTCGGCGATCGCGAAGCCCATCTTGCCGGTCGACCGGTTGCCGATGAACCGCACCGGATCGATGTCCTCCACGGTCGGCCCCGCGCTGACGACGATCCGCAGCCCCTCGAGATCGCGCCGCGCGACCCTGGCCAGCGCCGCCGCCGCGATCGCCGCGGGCTCCGCCATGCGCCCCACGCCGCGCTCGCCCGACGCGACCTCGCCGTCCACCGGCCCGACGAGCTCCACGCGCCCGTCCGCCGCGAGGGTCGCGACGTTGCGCGCGGTCGCCGGGTGCGACCACATCCGCGGGTGCATCGCCGGGGCCGCGATCACCGGCCCGCGCGCGCACAGCGCCAGCGCGGTCACGAGGTCGTCGGCGCGCCCGCCCGCGAGCCGCGCGAGCAGGTCCGCCGTGGCCGGCGCGAGCAGCACCACGTCCGCCTCCGCGGCGAGCGCCACGTGCAGCTCGCCCGCGAAGCCAGGATCCCACATCGTCTCGCGCACCGGCTCGCCGCAGATCCCGCTCAGCGTCATCGGCCCGAGGAACTCGTGCGCCGCGCGCGTCATCAGCGGCAGGACGCGCGCGCCCGCCTGGATCAGGAGCCGCGCGATCTCGGCCGCCTTGTACGCGGCGATGCTGCCCGACACGGCGAGCGCGATCGTCGGCCGCCGCGCGGCGCCCGGCGGCGTGGCGGTCGGGCTCGGCGGGGCCTCATGAGGCAGCGGCTGGGCGGACATTGCCGCGAGAACCTTGCACGAAAATGGCCCGCCGTACACGCTCCGGCGCGCCGCCCGTCAGCCGTCCGCGGGCTTCTTCTTCTTCTTTTTCTTCTTCTTGCCCTTGTCGTCCTTGGGCTTCTCCGCGCCGTCCTTGGGCTTGTCCTTGTCGTCCTTCGCTCTCTTGCCCTCGGGCTCGGCCGGGTCGTGGGAGGCGGTGTGCACGGGGGAGCCCTCGGCGGCGGGCACGTCGTCGGGGCGGGCGGCGCCGCTGTCCTTCGCGCTGTAGCGGGTGAGGCCGGCGCGCTCGGTCCAGCCGCGGGTGCCGGTGCGGCCGGGCTCGCGGCTCTCGACGGTGCCGCCGCCGGGCTCGGGGCCGGTCGCGCCGGGGCTGCGGATGTCGGGGCCCTGCGTGATCACGAGGTACTCGTCGACCACGTATTCGGGGTGGCTGTCGTCCTCGGCCTTGGACTCGAGGTCGCGCGGGCCGGTGCCCACGTGGATGATCTGCTGCGTCGGCGGGTAGCTGTCGCTCCACTTCTCGCGCACCGCGTACGCGCCGTCGCGGACCACGCGCGAGCTCGTCGTCTTGAACCCCGGGATGCCGCGCTGCGCGAGCACGCGCGTCCCCTCGGGCAGCTTCGGCGTCGGCCGCTCGACCTCCTCGAAGGGCACGACCTCGTCGATGCGGCGGAAATACGAGACCATGAGCTTGCGGCTCGGCCCGAGGATCTCCGCGCGCACGACGCCCCCGGCGACCGTCTCGTGCAGGACGATGGGGAAATCGAAGGGGTTCCTGAAGCGGAAGTTGATCGTCGGGTAGACGACCGTCGCGTCGAGGCCGAGCTTGATGTAGTAGCTCGGCCGCGAGTGCGGGTAGCGCTCGACGATCTCGAGGCCCGCGAAGAACGCGGCGCCGTGGAGGGTGCCCGAGATCTGGCAGGTGCCGCCGCCGAGCCCGTCGACGAGCTCCCCCTGCGCGATCACCGGCGCGACGCGGTAGCCGTGCGCCTCGTCGCGCGGGCCGACGACGTCGTTGAAATCGAACACCTCGCCGGGCATCACCACGACGCCGTCGAGCTTCGAAGCGGCGAGCCGGAGGTTGTAGGTCCGGTCCTTCCCCTTGCCGCCCTGCGAGTAGCGGGTCTCGAAGTAGCCGAGCACCTGGTCGAACTTCACGTTGCCGAGCTGCGCGGCGACGAGCTTCGGCGGGATCGCTTCCACGCTCGCCTCGACGGCGTCCTTGCCCGCGCGCAGCGCCGCGTCGAGCCGCGCGAGCGTGCCGTACACGTCGAGCCGGTAGCCGATCTTCTCGGGCTTGAGCTTCTTCTCCTGCAGGTCGACGAAGGCGTCGAGCGCGGGCGCGTCGAGCTCCACCTTGAGGTCGAGCAGGCGCGCGACGGCCTTCTCGGCGTCGAGCGAGAGCGGGATGGGGATCTCGAGCGGCGCGCCGCCCTTCTCCCGGTCGTGCGCGCGGCGCAGCGCGCTCTCCGGCCGGAGCGCCTCGCGCACGAACTCGGCGAGCCGCACGCGGTTGATCTCGATCCCGAGGTCGTTCCGGCGCACCGCGCGCGCCGAGCCGTCCGGCAGCGTGAGCTTGAGCTCACCGGTCGCGTGCCGGCGCACGAGGTCGAGCGCGTTCGCGACCACGTCGCCGCTCGTCGGCACGGGCGCGCCCGCGACCCGGAGCTCCGGCGGCGGGCGCGGCGCCTCGGGCGGCGGCGGCAGCAGCAGGTAGGTGATCGCGAGGCCGCTCGCGACGAAGACCCCCGAGAGCGCCGCGAAGCGCCACCATTCGCGGCGAGCCCCCGGCGTGGGCCCCCGACCCTGCGCGGCCTCCGCGCGCGGCGAGGCCGATGTCGACCGCGAGCTCATGACGCGGCGGCGATCTTGGAAAGCCGATCGCGCTCCGTCAAGGAATCGGCCCCGCGCGGCGGGATCACCGGCCCGGCGGCTTCTTCGTCGGCGCGGCCGAGGACGCGGCGGCGGGCGGCGCGGGCGCGCTCGGCTCCGGG
>CAYQYG010000078.1:8919-25247 GCA_964421485.1 uncultured Polyangiaceae bacterium | reverse complement strand
GCGGCGGCGCTCGCGGGCTCGATCGCGGAGCCCGGGGCGGAGCGCGGGCCGAGCAGCTCGGCGGGCGCGCGGCTCCAGTCGTCGGCCGCGATCGCGAGCGGCGCGGCGGGCAGGGCGGCCGGCGGGGCGGAGGGCGCGGAGTCGCGCGCCGAGGTGAGCGGCCCGTCGTCGTCCGCGAGCGCGGCGATGATCGCGTCGGGGCTCGAGCTGCGCGCGATGCGCGGGCCGTCGGCCTCTTGCCGGTCCAGCTCGCGCGCGGCGGCCCACGCGCCGAAGAGCGCGCGCGCCCAGCCGGCCAGGCGGAGCGCGATCGCGGTCGCGATCTGCTCGGTCCGGTGCACGAGCTCGATGAACGAGAAGGTCGCGCGGCCGATCAGGATCAGCGCCACGACCGTGAGCCCGATGATGTACGAGCCGACGCTGGAGAACAGCGCGCGCAGCACCTCGCCGAAGAGCTCGCCGACGGCGCCGCCGATCGGCATCGCGCCGAACGCGACGGCCTTCGGGAACGCGACGTGCCCGAGCGCGGCGAGCACGACGATCACGACGACGTCGCCGGCGACGCGCGTGACGCCCGCGATCGAGCGCTTGCCGCCGAGCAGCGGCGCCGACAGGAGCGTGAGCTCGATCGGCAGGAACCACGAGACGACGCCGACCGCGCCCACCACGGCCTGCGCGAGCGTCGCGCCGACCGGCCCGACCCAGTCCTCCCCGGCGATCTCGGGTCGCAGCGGGTCGGCGCGGAACGAGGCGAGCGCGAGCGCGGTGTACAGGGCCGAGGTCAGCAGCACCAGCGCCGCGGCCTCGCGGGCGTAGCTGTGCGTGGGGCGCTCGCCTCGCTCGGCCGGGGGATCAGCGGCCCTGGAGGCGGCGCGCGGCGCAGGCGCGCCCCCGGGACCTGCCGCTGGCTGGGCCCTGCGCGGAGCGAAGAGAGGGAAGTTCATGCCTACCTGAACCTACCTCACCCACATATGACTACTTTTCATGGGATGCAAGAAAGGCGAGGTCGGCGGGGTCGCCTGGGCGGTGTGGATGCTCGTTTTTCACGAGAATGCGTTCGGTTGGAGGGCTTCTCCGCCTGGAAATTCTTTTGAGTGAGGTGGCCTGAGCGGTACCATCGCGGCCCTCTCCAGGAGCCGCATGGATATTGTGCATCGAGCAGGGCGGCGGGCCGGCGCTGCGAGCCTCTTGGTCCTGTGCCTCACGACGGCGGGGGCAGGGCTCACGGCCAGCGGGTGCCGAGTCGACGAGAACGACATCCACCGCTGGGAGAGCACCGCGCACGGCCCCGACAAGCTCAAGGCGGTGCTGACGCACGACAAGTACGACAACTCCCTCCGGGTCGAGGCGGCGCTCTCGCTCATCCGGATGAAGCCCCGCCAGGGCCGGAGGATCGGCATCGGCATCATGGTCGAGTCGCTCGCGGGGGTGCCGCCGGAGGCCCGCCAGGCGATCGTGGCCGCGCTCGTGCCGGCGATCATCGCGGAGCTGAAGAAGCCGCCGCCGGTGGCGCAGGCCGGCCAGCCCTCGCCGCCGGACGCGTCGTTCCCGTACAAGGACGCCGCGTACGCGATGCTCACGATGGACCGCCCGGTGATCATCGCCGACGAGGGGCTCAAGCAGGGGCTCAAGGCGACGCTGATCGAGTGGGCGATGGCCGACTTCGAGCACCGCCTCGAGAACCGGACGCAGGGCTACGGGATGGAGCAGCTCCTGCGCCTCATCGGGCCGCCCGCGGTCGCGGGGCTGCCGAAGCTGATGAAGCGCGACGCGAAGCGGCTCGACCAGATGGCGTCGCTCGTCGCCGACCTGGGCGACGCGGCGGCGAAGGAGGCCGCGTCCGCGAACCTCGTCGAGATCGCGAGGTACGTGACCTCCCCCGAGTGGGTGAAGAACAAGACGCCGGAGCTGCAGGCGGCGAACGCGGCGTCGAAGCTCACGCCGACCGAGAAGCAGTTCGAGGCGCAGCTCTCGCAGTACCAGGAGGAGGAGCTCTTCCGCGTCTTCGGCGCGATGAAGAAGGTCGGCGGCCGGCCGGCGGTCGATTTCCTGCTCGGCTACGCGGCGGACAAGGCGCAGCCGGAGAAGCGGCGCCAGGCCTCGCTCGCGGCGCTCGAGGGGCGGCTCGATCGCAACAACGCGGACGACATCAAGCGCATCCTGGAGATCGCGACGGCGGACGCGCCGGACGCGGTGCTCGACCAGGCGTTCCGCCGCGTCGGAGAGATGCCGCGCGAGCTCGTCGCCGAGAAGCTCTACGGGCTCTTCAAGGGCGACAAGTGGAAGATCCGGCGCGCGGCGGCGGCGACGATCCTCAAGATGTCGACGCTCAAGCACCTCGACGAGTTCATGGGCAAGCTCCCCGACAAGGGGTTCGCGATGCCCGAGGCGCTCACGTACGGCGCGCTCCTCGGGGACCTCAAGGAGGGCACGCCCGTCGACGCCCTCAAGAAGCACTTCTCGAGCGGCTCGGGCGCGGCGCGCACGACGGCGCTCGCCTACTACTTCACCTTCGGGACCGTCAACGATCTCGGGGCCGTGAAGGCGTACGAGGGCGACGACACGAGGGCCCCGACGTGCGACGCGGATCCGGACTGCAAGTGGAGCTGCGAGGTCGCGAAGGAGGGGTCGAAGGACCGCGAGGTCAAGGACGTGAAGTCGGTGGGGGACTTCGTGCGGTACTGCGTGGAGCCGGCGATGAGCGAGCGGAAGCCCGAGCCGAAGGTGGAGAAGAAGTGACGGCCGCAGCGGTCGAGAGCGTGCGGGGAAGAGGCCGGGAGGAGGCTTCCCTGCGCAATTCATCCTCCGTTAACGTTGGGAAGAGATGAGCGCGGATCCGAACAAGAAGAGCGCACGAACGTTCCAGTGCCGCGACGTCCTGTGGGAGACGTTCGAGCAGATGGCGCGCGAGCTCGAGTGCTCGATCGACTACCTCATCAACGAGTCGATGAAGCAGTACGCGCGGCAGCGAAGCTACAGCCCGCGCACGCCGTTCCCGCCGGGCGCGCGGCCCGACGGCGCGCCGGGCTCGGGCCAGCACGCGCTTTCGATGGGCCAGGGCGGTCCGCCGCCCGCGACGCCGCAGCCGCCGCCGATGACGCCGCCGCCGGGGCCGCCCTCGTTCGGTGCGCCGCCGATGCCGCCCCCGATGCAGCCCGGCGCGCCGCCCGGGTACGGCGCGGTGCCGGGTGGTCCGCCGCCTCCGCCGATGGTCGGCGGCCCGGGCGGCATGCCTCCGCCCGCGTACGGCGCGCCGCCTCCTCCGCCCGCGTACGCGGCGCCGGGTACGGGCGCGCCGCTCCCGAGCGGTGGTCCGCCGCCGCCCGCGCAGGTGCGCCCGGGCGCGCCGCCGCCTCCTCCGCCCGCAGGGCCGGGCGCGACGAAGCGGCCCAGCTTGCCCGCGCCGCCGCCGCCCATCCCGGGTCGCGGCGCGCCTCCTCCTCCGCCTCCGCAGAGCGTGGGTCGTCCTCCGCCTCCGCCGCCCGGGCCGCCGACGGGCGGGGGAATGAGGCCGCCGATGCCGGGCGGGGGAGCGCCGTCGCGACCGCCGCCGCCTCCTCCGCCTCCGGTGGGCGCCGGCGGGTACGGCCAGCCGCCGGGCATGCAGCCCGGGATGCCGCCCTCGTACGGGATGCCGCCGCAGGGGCTGCCGCCGCCGATGACGAGCCCCGCGCCCTTGCCGATGGGCGGCGGCGGCCCGGCCCCCTCGCCGAGCAGCCCCACGCTCTCCGCGTACTACGGCGGGCAGCGCACCGTCGTGAACAAGGACCGCTTCATCATCGGCCGCGGCAAGCAGTCGAGCGACCTGACGATCAAGGACCCGAACGTGTCGCGCCAGCACGCGATGGTCGAGTTCCTGAACGGCCAGTACTACATGGTCGACATGGGCTCGACGAACGGCGTCGAGTACAACGGCCAGCGGATCTCGCGGAAGGCGATCGTGGAGGGCGACCTCTTCCGGATCTGCGATCACGAGGTCCGGTTCTCCTACCGCTGATCGGGGTCCCCGTCGTCCCCCGTGGTCCTCGCCCCGCATGCCCGCGATCGCCGTGCGTTTGGCGTGCGCGTGCGACGGGTCGTAGGATCGCGACCCCGATGCTTCTGTTCGACCCTCGAGGCCGCGCGCGCGTCGGCGCGTCGATCGCCCTGATCGCGGCGCTCTCGCAGGCCGCGGACGGGGGCGCCGCGTCACCGCCCGGCGGCGGGGTGCCGGGCGCGGGCGCCTCGCGCGCGCCGCCCTGGGTGGCGGCGGGCGACGAGCCGCTGCCTGCGGGGATCCGGAGCGCGCGGGTGATCAAGGAGGACCAGCCGCTGCTGGACGCGCCGTCCGGCGCGGCGAGGCGGCGCGGCTCGGCCGATCGGAACGCGATGCTGCCGATCTACGCGGCGCTGCGCGGGGAGGGCTGCGACGCCCGCTGGCTCCAGGTGGGCCCGACCGCGTGGGTCTGCGGCGACGCGGTCGAGCTCTCGGCCGCCGGCGCGCTCGATCCGCGCGCGCGCACGTGGCGCGAGACGGCGGACGGGTTGCCGCTCCAGTACTTCTTCGTCGGTCCCGACGGATCGCTCGGCTACAAGCGCATCGAGTCGGCGGACGTCGAGGAGCCCGACGTGCAGCTCGAGCCGGGGTTCGCGGTCGCGATCGTGGAGGAGCGGGTCGAGGGCGGCACGCGCTACGGGCGGACGCACCGCGGTTACTGGATCCCGATGCGCGATCTCGGCCCGGTGCACGGGTTCGCGTTCGCCGGCGCGGACGTGCCGGAGGGGGCGGCCGAGATCCCGTTCGCGTGGGTCGTGGCGGACAAGGCGCGCCTGCACGCGCGCTCCGGCGCGGGCGGGTTCACGCCGACGGCAGACAGCAAGGCGCGCTTCGAGCGGCTGCCGGTGCTCGAGGAGGCGCAGAGCGTGACCGGGGGATTCGTGCGCGTGGCCGATGCGGCGCGGCCGGGCGACGGCGTCTGGCTGTCGCTTCGAGACGTGCGGCGGCCCGTCGTCGCGCCGCCGCCGCCCGAGGTCGACGCGGGCGCGGGCGAGCGCTGGATCGACGTGGACCTGGCGACGCAGACGCTGGTGGCCTACGAGGGGCGGCGGCCGGCGTTTGCGACCATCGTGTCCACCGGCAAGGGGCGGAAGGGATCACCGACCGCGACCCCGCCGGGTACGTACCGGACGTGGATCAAGCTGCTCACCTCGGACATGGACAACCTCGAAGACGAGAGCGCCGCCCGGTATTACCGGATAGAGGACGTGCCCTACGTGCAGTATTTCTCGAAGGGTGTCGGGCTGCACGGGGCGTTCTGGCATCGCTCGTTCGGCCGCGTGCGCAGCCACGGGTGCGTGAACCTGTCGCCGCTGGATGCGCAGCGGCTCTTCTGGTGGACGTCGCCGCGGCTGCCCGCGGGGTGGACCGCGGTGGTCCCGACGGCGCATGAGCCGGGCACCGTGGTCCGGGTGAGGTAGCGGTTCATGGTCTCGATCGTCAGCGCGGTCCGCGATCTCAACCGGCTCCGCCAGATCTACCTGGTGCTCGTCCGCCACGGGTTCGGCGAGATCGCGCAGCGGCTGGGCTTCCGCGGCAAGAGCCACGGCAAGGAGCCCGTGAAGGCGCTGCCGCCCGCGCAGACGGAGCACCTCCTGGACGAGGCGATCGAGGTCGTCGTGCCCGAGGAGGACACGGCGCGCGGCGAGGACGAGCGGCGCCGGATCTCGCTGCCGGAGCGCGTGCGGCTCGTGGCGATGGACCTCGGGCCGTCGTTCGTGAAGCTCGGCCAGATCGCGTCGACGCGCGCGGACGTGATCCCGCGCGACTGGATCGCCGAGCTGAAGAAGCTGCAGGACGAGGTGACGCCGCTGCCGTTCGAGGAGATCAAGGGGGCCGTCGAGGCCTCGCTCGGCGCGGCGATCGAGGACGTGTACGAGCGCTTCGACGAGCGCCCGCTCGCCGCGGCGTCGATCGGCCAGGTGCACCGCGCCGTGCTCAAGCACCCCGACGGGCCGAAGGACGTGGTCGTGAAGGTGCAGCGCCCCGGGGTGCGGACGACGGTCGCGCGCGATCTGGAGCTCTTGCACGCGCTCGCCAAGCTCGTCGAGCGCGCGATCCCGGAGTCGCGCCTGTACTCGCCGAGCGGCCTCGTCGAGCAGTTCGACCGCGCGATCACGAGCGAGCTCGATTTCATACAGGAGGCCGAGCACGCGCAGCGGTTCGCGAAGAACTTCGAGGACAACCCCACCGTCCGCTTCCCGAAGGTGTACCGCGAGGCGTCGTCGAAGCAGGTGCTCACGCTGGAGTTCCTGCCCGGCAAGAAGGTCTACGACGCGATCAAGGGCGGGTTCCAGGGGCCGATGATCGCGCAGAGAGCGGTGGGGATCGTCATCAAGATGATCTTCGAGGACGGCTTCTTCCACGCCGATCCGCACCCGGGGAACATCCTCATCTCGGGGGGGCCCGAGGCCCCGGTCTTCGGCCTCGTCGACCTCGGCATGGTCGGCCGCCTGTCGCCGGAGATGCGCGATCGCACGATCGATCTGATGGTCGCCGCGGTCCGCCAGGACCACGTCGCGATCGCGGACGCGCTCTACGCGATCGGGACGCCGACGAAGAAGGTCGACATGCGGGCCTACCGCGCCGAGGTCGCCATGCTCTCGGAGAAGTACATCGGCCGGCCGCTCAAGGAGATCGACCTCGCCGCGATGATCTCCGACCTCGTGCGCGGCGCCTCGAAGTACGGGCTCGAGGTGCCGCCGGATTTCCTGCTCGTGGGCAAGGCGCTGATGACGATCGAGGGCATCGGCAAGGAGATCGATCCGGACCTCGACGTGTTCGGTGAGGCGCGGCCGTTCTTCCTCGAGCTCCTGCGGCGGCGCTACTCGCCGGAGCGGATCGGCAACGAGGTGTGGCGAGGCCTCGAGCGGCTCACGACCGCGGCGTACGACATGCCGCAGCAGACGCGCGAGATCCTCGAGGACCTGCGCCTCGGCCGGCTGACGGTGCGGACGAGTGATCCGACGCTGCCCGCGATCATCGATCGCCTGGGCAGGCGCCTGTTCGCAGGGTTCGTGGTGGGTGCGTTCGTGGTGGCGGGGACGTGGCTCGTGGCGAGCGCGCACCTCTGGCTCGGCGGCGTGCTGCTGGGGTTCGGCGTGCTGGTGATGCTCGTCCACCTCGCGCTCGACGCCATCAGGCGCTGAGCTCAGGTCGACAAGATGGACGGAGGGCGGGGATCCGCATGCGCGGATCCCCGGTTCGTCGGCCCTCGAAGCCTCGAGTCGCGCTCCCCGTGGAGCCGCCCTGCGCCCCGAGCCCCGGCGAGCCCGGCTTGCGCCGGGGATCAGAGCGCGATCTTGCCCTGGAGGAAGAACGCGATGACCCAGGACAGCAGCACGAGCGACTCGATGAGCGCCAGGCCGAGGATCATCGGGGTCTGGATGCGGGCGGCGGCGCCCGGGTTGCGGGAGATGCCCTCGAGGGCGGCGGCGGCAGCGCGGGACTGCCCCATGGTGCCGCCGAGGGCAGCGATGCCGATCGCGAATCCGGCGGAGGCGGCGAGCCAAGAGTTCGCGTCGTACTTGTTCGACGCCGCGCCCTCCTGCGCCAGCGCCAGAGCGGGGAAGAGGACCAGCGCAGTGGCGACCACGGCGGACAGCGACAGCTTGCTCTTCAGCGACATCCGAATCTGCTCCTTTCAAGCCACGCGGCCGGTGGCCGCATGCGAGTTCATTCTTCGTGGATCGAGGGTCCGTGTTGTCGAGCCCCTCGACGCTCCGAGCGCCGCGCTCTCTCGGCGGCGCCCTTCCGGGCCGCGCGATCGCGAGGCCCTTGTGCGACGTGGGTCGGGGACCCGCGTTCGCGGTCCCCTCTAGTCCGAAATTCGCAGGCTGGCTAGCCCTTCTCTCTCCTGCCGGGGCCAGGTTGGGCCGGGGAGCGGCCTCGACCTCTCAGTGGTGGTCTGCCTTCTCGGTGGCAAGGCCGATGTAGATGCAGCTCAGCAGACAGAACACCACCGTCTGCACGACGACGACGATGATCGCCAGGAACATGAGGGGGACGGGGACGAACAGCGCGATGAGCCCCAGAAAGATGCTCGCCACGAGGTGATCGACGGCGATGTTCACCATGAGCCGGATCGAGAGCGTGACCGGCCGGACGCAGGTCGAGATGAGCTCGACCGGGAAGACGAGCGGCGCGAGGTACCACTTGGGGCCGGCCAGGTGCGCGATGTAGCCGAAGCCGTTCTCCTTGAGGCCGTAGTAGTTGAAGGCCAGGAAAATCAGGATCGCGCAGCCGAGCGTGACGTTCAGGTTCGAGGTCGGCGGATTGACGCCGGGGATCAGGGCCGACGCGTTCGAGAAGAAGATGAACGCCGCGGAGCCGCCGATCAGCGGGAAATAGCGCTTGGCGTTGGCCGGACCCATGACGTCCTTGGCCATGTTGTAGAAGTAGCCGAAGAACGCCTCGAAGAACGTGCGGAGCGTGAGCTTGTCGTCCGGGACCACGGCCTCGTGGAGGCGGCGGTACTGCCCGCGGACCTCGCTGGCCATCAGGATGAACAGCACGATGATCAGCAGGCTCATGAAGATCGGCTCGAGCCCGCGGTACTCGACCGGGTGGCCGCCGATGATCGACTTGCCGACGTTGTGCGCGTTCTCCCGGAGCCCGGGGAGCTTCGCGAGGAGGTAGGTCAGGAATCCAGTGTGCTCGGGCATGGTTTGGATCTTCGTGCGCCGTCGGTCCCGAAAAGGGGCGCCGCGGGCGGCGGACGGGGGGCGTCCGGGAAGAGGGCCTCGCCCTTAGCACAACTCCGCGGGGGCGGTCATCACCAGAGCGCCCGGGGGGAGGGCGTCAGGCGGGCTCGTCAGGCGGGTGGCCGGGGTCGTCCTCGGGGGGCTTCGGGCCGAAGAGGGTGCCGAGGGTGATCCCGATGATCAGGGCCGAGTAGCCGATGGTGAGGGCCAGGCCCGAGACGAGGCCGCTCTTCAGGATGAACCAGATGCCGCCGAGCAGCGCGCCGAGCTTGAGCACCGCGATCACGGCCCAGGGGGCAGTGCGGCCGCGGCGGCCGATGAAGGCCTCGCCGATCCGGGCGAAGACGTAGAGGTTCGCCGTCGCGATCGCGCCGCCGATCGCGACGCCGAGGGCCGCGCGGGAGCCGAACGCGATCGCGGCGATCACGGTCATCACCGCGGCCGAGGCGGCGACGCTCAGGATCGCCGCCCTCATCGTGCCGTCGAGGCCGCCGGTCCGCGCGCCGGGCTTCTTCTCATCGCTCATGGGGCTCCTTCGCAGGCTCGGCGCCGGCGCCGGCGGCTCCTCCGGGCGCGTCCTCGCCCGTCGCCGCCTGGCCCTCGTCGAGCTTCCAACGGGCGTTCTTCGCCGCTTCCTCCTCGTCCCGCTTCCTCTGCTCTTCAGGCTCGTAGAGCGGCGCGGGGTTGCCCTGCTCGCGCTCCTCCTGGGCGGCGGCGGCCTGCATCTGCTTCCATGCGCGCACGATCGAGCGCACACCCGCCGCGATGCCGAAGCCGAACCAGATCAGGGAGAAGATGGGCTCCGTCCCGAGCTTCCCGTCGATCCAGCGGCCGATGAAGAGGCCGAGCAGCATCGAGAGGACGACCTCGAGACCGATGGTCCCGTAGCTCCCGATGCCCTTCCAGTCCTGCTTCACAGGGGAGCCGGCCACGACTTCTTCCTTCTTCTCTCTGGGCGCGAGGGGCCGGGATTACAAGCGGGTGCGGGTGCGGTCAACCGCCGCCGCCGCCGTCAGGAGCGGGCGGGCGCGACGGGGCGCCGAGCGCGCGGCGCGCCTCGGCGAGGCGGTGGGCGATCAGCGCCTCGAGCGCGGGGCGCATCGCGCGCGCGGCCCTGCCGCGGTGGCTGACCTCGTGCTTCTCGTCCTCGGCGAGCTCGGCCATGGTGCGGCCGTAGCCATCGACCACGAAGAGCGGATCGTAACCGAAGCCGCCGGTGCCGCGGGCTTCGCGGTCGATCATGCCCTCGCAGCGGCCCTCGGTGATCACCGTCTTGACGCTCGGGGCTCCGGGGCGCGCTCCACGTGGCGCGCCCTCCGCCCCGAACCCCGCCTCATCCTCGCTCCAGGGGTCGAGCAGCACCATGACGCAGCGGAAGCGGGCCTGGCGCTGGGTGTCCTCCACGTGCTCGAGCGCGGCGAGCAGCGCCTCGTTGTTCTCGGCGTCGGTGGCGCCGTCCTTCGCGAAGCGGGCGGAGCGGACGCCGGGGCGGCCTCCGAGCGCGTCGACCTCGAGGCCGGAGTCCTCGGCGAGCGTGATCATCATCGCGTCGCTCGCGGCGGCCCTCGCCTTGATGAGCGCGTTCTCCTCGAAGGTCGCGCCGTCCTCGGCGACGGGGGGCCGCTCGGGGAGGACATCGGCGAGCGAGAGGAGCTCGACGGGGAGATCCCCGAAGAGCGCGCGGAGCTCGGCGAGCTTGCCTCGGTTGGTCGTCGCGAGCAGGACGCTGAGGTGCTTCCGGGTCATGGGGCCGCCCAGCGCCCGGCCTGGAAGAGGGCGGCGAGATCGACGCCGGCGGCCTCGATCGCGGCGCGCTGCGCGCGGGCGAGGGAGCGCACGCCGGCGAGGCCGAGATCGACCATGCGATCGAGCTCGTCGCGCGGGATCGCCTCGTCCTCCGCCGTCGCCTGCACCTCGACGATCGCGCCGCGCGCGGTGGCGACGACGTTCATGTCGACGCGCGCGGCGCTGTCCTCCGTGTACACGAGGTCGAGCGCGAGGTCCTCGCCGAGGTGGCCGACGCTGATCGCCGCGACCTGGTCGCGCAGCGCGGGCCCGGCGAGCTCGCCGCGGGCGCGGAGGCGGCCGAGGGCCAGGGCGAGCGCGACGAAGCCGCCCGTGATCGAGGCCGTCCGCGTGCCGCCGTCAGCCTCGAGCACGTCGCAGTCGATCGTGATCGTGCGCTCGCCGAGGCCCTGGAGATCGATCGCGGCGCGGAGCGAGCGGCCGACGAGGCGCTGGATCTCCTGCGTGCGGCCGCTCGGCGCCTTGCCGCGGCCGTCGCGCGCCTCGCGGCGCGGGCCCGAGCGGGGGTGCATCTGGTACTCGGCGGTGAGCCAGCCCTTGCCCTTGCCGGCCATCCAGGTGGGCACGACCGGATCGATCGACGCGGTGCAGAGCACGACGGTGCCCCCGGCGCGGAAGAGCGCGGAGCCCTCCGCGTTGCGGTGGAAGCCTGTGACGATCTCCACGGGGCGGTGGGCGTCGAGCGCGCGACCATCGGAGCGGTTCACGAGCGCGCCCTTACCACATCCTCACCAGCTCGTCGCCCAGAGCTCCGCGTAGATGCCGTCGCCGCTCGACGAGCGCGTCGCGGCGCGCTGCACGGCGAGGAGCTGCTGCTTCGGGCCCTGGCAGATGAACGTGCCGCCCTGCGCGATCGCGTAGACGTGGCCGCCCGCGGTGCGCACGGCGAACGCGTCCGGCCACGCGTCGCGGCGCCGGACGAGCTCCAGCGTGGGGCTGCTCTTCGGCGGGACGTCGGCGCGCTCGTACGCGCGGATGGTGCGGTCCGCCTGATCGTAGGCGGCGCCGTCTTCCTTGGTGATCTCGGCGAGCGCGATCTTCGCGGGGAGCTGGCCGGGGCCGACCTCGGAGAGGGGCGCGGCCTTCAGGCGGAGCATGGCGAACCCCTCGGTGAGCTGGCCGTTGGCCATGATCGAGGCGCGGCCGAGCCAGCGGCCGTCGCCCGAGGGGACGGTCGCGCTCCAGGGCTTGCACTCGGCGAGCTTGGCGAGGAGCAGGCACGGCCCCGATTTCGACCCGCCGCACTTCAGCGCCTTCTGAAGATCGGCGACGTTCAGATCATCGGGAGGCGCGGCGGCGGGCTCGGCCGGGGGCGGCGGCGCGGAGGCGGCCGGCGGGGCGCTCGCGGAGGCCGCGGTCGGCGCAGGGGCGGGCTCGTCGCACGCGCCCGTCAGGGCGAGGAGCGCGAGGGCGATCGGCGCGGCGCGGCGCGGGCGGGGCGCGGGGGGGAGGCGCATGGCCGCGGAGTCTCGCACGCGCGGGCGAGCGGGCGCGCGACAAACGTTCGGGGCTCCGGGTCGCGCCCCACGCGGCGCGCCCTGGGCCTCGAGCCTCTGGACGTCACCTACAGGCCGAACCACTCGCCGGGGTCGACGGTGTCAGCGCCCTTGCGGAGCTCGAAGTAGAGCTTCGCGCCGCCGGAGGGCTCGCCGACGGCGCCGATGCGGGCGCCGCCGGGGACCTGATCGCCGGCGCGCACGTCGGCGGCGCCGAGGCTCGCGTAGACCGAATAGTAGCGGTCGCCGTGGTCGAGGATCACGGTGAGGCCGTAGTCGGCGTAGGTGTCGGCGAAGGCGACGCGGCCCGCGGCGACGCTGCGCACCGGCGCGCCGGCGGCGGCCGCGAGCTCGAGGCCCGGGCCCCCCGCGCCGCGGCGCGTGACCTTGCGGACCTCGGCGCGGCCGGCGATCGGGAAGGGGAGGCGGCCGCGCAGCGCGCGGAAGCCGGCGCGCGCGTCGGCGTCGGTGGGGCCGACCGCGGCGCCGTAGATCGCGAGGTAGTCAGGGCGCGCGCTGGTCTCGAAGGCGCGCGCGAACGCGGCGCGGCGCTCGTCCTCCTGCGCGAGCGCGGCGCGGGCGCGGTTCATCGCCTCGCGCTGGATCTCGAGCGGCGCGCGCTCGGCGCCGAGGCGGGTGAGGCGGTCCGCGAGCTCGGCGCCGCGGCGGGTGAGCTCCGCCTCGCGGGCGATGTCCCGCTCCAGCGCGCGGCGGGTGCGCTCGACGCGCGCCGCGTGATCGACGAGCGCGTCGAAGCCGCCGCCGACCGGGAGGAAGCCGGCGCGGACGACGCGGTAGTAGGCCCGGCCGCGCGCGACCATGCGGCGGCGCGTGAGCTCGAGCTCGGGGCCGATGCCGTCGAGCTCGGCCCGGAGCGCCTTCTCCTCTGCGTCGAGCTTCGCGACGAGGCGGTCGAGGTCGTTCTCGGCGAGCGCGGAGCTCTGGCGCGGCGGCGAGGGCGTGAACGCGCGGGCCGGCGCGATCGGGGCGCCGCGCGGGTCGTCGATGGCCTGCACCTGGGCGCCGCTCGTGGCGGCGCCGGTCACGAGCACGAGCAGGAGCGGCGCGGTGAGGGCGCGGAGCCTCATACGGCGACCATCCTGCGGAGCGTGAGCGTCGCGGTCGCCGCGCCGAGCGCGCCGCCGAGCGCGATCATGCCGAGCGCGATCGGCCACGGCAGGAACGAGGGCGAGACGCCGAGCAGGTTCGCGAGCTCGTGATCGAAGCGGCCGCGCACGATGAGGAAGAGCGCGCCGAGCATGACGATCGCGGAGGCCGCGCCCGCGGCGCCCTGGGTCGCCCCCTCGAGGATGAACGGGCGCCGCACGAACGCGTCGGTCGCGCCGCAGAGCTTCAGCACCTCGACCTCGATCTTCCGGCGGTGCAAGAGCAGGCGCATCGTCGAGCCGATCACGCTGACGACCGCGCAGAGCACGATCACGGCCAGGCAGGCGCTCGCGGTGACCCCGCCGCCGAGCAGCGACGAGAGGCGGTCGGTCCACCGCTCGTACGTCTCGACGGTCTCCACGGCCGGCAGGGCGCGGAGCTTGACGGTCATCGAGGTGACCTCGTCGTCCGCGACGTCGTCATCGAAGCCGACCTCGAGCGACGCGGGGAACGCGCTCGGCGGGAGGGCCGCGAGGGCCTTGTCGCCCTCGTCGATCACGACCTCGCGCCGCGCCTCGGCGCTCGTGACGAGCCGGACGCGCGCGACGCCCGGCGTGCCCTCGAGCGCGCGCTGGAGCGTCGCGACGTCGGCCTCGGCCGCGCCGTCGCGGAGGTAGATCGTGGCGCGGCCCGCCCGCGACCAGCGATCGCGCACCGCCGCGAGGTTCGTGACGACCAGGAGCGCCGCCGCGAGGCACACGAAGGCGACCGCGAGCGAGAAGATCGACAGCGCCTGCACGCGCCAGTCGCTCCGGCCGGCCCGCCACGTGCGGAGCAGCCGCCGCTGCCCACCTTGCTCCCTCGTGCCCATCCGCTCATTCCCTCCGCGATGATCGCGCCGGCGCTATGCCGCGCCGCGCACGCCGCTGTCCTGCACGTCCTCGTCGTCGTCGAGGTCGCCTTCGAAGTCGACGTCCTCGCCCTCGAGCCCCTCGTCGCCGTGCGCCGAGAGGCCGTGGGGGACGTCGGTCGCCTTGCCGTCGTCGAGCACCACCACCCGGCGCGGCCGCACGTCGAGCAGCGTCCGGTCGTGCGTCGCGAAGAGGACCGTGGTGCCCATCTCGTGGATGTCCTCGAAGAGCCCGAGCAGGTCGATCGCGAGCTGCGGGTCGAGGTTGCCCGTGGGCTCGTCCGCGAGGATGAGCGCCGGCTCACCCACGATCGCCCGGGCGATCGCGACGCGCTGCTGCTCGCCGCCGCTCAGCACCTGCGCCCGGTCGCCGCCGCGGCCCGCGAGCCCGACGCGCTCGAGCGCCTCGCCGACGCGCGTCCGGAGGAGCCGGGAGGGCAACCCGAGGATGTCGAGCGTGATGGCGACGTTGTCGAACACCGACCAGCTCGGGACGAGCTTGAAGTCCTGGAAGACGAAGCCGATGTTCCGCCGGAGCGCCGGGATCGACTCCTCGGTGAGCCGCGCGATGTCGCGGCCGAGGAAGAGGATCCGGCCGTCGTCGACGCGCTCGGTCCGGTGCACGAGGCGGAGGAGCGTGCTCTTCCCGGCGCCGCTCGGGCCCGTGATGAACACGAACTCGCCGCGCTCGATGGTGAGCGACATGCCCCGCAGGACCGGCTGATCGGCGCGGTACGACTTGTAGACGTCCTCGAAGACGAGGATGGGCCTGCGCGCCGCGGACGCATCGTAGCGGTGGCCCGGCCGGAGCGCTGGACGAAATGAGCCTTGCGGAGGGGGCGCCGCCATCGGAGCTTTCCCCTATCAGCCCGCCGGGACACGGAAAACTTTTCGACGGTCGGGGCTCCGGGTCGCCTCCTGCGCCCTGCGCCCCGCCCCTCCGGGTGGCGTTCTTCGGCCTGCCGCTCGCGGCCCTCCTGCTGCACCGCGACGGCCACGACGTCGTGCTCGCCGCCCTGAGCCGCACCGACGCCGTCGGCCTGCGGCGCGCGCGCCGCGCCTTCGGCGATCGTTTGCTCGTGCGCCCGGACGTCCGCAGCGAGGCCCTGCGCGCCCGCGTCGAGGCCCTCCGGCCGGATCTGCTCGTGAGCTGGTTCTGGACGACGCGCCTGCCGATGGAGCTGGTGCGGGCGGCCAGGCTCGGCGGCATCGGCGCCCACCCCTCGCTGCTCCCGCGCCACCGCGGCCCGGATCCGACCTACTGGGCCATCGCGTCGGGCGACGAGGAGACCGGCGTGACGGTGCACCGCATCGAGGCCGAGTACGACACCGGCGACATCCTCGATCAGGAGCGGCTCCGCATCGATCCCGCGTGGAGCGCGTGGCGGCTGGCCCGCGCCCTGGATCGGCCCAGCCTCCGGCTGCTCCGGCGCACCGCGCTGCGCCTCGCCCGCGGCGAGCAGATCCCCGCGATCCCGCAGGACTCCGCGCGCGCCACGCAGGCGCCGGCCCCGAGCGACGAGGACTGCGCGATCCGCTGGTCGTGGCCGACCGAGCGGGTGCTGCGCCACATCCGCGCGCTCGCCCCGGCGCCGGGCGCGTGGACCGAGATCGACGGGGCGCTTCTCGTCGTCCTGCTGGCTGCGCCGGCCGAGGGCTTCCCCGCCGCGCTCGAGCCCGGCGAGGCGATCGCGCAGGGCGGGGTGGCCGTCGTGCGGACGGGCGACACCGCCGTCGCGCTCCTGGAGGGCGAGATCGACGGCGAGCCGGCCTCCGCGGCTGGGATCGCGGCCCTCGTCGCCGGGGCGCGTCTGTCCGGCTGAGCTCGCCGCGCTGAATCCTCCGCCGTCCGCGCGCGCGACCGCGTAGGATGCCCGCCTCGGAGGATCCGATGTCGGAACCAGTGCAGCTCGCGAAGAGCGCCCGCGCGCAGCTCGCGGCGGCGCTCAACGCGCTCCAGTCACAGGAGGGAGTGCCCCCCGAGCTCGAGGACCTCGCCGAGCCGATCGCGGAGGCGATGGGGATCCTGCACCGGGTCGAGCGTTCGGGTGGGCAGAGCCTGGAGGGGCGCGACGTGGCGCTCACGAGGGTGCGCGAGTCGCTCAACCGGCTCCAGGCGATCGCGGTCGATCATCCGGTGATCGACGTGGTCATGGAGGCGGTCGCGCTCTCTCTCAGCAAGGTGCACGCGCTCGCGCGGATGAACGTGGCCGCGGCTGCGCCCGCGCCCGTCGCTGCGCCCGCGCCCGTCGCTGCGCCCGCGCCCGTCG
>CAYQYG010000078.1:0-8819 GCA_964421485.1 uncultured Polyangiaceae bacterium | reverse complement strand
TCGCTGCGCCCGCGCCCGTCGCTGCGCCCGCGCCCGTCGCTGCGCCCGCGCCCGTTGCGGCCCCTGCCCCTGCGCAGCCGAAGATCGAGCCCGCGCCGATCATGGCCGTCGCCGAACAGGCCCCGGCCCCCAGACCGGTCGAGCCCGCGCTCGCGCCGAAGCCTGTCTTCGAGCCTGCGCCGGTCGTTCAGCCTGCGGCGGCGGCTCCGCGCCCCTTCGTTGCCGCGCCCGCGCCCGCGCCCGTTGCCGCGCCCGCGCCCGTTGCCGTGTCCGCGCCCGTTGCCGTGCCCGCGCCCGTTGCCGCGCCCGCACCCGCAGCCGTGTCCGCGCCCTTTGCCGTGCCCGTGCCTGCGCCGTCATCGCCCGGCCTCGCGGCGCCGCCTGCACCCTCGCCGTCGTCGCCTGGCCTCGGGCCGCGCGGCCAGCAGGCCACACCGTCCATCGACGTCGAGCTCGGCACTCACAGTGCCTCCAACTTCTACCGGGGGCTCGCCGGCAACGACGTCGTCGAGCACGGCGGCATCTTCGTCGCGACGTACAGGATCCCCAGGATCGGCGCGACCGTCCGCCTCCGGGTCCACCTCCCCGGCGACTACGAGTTCCACGCCTCGGCGCAGGTCCAGTGGACGCGCGAGCCCGGCGGCTTCGGCGACTCGACCGAGCCCGGCTTCGGCGCCCGCATCATCCAGATCTCGCCCGAGGGCCGCCAGCTCGTCTACCGGTACACCCGCAACCGGGAACCGCTCTTCTACGACGATCTGTGACGCTCCCTTCGCCGCGCCGATCCCTGTGAGACGACTCGCCTCGAGGCCCTGGTCGCGCTCCACGCGGCGCGCCTGGAGCCGGAGACCCCCTCGCTGCGCCGCGCTGACGCTCGTGCTCGCCCTGGCCGCGCTCATCGCGCCGCGCGCCGCGCGCGCCGGCGATCCCGACCTCGACTGGTGGACCCTCGAGACCGATCACTTCCGCATCCATTACGCGCGCGGCCTCGAGCCCATCGCCTCGCGTGTCGCCGACCTCGCCGAGGTCGTCTACGTCCGGGTCGGCGACGGCCTCGGGTATGCCCCGCGGAGCCGCACCGAGCTGGTGATCACCGACGACACCGACGACGCCAACGGCTCCGCCACCTCGCTCCCTTACAACACGATCCGGCTCTTCGTCTCCGCGCCCGGCGACCTCTCGGTCCTCAACGACTACGACGACTGGTACCTGGACCTCATCACGCACGAGTTCACGCACATCGCGCACATCGACAACACCTCGGGCGTGCCGGCGGTGCTCAACACGATCCTCGGCAAGACCTTCTCGCCGAACCAGGTGCAGCCGCGGTGGATCATCGAGGGGCTCGCCGTCGTGCACGAGAGCCGCCACACGAGCGCCGGCCGCATGCGGTCCAGCCTCTTCGACATGTACCTCCGCGCCGACGTGCTCGAGGACCACATCGCCGGGCTCGATCAGATCTCGAGCTCCGCCCACCGCTGGCCGCTGGGCAACCTCTGGTACCTCTACGGCTCGCGTTTTGTAGGTTGGATCACGGATGTTTATGGCCCGAACACCATGCGCGCGGTCTCCGCCGATTACGGCGCATCGATCATGCCGTGGGGCATCAACCGCGCGATCCGCCGCGCCACCGGAAAGACGTACGTCGAGCTGTACGACGGCTGGAAGGATCACATCCGCCGGCTCTACGCGGAGCAGATCGCCGCCGTCGAGCGGAGGGGCCTGCGCGAGGGGACCCGGATCACCTGGCACGGGCGCAACGTCCTTTACCCGCGCTTCGTCCCGCGCGCCGCGCGCTCGGGCGGCGCCGACGAGCTCGTCTATTACCGCGACGACTTCTCCAGCCGCTCCGGTATCTACCGCATCCCGCTCGCCGCGCCCGCGGACGGCGGCGAGCGCTCCGAGGTGCTCCTTGCGCGCTCCTCCGGCGTGTCGCCGGTCGCCTTCACCCCCGGCGGCGACCTGATCTTCACCTCGACGATCCCCTTCAGGAACACCTATTACCGCGACGACCTCGTCTTCCTGCCGCGCGGCGAGGTCGCGCCCGACGGCGACGAGCCGGCGCGCCGCCAGATCACGCACGGGCTCCGCGCCTCGCAGCCGGCCGTGAGCCCCGACGGCCGCACCCTCGTCTTCTCGCGGAACACCAAGGGCACGAGGTACCTCGAGATCGCGAGCCTCGGGCACGACGGCGAGGTCACGGGCGTCCGCGATCTCGTGCCGAGCGCGCGCTTCGAGCAGGCCTTCACCCCGACCTTCTCGCCCGACGGCAAGCTCGTCGCCTACAGCGCGTGGACCGCCGGCGGCTTCCGCGACATCCGCCTCGTCGACGTCGCGACCGGCAGCTTCCGCTACGTCACCCGCGATCGCGCCGCCGACATGAGCCCGGCCTGGTCCCCCGACGGCCGGACCCTCTATTTCGCCTCCGATCGGACCGGCATCTTCAACATCTACGCGTATGACCTCGCCGCCGGCACGCTGCGGCAGGTCACCAACGTCAAGATCGGCGCGATCCAGCCCGCGATCAGCCCCGGCGGCGAGACGCTCGCCTATGTCGGCTACACCTCGGCGGGCTACGACCTCTTCGTCATGCCGCTCGATCCGGCGCGCTTCCTCCCCGCGCCGCCGCCGCCGGCCGACCGCCCCGATCCGCCCACCGAGCCCGAGCGAGCGCGCGCGCGCCGCTATCCGTACAGCCCGCTGAGCACGCTCGCGCCGCGCTCGTACCAGATCGACTATGCCCCCGGCCGCTACGGATCGAACGCGCTCCTCCTCAGCGCGCGCGGCGACGACGTGGTCGGCCACCACGCGATCCTCGGCCAGCTCGCCGTCGAGCCGGGCGCGCCTGCGCCGGACGTCTCGCTCGAGTACGGGTACGGAAGGCTCCCGGTCAGCATGGGGCTCCGCCTCTTCCGCGTCGTCACGCCGCGCGGCGGATATCGCATCGACGATCAGAACCTCGTCTACGACGAGGACCTCGCCGGCCTGACCGCGGGGATCGGCTACCCGGTCCGGGGCGAGTCCTCGTTCCACAACTTCGGCATCTCGTTCAGCTCCATCGCGTTCCACGGCGACCTGCCCATCGGTGATCGCGTCGACCCGTACGCGACGCGCACCGTCCTCCCGCCCCAGGGCCTGATGGGCTTCGCGCACCTCGGCTACTCGTTCTCGAGCGTCGAGACGTCCCACGACGCCGGCGTCCCGGCGCGCGGCATCGGCTTCAACGCGGGCCTCGACTACGCGGGCCCCTCGACGGGCAGCTCGTACACCTCCTACGCCTTCGCGAGCGGGATCGGCGCGTACCTCCCGATGCCCTGGCCTGGCCACCACACCTTCGCGCTCCGCATGGCCGGCGCGATCTCCGGCGGCACCTACCCGCGCGGCGGCACGTACGTGCTCGGCGGCTACGACCTCGAGAACACGAGCCTCTTCGACACGCTCCTCGTCGGCATCTACAACAGCACCTTCACGCTCCGCGGCTACGAGCCGCGCTCCTTCGGCGGCAAGGCCTACTTCTCCCAGACGCTCGAGTACCGCTTCCCGATCCTGCAGCCCGACGTCGGCATCTCCACGCTGCCGCTCTACCTCCGCCGCATCGACGGGAGCCTCTTCCTCGACTACGGCGGCGCCTTCAACCACTTCCTCTTCGACGAGCTCCGCGTGCTCGACAAGGGCAGCCTCCTCTACTCGCCGCAGCTCGCCACCTCGGTCGGCGGCGAGCTCTGGATCAACCTCGGGATCGGCTACGTCGGCGCCTCGCAGCTCAGGTTCGGATACGCGTACGGCTTCAGCACGGGCGCCGTCCCGGGGGGCCAGTTCTACTTCGTGGCCACGAACTCGTTCTGAGGCCGGCGCCCCGCGACCGCCCGGAAACTTGGCCGCCCCGCCGCGCTCCGCTAAGGGTCGGCCCATGCGCAGCCTCGCCCTCGCGGCACTCACCCTCGGCCTCGCGGGCTGCTTCGCTCCGCCGAGCTCCGCCCAGCGCCTCACCGACGCCGCGCTCGACATGAACGCGGCCACGCGCTTCGGCCGCATGGACATCGCGCTCGATCACGTCGGCCCCGACGCGCGCGCCGACTTCGCGCGCCGCCACGCCGCGTGGGGCGGCGCCGTGCGCGTCGTCGACCTCGACTTCGCCGGCTTCGACATGATCGATCGCGACCAGGCCGAGGTCGTGCTCAACGTCACCTGGCTGCGTCAGGACGAGTCGATCGTGCGCATGACCAGGGTCTCCCAGCGCTGGCGCGACGATCGCGGGACGTGGCAGCTCATCAGCGAGAAGCGAAAGGACGGCGACTCGGGCCTGCTCGGCGAGCCGCCCGCCACCCCGAAGGACGCGGCGGCGCCTGCCGAGGCGCGTCCGGCGCGGACGAGCTTCCAGACGCGCGTGATCCGCGAGGAGTGATCGATCCGCGCGGGCCGCTTGCTCGCGGGCCCGCGCGGAGGATGATGAGTGATGAGACAGCGCCGGGAGCGCGGCGCTCAGCTCGCCGGAGCGGCGGGCGCGGGCGCGGCGGCCTTTGCCGGGCGAGCCTTCTTCGTCTTGCTCGCGGCCTCGGGCGCGGTCTTCGCGGCCTTGTGGCGCTTCGCGCGCTCCTTCTTGGCAGCCTGCGCCTTGCGGCGGCTCATCTTCATGGAGTTACGGCGATCACGCTTGCCCATCGTCAGCAGGTCTCCGTCGAAAAGGGACGCGAACTCTGCCCAAGACCGACGGCGAGCGCAAGGAAAACGGCCGATGAACCTGGGGCGTCCGTCCGCTCCAGTCAGCCGCCGACGGCGCCGTCGAGCGCGACCTCGCGGCCGCGCACCTCGAGGCGGTACCTGGAGTTCACGGTCTCGATGTAGAAGACCTCGCGCCCCGCGAGCCGCAGCACGCGCTTCACAGGTGTGGTCACGTACTCGTGCATTCCATCGGAGAACTCGATGACGATGACCGAGCCTTTCCGAGGCGCACGGACGAGCCGGCCAACAACTGCGCGCGATCCCCGGCCGAGCTTGCGGAGCACAACCTGCACAGCAGCGATGCTAGCACGCATGTCTCTGCCGAGCACAAGCTGCACAAGGCCCTCGCCCGGCCAGCGGGTCGCGGGCTGACGCCGGGCGACCCGGAGCGCCGAATGTCGAAACCGGGGCGGGTGGCGTGCACATCCAGCCGGAAACTCTCGCTTCTTTGGAGAACCGGCGCCTCCGCCCGCGCGGCAGGACGCCCCCGCGCGTCCGACGCTGCGCGGGCCGGCCCTCGACTCGCCGCGTCGCCGGCCCCCGATCCGCCGCATGGAATTTATCCGCTTGCGCCCCCGCGCGTTCCGGAAGACGGGGAGCGCGTGCGGGGACTGCCCTCTCGCCCAGCCGGCTCGGTCGAGGTCATCACGGGCTCGATGTTCAGTGGCAAGACCGAGGAGCTCATCCGTCGCCTGAAGCGCGCGCTCCTCGCGCGCCAGCGCGTGCAGGCGTTCAAGCCGCGCATCGACGTGCGCTACGATCTCACGCGCATCGTCAGCCACGGCGCGGTCGCCGTCGACGCGGTCGCCGTCGCGACCAGCGCGAGCCTCGAGTCGCGCGTCCACGAGGCGACCGACGTGGTCGCCATCGACGAGGCGCAGTTCTTCGACGTGGGCATCGTCGAGGTCTGCGAGCGCCTCGCCAACCGCGGCCTCCGGGTGATCGCCGCCGGCCTCGATCAGGACTACCTCGGCCGCCCCTTCGCGCCGATGCCGGAGCTCATGGCGATCGCCGAGGAGGTCACCAAGGTGCGCGCCGTCTGCTCCGTCTGCGGCGGCCCGGCGAGCCGATCGCAGCGCCTCATCAACGAGGCCACCACGGTGCTCGTGGGCGGCGCGGACGCGTACGAGGCCCGCTGCCGCGCGTGCTTCGAGCCGCGCGCCGTGCCGCGCGCCGGCCGGCCGGACGGCGCCGCCTGAGCGGGCCGCCGCGCGCTCAGCGCCGCTGCGCCGTCGCGCCGGTCCGATCGCTCGGGTCCTGCACGCCGGGCGCGCCCTTGTCGGCGAAGTAGGTCCGCAGCACGTCGCAGGCGATGTTCGTCGCCTTGACCCGCCACTTCTCGCCGTTCGCGACCATCACCGAGATCGCCACTTCGGGGTTCCGGCTCGGCGCGAACCCGACGAACCACGTGTAGAACGGCCCCTCGGGCGTCGGCCTGGTGAGCGTCCCCGTCTTGCCCGCGACGCGGATGTCCGGCAGGTACGCGCGCCCGTTGCGGTCGTGGAACGAGCGATAGCTCGTCCCGTTGTCGACCGTCTCTTCCATCATCGCGGTCACCGCGTTCGCGGCCGGCTCGTCGAGCACGCGCTTCAGCACCTGCCGCCCCGCGGGCCCGCGATAGATCTCGCCGGCCTCGTCCTTCACGCTGGCCACCACGTGCAGGCGGATCATCTCGCCGCCGTTCGCGATCGTCGTCGCGAGGTTCGCCCCCTGGAACGGCGACAGCGTCGTGTTCCAGAAGCCGGCGGCCGTCCTCGCGAAGCCCAGCTCGTCCTCGGGCAGCGAGATCCTGCTGGTCTGCACCGGCACATCGAACGGGATGTCCTGCCCCCAGCCGAGCTTCTCGGCGACCGCGCCGAGCTTGCCCTGGTCGAGGTTCTTCACGGCGAGGCGCGCGAAGACGGTGTTGATGCTGCGCCCCATCGCCTGCGCCAGCGTCGCGCAGTACTTGTCGCGCTTCTTGTTGTCGACGATGTCGGCCGCGCGGATGGAGTGCTCGCCGCCCGAGTAGCACTGCTTCGTGTTCGGGCTGAGCCCCGCCTCCACGAGCGCCGCGCCCGTCGCCACCTTGAACACGCTCGCCGACGGCGCCGTCGCCTCGGACGCCACGTCGTGCATCGGCCCCTCGTCGACGTAGCTCGCCCACGCGAGCACCTTGCCGGTCTTCACGTCGGTGAGCACGACGGCGCCCTCGGGCACGCGCCCGGCGCGCAGGTATCCGAGCGCGGCGCGCTGGTACTTCGGCACGATCGTGAGCTCGGCCTTGCGCGCGCCGTGCGCCGGCGCCGTCGCGATCGCCCCGCGATCGTCGATGCGCGTCAGATCGAGATCGCTGAGCGGCGGCGGCGTCACGAGCCGCGTGACGGTGGGTCCCGCCGGCGCCTTGACCTTCGCGAGCAGCCCCGCGAGCTTCGCGTCCTGCCCGCGCAGCATGGGGAGGGTCACGGCGACGAGCCCGACGGCGGCACCGATGGCGATCCACTGACGCATGGCCGACGGGTACCGCGCGATGGCGCGCTGGGCCAAAAATGAGGCTCCGCCGGCGGGCGCCCGCGGAGGCTCGGCGATCAGAACGCGACGCCGAGGCGCGTCCCGAGCTCGTGGATCGCGTGCGCGTCCGGGTCCGGCTCCTTGATCCTGTTGCCGGGCACGCCGGCCAGGTTGGATTCGGTGCCGCTGTCCGGCGTGCTGTACATCGAATAGCTGACGGTCGCGCGCACGTTCTTCGTGTACCAGTAGTTCGCGCCGAACCCGAGCTGCAGGACCTTGATGTCCGTCCCGCGGCCCTCCGGCGAGCCGGGCGTCCTCGGATCATACGCGCCCTCGCGCGCCGCGCCGTCGTAGGTCGCGTTGATCCCGCTGATGAGCGCGACGAGCTCGAGGCCCTTCGTCGGCTTGCCGGCCGGCTTCTCGAGATCGACGTGCGTCGGCCGCGGCGTGAAGCCCGGGTCGCCGGTGACGAACGCGTCGCCGAGCGGCCAGATGGAGAGCTGCGCGTACCAGCTAATGCCCTTCATCTCCCCGAGCCGCTCGGTGTTGGTCAGCTCGTAGCCCTCGATCGATTCCCGCGTGCCCTTCGACAGGTAGTAGAGCTCGGCGCGCAGATCGACGATCTTGATCGGCAGGCGGAGCTCGGCGCCGAACGCGTTCTGCGGGCCCGACGGGATGACGTGCACCCGCCGCCCCGAGCCGTCCACGTAGACCGGCTCCCAGAGCCCGTAGCCCTGCCCCGTCCTGATCGCGGGGTAATCGTAGCCGACGTACTCCTGGTCCCGATCGCCGTGGTGCACGCTCACGCCGAGCTGCGCCTTCGCGAGCGGCGACTCCTTGTTGCCGCCGAGGGGCCGCGCGAAGACGCGCCCGATGAAGTCGGGCTTCGCGTCGATGCCTGGCCGGTTGATGCCGTCGCCCTGGAACACGCCGACCCCGTAGACGAGCATCTTGTCCGCGATCTCGCCCCAGGCCATCGCGCCGAGCTCGCGGTTCGTGGGGAACCCGAAGGCCCGCGTCGCGATGCTCCGCTCCGGGAGCACCGTCCAGTTGTCGCTCGTCGCGTTCTCGAGCGAGAACGGCGCCGTGAACTGCCCGAGCACGAAGTTGAGCTGCGGGATGACGTTGTAGTTGATCCACGCGTCATTGAGCGACGCGCTCGCGGCGGGCGCCTGCACGGCCGCGAAGCGAGCGGTCTCCGCCGTCGGATCCTCGCCCGCCCTGGACGCGGCCGTCTGAGCCCTCCCGTTGGGGTTGGCCACCGGCTGACCGCCGAACTCGGTCTCGAGCTCGAAGCTCCAGCGCTTCAGGAACTCGCCGGCGAGCGACAGCCGGGCGCGCCGGAGGAAGAAGCGCGGCTGCAGCGCGTTGCCTCCGTCCGCCGCCTTGACGTCCGACACGCCGGAGCCGAAGAAGCTGTAGAAGTCGGCCTGCAACCGGCCCTTCGGATAGAGCCGGAAGTAGTCGTTGGGATCGCGGAGGAAGAAGTTGCCATTCCACCCGGCGAGCGGCTTCGACTCGGTGACGGGCGCCGCCGTGCCGCCGGCGGAGAAGTCAGGGGCCACGGGCGGCGGCGGAGCGGGCGCGGCCTCCGCGGCGCCGGGCGG
>CAYQYG010000077.1:0-25430 GCA_964421485.1 uncultured Polyangiaceae bacterium | reverse complement strand
GGGGCTTCGGGTCGCCTTCGGCGCCCTACGCCCCGAACCCCAGCACCGCAACGCGATCGGCTGGGAGGGCGCTCACGGAGAACCGCGCGGCGGTCGAGATCGGCCCATCGCGGCCCCTCGGCCCCCGGCCCCGACGGCTCGTGGATGATTCCATGCCGGGTGTCCCGGGGGGTGGGTCAGCTATTGAGCGCGATCACCAGCGCCAGACAGAGGACGAGAAGGACGAGGGCACCCAGCACCAGCGCGAGCTTGCGGAGGGTGATCGCGGTGCGCGACGCCGGGGGAAAGCTCTCCGTGGGGATCAAGCCGTGCTGCGGGCAATGCCGCTTGGCCGCGAACGCATGATAAATGAGTATACCCACGAGCCCGCCGGCGCGCCCCGCGACGGAGCCGCCCGTGCCGGTCTGGGATTTCGTCGGAAGACCACACTGGGGGCACGGAATGGGCCCGAACAAGCCGACGCTCGCCGCCTGCTGGCCCGGCTGCACCGCCTGGCCGAAGCCTTGCGGCGGCCCGAAGCCTTGCTGCTGCTGCGGGGCGTAGCCTTGCTGCGGGGCGTAGCCTTGCTGCGGGGCGTGGCCTTGCTGCGGGGCGTAGCCTTGCTGCGGGGCGTAGCCTTGCTGTGGTGGTCCGAAGCCTTGCTGCTGCTGCGGGGCGTAGCCTTGATGCTGCTGCGGGGCGTAGCCTTGCTGCTGCGGCTCCCCCTGCGGCGCGGCGAACCGCGGATCATTGGCTGGCGGGCCGAACGGGCCCGGGGGCTGCGGGGGGCCTTGGAAGCTGCTCATCCGGGCATCGTATGGCCAGCCGCTGATCGGACGCCATCAATTTTTCTCGGACAGTCCGCTCACCGCGAGCGTGTCGCGGGGAGCACTCCATACGTCCGGCCGAACGTCGGATCCCGGCGCGCCGCCTCCCGGCGGGCCGGCTCGAGCAGGGCGCGGAGGGCGCGCGGGAAGACCGGGCTCGTCGGCGGGAGCGGCGGCGGCGGCGCGCCGGCGCCGCCCGCGTCCAGCCAGCTCGACCAGCTGCGCTCGGCCTCGGTCAGGGGGAGGGCGCGCGGCGACAGCCGCTCGCCCACCCACGCGAAGGCGGCCTCGAGCCGGGGCACGATCGTGGGGCCGACGTGGTCGGCGTCGCGGAGCAGCCGGTACTCGTGCGCGATATCGAGGTCCCAGAGGACGCGGTGCAGAAGCTCCGCGCCGTCGTGCGCGTGCAGCGCGTCCGCGCTGCCAGCGTCGACATAGATCGCGAGGTCGTGCGCGCGGATGGCGGCCGCGTGCCTCCGCGCGCGGCCCGCCGGGTGATCCGCCGCATAGAGGGCCGCGTCGCGCTCCGGGCCGAGCAGCGACGCGGGGACCTCCGGAGGGTAATGGTACCGATTGCGCGGCCCTACCTCGCCGGCCTCGAATGCGGGCTCCACCATCGGCGCGACGGCCGCGACCGCCCGGAAGCGCTCCGGCCGCGCGAACGCCGTCTTGAGGGCGCCGTAGCCCCCCATCGAGATGCCGACCGCGCCCACCGGCCCCTCCGGCGCGACGTGATCGAAGAGGCGCTCGGCCACGAAGGTCTCCCACGCCATGCCGCGGGCCGGGTCGTCGAGATAGAAGCTGAACGGGCCCACGTCCGGGGTCACCACGCGGCACCGGGGCATCGCGCCGCTCTCCCACGCGCGCCCGAGCAGCGGCGCGAGCCCGGCGAGCGTCTCGCTCGAGCCGCCCCCTCCGTAGAGAAAGAGACAGAGCGGGAGCCCGCGCGCGTCCGCGGGACGGAGCTCGACGCACGGGACCGGCCCGTGCGTCGGATCTGCTATGGTGAACCTCTCGATGCGCGCGTCGCTCATGCCCTCACCTCCGCCGGCCAGGGTGGGCGCGCGGCCACCGCCTCGCTACTCGGGTTCCGGGAGGCCGTCGTGACCGGCCGGGGGAACGCGAATCGCCGGCGAAGGCGCCCCGTCCAGGCTCGCTCGCAGGCGACCGTCGACTACGTGATCGAGGCCGCTGCTCGGGTTTTCCGGCGCGAGGGGTTCGGCGCGACGACCAATCGCATCGCGGTCGAGGCCGGGGTGAGCATCGGGACGCTGTACGAGTATTTTCCGGACAAGCGGGCGCTGCTCGTCGCGCTCGCGGAGCGCCACGTGGATCTGGCCGAGCGCGGGATCCGCGCGGCGATCGAGCGCGGCGGGACGACGCGCGAGCTGCTCGCGGACCTGCAGCGCGCGATCATGGCCAGCCATCGCTACCCGTCGCAGGCGCTCGATCTCGTCGCCGCGGGCTCGCCCGCGGGTCCGGGGCTCGGGGCGCGGGCCGCCGCCCTCCGCGAGGAGGTGCTGCGAGCGCTCACGGCGCGCGCCGCGGCGTTGCCGGAGCCCGCGCTGCGCGCCCGCGCGGCCTTCGGCGCGATCGGCGAGCTGACGTCCCGCGCGATGTACGAGCTCACGGATCCGGCGGCCCACGCCGCGCTCGCCCATCACCTGCTCGAGATGGCAGCCGGCCGCCTGGACGCCTGACCCGTCGAGGCCGCCGGGGTCGACGGCGCCGGCGATCCTCCCAGAGCCACCCTGGCAGCCCACCGTGACCACGGAGCCGGTCTGAGCGGGCGTGCTCCACCCGAAGTGCGTATGCCAGGGACGACGGCGCTCGAGGAACCGGAGCAGCACATTCCGCTGGTCGCCGACCTGCTCCGCGAGGGCGAGCGCGCGGCGGCGCTCGGTCGCGGCCTGGTCGCGCTGGCTCGTCGTGAGCCGGCTCGACCGCGATCGACCGGCGGGCTGATGCCGCGAGGAGAAGGCTCTTGGCGGCGGGCGCGCCCGGCGGCATACTGGCCATCGTGATCGAGCGCATCATCCGCACGGCCCAGAGCTTCGAGGAGGCGGACGAGATCGATCGCCAGGACGTCGCGGCGATGTCGTTCGAGGAGCGGATCTCGGGCGTCGAACGGCTGCGGAGGATCTGGTTCGGTGAAGATCGAGCTGAATCGCGACTGGACCGAGTTCTTGAGTGCGCTGATCTCCCGTCGCGTCCGGCTCCTCCTGATCGGCGGGCACGCGGTGGCGGGCCACGGCGAGCCACGGCTGACGGAGGATCTGGACGTGTTCGTCGAGCCGACAAACGCACGAAGGTTGCGTGACGCGCTTGTCGACTTCGGATTCGGCTCGGTAGCGCCTGGACACAGGTGCGCTCCTCCTCCGTGGATCACGCTGCGAAACGGACGACTGCGAGCTCGGCGTCTTCGGCAGCACGTTCCAGCATGGATTCGATCCGCTCCATGGCGTCGTCAGGCACGAGGTAAACCGTGCAGCTCCGGCACTCGAGCACCGGCACGGAGCGAATGATGACGATGGCCCTGTCGCCCACCTTGAAGGGAAGATCGGTCCCGCGTGCTTCCATCCCCGCGCCACACCTGGTTCATTTCATGATTTTCTCCTGGTCCTGAAGCCGTTCTCCCACTCCTGGAGATCCGGGCGGTATGCCGTCACGATGCGCACGTTGTCCCGTCGACGTCGACGGCGCTCGACAGGGGTCCTTCGACGTGGCGCTGTGCGCTTCCGCTCAGGAGGAGAGTACGTCGGCAGCGGTCTTTGCCCCCAGGATGTTGTCCACCCACCGGTCGAGCGTGGCGCCGTCCTCACAGGCCTGGACGCGGGTGCGCTCCTCCTCCGTCAGCGCGATCCCTGCCCGGCCGAGGAGCCGGAGCAGCACCTCACGCTTTTCCTCGAGCTTGCCCTTCTGCTCGCCGCGCTCGAAGATCTTCTGGGCGAACGGGGGGAGCGTGGCCTTGCCTTCGGACTGCCGTTCCATGACCATTGCCTCCAGAGCCCGCCGCAGGGGCTCCCGCAGTGCTTCGTAGATGATCTGAAAATACACCATCGCCAGCTCGGGGTCGAGCCGGTCGAGCGCGCGGACCGCCGCGCGGACCACGACGAGCCCGTTGGGCCCGTTGCCGTGCGCCACCGCCGAGAGGACGGCGAGCTCGACCTCTTTCTCCGCCTCGGCCGGGTCGGTGATCTCGGGCACGACCGACGGGCCGAGCACGAGCGGCTGAACATGCCCGACCCCCAGCCCGAGCTCGATGCGCTCCGCCGCCCAGCCGGCCACGGCGGCGTCCGTCGCGACCACAAGCACGATCGTATCGCAGCGCCTCTGGGCGCGCACGACGGTGACGTACACCGGCCAGGAGTACTTCTTGTCCGGATCCTCGGCGCGCTGGACCTCGAGCACGATCGCCAGCACGAGCGCGTTGCTCGCGTCCCGGAGCTCGAGCACCAGGTCCGCGCGGAACTCCACCGGAATGAGCTGATCGAGCGAAGACTCGACCACCACGGAGGAGGCGTGCGGCGGAACGTCCATGTGAAAGAGCATCGCGAGGAAATGGGGAGCGAGCCCCGGGTTCTTACGGAACATATCGACGATGGTATTGTGCTCGAGCGTCGGCATGCGCGGGACTCCATCGGATGTGGATGTGCGAAGGCGGACGTGGGCGGCCGGCGGAGCCAACTCGGGAGAGCTACGTCGGGCGGGCGCAGGCGAGATGCGTAGGCGGCCAGCGGCGGCTCGGACGCGGCCGCGCGCTCGCGAGGGCTCTGTAGTCGCCATGGAGGGAAATGCCAGATGAGAAATCAGCATTGATGGCGAATTTTGTGCGGTCAAATGGCGAGGCTGCACGTAACGCGGGCCGGGAGCCAGGGGGCTACTAGGGCGTGGTGGGCCTCTTGCTGGCAGGGGCGCGACGCTTCCTGGATTCGGGCGCGTCGTGGTGGGAGCTCGCCGAGGTTCGAGGGCGTGGTAGTCCGACGGGTTCGGCTGCGCCGCATGCTCCAGAGCGATCACGGCATCGCCGATGCGCGCGCATTCCTTACAGGTGATCCATTGCGCCTCGGCCGCGAAGGTGGCCAGCGGCTCCCGATATTTTCTTGCAACTGGCCACCTGCTTGCACGCAAGGAGCCTGGCGACATTCCCTCCGGCGTTGCCGAGATCGAGGAACCCGTTCACGGCACAGTCCTTCACCGGCTCGGCGAGCCGCTCGCAAAAAGCCGCCAATCCTTCGACGAGCTCGTTGCCGTCGGCCGGCACGGACAGATCGACATCGAGGTCGGCGAGGGCGTTCATGTAGCTGCCTTTGGCTCGCCCGCTGAAGTCATTGGAGAGCCTGCGGAGCGCGTCCGCGACGCTGGGGCTCCGGGCGATCACCTGCGTCAGATGCACGTAATCGACGAGCCAGCGCCGGAGCAGCTCCTTGCGGATATAGACGGAGGCGTGGAGCTCGGCGTCGCGGCTGATCTCGTCAAATAGAGCCCGGTGCGCCTCCGTGGTGCGTCCGATGGCTGCGGGCACGGCCGAGCTCTCGACGAGGAGCTTCCGGAACGCCGTCATTTTGCCCACGCATCCAGCCTGAGCGGCGCAGCCGGATTGAGACCCGCTCGCTTCAGCGCGCTGTAGCTGCTCCGCGCGTCCTCGGGCGTCACCTTCTCCGCCGCCGCGAGCGTCTTCAGGATGTCGGTCACGGTGCTGCGCGCCTGCTCGTCGCGGTAGACGCGCCCCCGCTCGTCGTTGAGGAACGTCTCCAGGAGCTGATCGAGGATCATCAAGGTATTCCCCTCGATGCTCTCGGCCTCGCCGAGCCGCTGGATGGCCTCCCGCAGCCGGCTCACGACGGGCTCAGCGTAGAACGCGAACGTCTCGTCGTTCATCTCGGACGGGAGCGTCCCGATGTGAGCGGCGAGCGCGGCGGCTTCGCCCCGCCTCAGCGCCGCCCACTCCTCGGGGGACCTGCGCGGCGATGGCGGTCGCCGTCCCCGCCGAGGGCCGGCGGCGCTGTCCGCCAGGGCTTCGCGCACGGCCTCGAGTGCGATGCGGTCCGCCAGGGCATCGCGCACGGCCTTGCGAATGGTTTCGTCCAGCATCGGCTGCATGGCGCTCACCATGGCCTGCACATCGTCCAAGCTTTTCTGCTGTGCCATGCTCGAGAGCGTGCTCCTTCCCGCCGCGCCTCAGTGTATCACATGGTATTGACGGAATCCGCTCGGCATCCACGCCGCGCTCGGGATCGTGCCCGGAGCCTCCACGCGGTGCCTGTACAGAGATGCCGGCGACGCTCACGAGCTCGCCTTCGCAGCCCCCGGCCCTCGGTCAGCCGAGGCCGTCGAGGAGGGCGCGGACGTGGGCGGCGGCGTCCTGGTCGCCGAGCTGCTCGGCGAGGGCGAGCGCGCGGCGGAGCTCGGTCGCGGCCTGGTCGCGCTGGTTCGTCGCGGTGGGCGAGCCGGGGGTGCATCAGGTGCTCATCGACGTGTATCAGTCCACGATCGGGCAGCGGATTCAGGCGTTCCCCGCCGCCATGGAGGCGGTCAAGCAGGCCACGAAGCGCGTCAGGGACGCGGAGAAGGGGAAGGCGAATGTGCTCACCGAGATGGACAAGCTGTTCCGGATGGGGCGCTCGGCCGTGGCGGCGGTCGAGCCCACGACCGTGCTGCCCGATACGCTGAAGGCGCAGCCCACGGATACCGATAGGCGCAAGGCCATCGAGGACCTCTTGAGCACCCTCCAGGATCACGCGGGGGAGCCGTGGGCCGACAACCTGCTGCAGGGGGAGCTCGGTCAGAAGGCGCCCGCCGCCGTCGCGCAGCTCAATGAGTACATCACGGCGGCAAACGCGCTTCAGAAGGCCAAGGCCGATCGGTCGAGCGCGTTCGAGCCGGCCTGGGGCGCCTTCGTCAGCTTCAAGCGCCTGGTCCGCGATACGCTGGGGGCGCCGTCGCGGCAGTATCAGGGGCTGCGCCTCCCCAAGGCCGCATCGGGCAAGCCCGAGGAGGCCGGCGAGGTGACGGGAGACGCGGACTCGACCGCCGCGCCCGCTGCGACCGCCGCGCCCGCTGCCACGACGGCTCCCGCGGCAAGCGGCGCCCCCGCCGCGCCCGCGGTGGCCGCCAGGGTCGCCGTGACCGCCGGCCGCGCTGCGAGCGCTGCCCCCGAGTCAGTGGCGGCTCCCCCCAGCGGGTTCTGATCTCCCCGCCTCCGTGACGCGCTCCGCGCCCGCCGCCGGCCGGGTCCTGCGACGGCGGGCGGGCGCCTGGGCGCCGGGCCGGCGGCGCGGGCGGGGCGAGCTCGACCGGGGGCGGCGGAGGAAGCGGGCGATCCTGTCCTCGCGGGCGATCCTGTCCTCGCCGTGCACGGCGCGCGCTGGTGCAGCCCGTGCAACCCGCCGGCGCGGTCGAGGCGCAGAGGCCGTCGAGGCGCGCAGGCGCCCATCCATCAAAGGAGAAGGAAGGGGGGATTGTCATGGCGGAGATCCGAACCGAGCAAGAGCCGCCGCGAGGGACCGAGGCGGCTTACCGTGAGGAGCGGGAGAAGACGTTGCGCGTCGTGGCCGGCGGCTCGATCACCGAGGCGCTCGCGGGCGCCGGGGGCGTCGTGCTGGCGATCCTCGGGCTCGCGGGCATGCTCCCCGGCTACATGGCGGCGATCTCGACGATCGCGATCGGGGTGGCGCTGCTCGCGCTCGGCGGCGCGGCGGCGGCGCGCTGGTCGCGGCTGGTCCGGGAGGCCGGCTACTACCGCGGCGAGTCGCGGGTGGAGATGGGCGGCGGCCTGGGCGCCGAGGTCTTCGGCGGGGCGGCGGGGATCGTGCTGGGGATCCTCGCGCTGCTGGGCGTGATGCCGATGGTGCTGCTGCCGATCGCGCTCATCCTGTTCGGCGGGAGCCTGCTGCTCGCGAGCGGCGTGACGATCGAGCTCGGCGCGATGGGCGCTCCGACCACGACCGGCGAGCAGGTGACGCGCGAGGTGTCCACCGGGGCGTCCGCGCTCCAGGTGCTGGCAGGGGTCGGCGGGGTCGTGCTGGGCATCCTCACGCTGATCGGCGGCCTCCAGCAGACGACGCTGACGCTGACGCTGATCGGCCTGCTGGTGGTCTCGGTGGCGGTGCTGCTGAGCGGGGGCGCCGTGAGCAGCCGGCTGCTGAGCGCGCGGCGGCACTGATCCGGGCGCCGGGGGAGGTGGGGAGGCCGGCGCGTCCGTGGAGGTCGGCCCCTCGCCGGCGGTGCGGGACCCCGAGCGGCCCGCGCGCCGGCGGTGTATAGGTCCCGCACCATGACGACCGATCCCATCGCCTTCGCCCGCGAGCTGCTCGAGCGGCGCCGCGCCTCGGAGCCGAGCGACGCCACCGCGGTGACCCTCGCGACCGCCGACGCCGCGGGCCGCCCCTCTGCGCGCGTCGTGCTGCTCAAGGACATCGACGCCCGCGGCTTCGTGTTCTTCACCAACCAGGAGTCCAGGAAGGGGCGCGAGCTCGACGCGAACCCGTACGCCGCGCTCTGCGCGCACTGGCCCGCCGCGGCCGAGCAGCTCCGCGCCGAGGGGCGCGTCGAGCGCGTGAGCGACGCCGAGAGCGACGTCTACTTCGCGACGCGCCCGCGCGGCAGCCAGATCGGGGCGTGGGCGTCGGATCAGAGCGAGCCGCTCGAGTCGCGCGAGGCGCTGATCGAGCGGGTGCGCGAGGTGGAGGCCCGCTTCGCCGGGCGCGACGTGCCCCGGCCGCCGCACTGGGGCGGCTACCGGCTGATCCCCGAGCGCATCGAGATCTGGCGCGGGCAGGAGAGCCGGCTGCACGATCGGATCGTGTACGCGCGGGAGGGCGACGGCTGGCGCGAGGGGCGGCTGTTCCCCTGAGCCCCCGGGGCGGCGCTCGCCCGCGCGCGGCGGACGGCATCGGCAGGAGGCGGCCGCGCGGGGCTCTTTTTTCTTGCGCCTCTGCCCCGCCGCGGCCCAGGATGACCGTCATGGCCGACAGCTCCTCGGCAGGCCTGCCCCGCATCGTCCCCGAGACCCATCCCGCCTGGCAGGCAGTGCTCCGCGCGCCTGTCGAAGACGGAGAGATCCCGGAGAAAGAGCGCCTCGCCATCGAGCAAGCGATGCGCAGCGGCCGCTTCACGGATCACGAGGACGTCGTCGCGATGCTCGAGGCCCGCCGCCCTCGATGACCTTGCGCATCCGCTGGACCGATCCGGCGATCGAGAGCTTGCTGCGCATGCCCGACTGGCACGCGGCCGAGCGCGTGGTCCGCGCCGTCGCGAGCTTCGCCGCGACCGGCGACGGCGACGTCTACCGCCTCCGCGATGACCACGCCGTCACCGTCCGTCTACGCGTCCAGCCGTACGTCGTCCGCATGACCCTCGACCCGTTCGAGGCATTTCTCTACGTCTGGATCATCTACCAGCTGAAGCCGTAGGAACGGGATGACGGATGCGGCCCGGCGCGGAGGATCACTCCCCCGGCTCGAGGTCGCGCAGCCGGTAGCCGACGCCGGGCTCGGTCACGAGCAGCCTGGGGCGGGAGGGGGCGAGCTCGATCTTCTTCCGGAGCTCGGCCATGTGGACGCGCACGTAATGCGTCTGGGCCGCGTAGGCGGGGCCCCAGACCTCGTTCAGGATCTGGCGGTGCGTGAGCACCTTGCCCGCGTTCCTGGCCAGGAGGACCAGGAGCTTGTGCTCGATCGGCGTGAGGTGGACCTCCTCGCCGGAGAGGGTCACCTCGCGGCGGGCGAGATCGATGCGCAGCGGGCCGAAATGAAGCAATGGCGGGGCGGGGCCGGCGGCGCCGGCCTGGGCGTGGCGGAGGGCGACGCGCATCCGGGCGAGCAGCTCGTTCACGCCGAACGGCTTCGTCAGGTAATCGTCGGCGCCGGCGTCGAGGGCCTCGACCTTGTCGTCCTCGCGGCCCCGGGCCGAGATGACGAGGATGGGGGTGCGGCAGAAGCCGCGGAGCTCCCGGGTCAATCCGATGCCGTCGCGATCCGGCAGGCCGAGATCGAGCAGGATCAGCTCGGGGTGATGGCTCGTCGCGAGCATGACGGCGAGCGCGGCGGTGTCGGCCTCGACGAGCCGGTAGCCGCGCGACGTGAGCGAGGCGCGGATGAACCGGCGCATCTCCGGCTCGTCCTCGACGACCAGCACGAGGGGCCTCTGCTCCGTCATCGCGGGAGCTCCTCGGCGGGCAGGATCGCCGGCGCGCGGCCCACGAGGGGGATCGTGACGCGGAGCAGCGCACCTCCGCCGGGGCGATCCTCGGCGCGCACCGCGCCGCCGTGGGCCTCCGCGATGCCGCGGCAGATCGAGAGCCCGAGGCCCGCGCCGGGGACGCCGGTGTGCGCGCCGCGGTAGAATTTCTCGAAGACCCTCTCCCCGGCCCCGGGCGGCAGGCCGGGGCCGCGGTCCGCGACCGTCACGACGGCGGCGCCGCCCTCGATCCGGGCGCCCACGTCGATCGCCGCCGCCGGCGGGGTGTACTTCGCCGCGTTCTCGAGCAGGTTGACGAGGAGCTGCTCGAGCAGGACCGGATCCACCGAGATCAGCGGGAGATCGGCGGGCAGATCCAGGTTCACCGCGCGCGCTCCGAGCTTGCCCTCCAGGCGCGTGAGCGCGGAGACGATGAGCTCCTCGACGGGGATCCAGTCGCGCTTGAGCGCCACGGCGCCGGACTCGAGCCGCGTCATGTCGAGCAGGTTCGCGACGAGGCGCTCGAGCCGGTCGGCCTCCTCGCAGATGGATTCGAGCAGCTCGCCCTGGGTCCCGGGGTCGAGGCCGGCGTCGTCGCGCAGCGAGGTCGCGGCGCCCGTGATCGCGGCGAGCGGGGTGCGGAGGTCGTGGGAGACGGCGGAGAGGAGCGAGCTGCGCATCTCCTCCGCCCTGGCGCGGAGCGCGGAGGCCCTGGCCTCCTCGGCGAGGCGGGTCCGCTCGAGCGCGAACGCGGCCTGGCGGCACACCGCGTCGAGGAGCTCGCGCTGGTCCAGGCGGAGCGGCGCGGGCGGCTCCGGCTGGAGCGCGAGCGCGCCGAGGACCGCCCCGCCGATCGCGAGCGGGGCGCACACCGTGCTCGAGCCCGGCAGCGTGTCGGTGCCGAGGCCCGCCGGGCGGCCGTGCTCGTAGGACCATTTCGCGACCGTCATGTCCCGGTCCTCGAGGGCCGCGCCGGGCGGGGAGGCGGCCGCGTCGCGGAGGCCGTCCTCGCCGGGGAGGAGCACCCAGGCGCGGCCGCCGAAGAGCCCGGACGCGTGGCGCGCGATGACCGCGGCGGCCCCCGCCGCGCCGTCCGCGGCGCCGAGGTCGCGGCTCAGCGCGAAGAGCGCCGCGGTCTGCTCCTCGCGCAGCAATGCGTCCCGCTCCTGGCGGCGGATCCTCCCGGTCAGCTCGCTGACGAGCAGCCCGACGCCGAACATCATCAAAAACGTGAGGAGATAATTGACGTCCTCGACCTCGAACGTGAGGAACGGGGCCACGAAGAAGAAATCGTAGGCGGCGACGCCGAGGGCCGCTGTCAGGAACGACGGGCCGCGGCCGAAGCGCACCGCCGTGAGCACGACGGCGAGCAGATAGAGCATCTCGAGATCGGGCACCGGGAACACGGCGCGCGCCGAAGCGGCGAGGGCGGTCGTGCCGGTGACGAGCAGGACCGAGATGAGGTAGGGCCGGAGCCGCCCCCGGCCCTCGGGCTCCGCCGTCACCCGCCTGAGCAGGTCGCGGCGGCCCCACCTCGCCGTCGTCGCGTCCGTCACGAGCCTCCTCTCGACCCTCCGTCCGAATTCGATTCGTGGCCCTTCCAGGAGACCTAGTCAAGGGTCATGTGGAGCCGGGCCGCCCGGCGCCCGCCCGGCACGCCGAGAGGAGGGAGAGCGCCGCCGCGCGCGCCGGCGGCGCGCGTCCGCCAGGGAGATCCTCGCGAGGTGCCAGCCTGCGAACAGCACGAGCATCAATGCGATCGTCGGCTCCGCTCCCCACGCGCCGCCCAGCGCGAGCGCGATGATCACGCGGAGGGCGCCGACCGCGAGCACCAGCCATAGCAGGCTGTGATCGTCGCCGCCCGGCTCCGAGGAGCCGCGCTCGTCCGCATCATCCGCGGCGGGGATCCTGTAGGGGTGCGCGGGGTGCACGACGACGGGTCTAATACCCTCGGGGATCATCCCGGCGTCAAGCTCCGGCCAGGCGGTATCAAGAAGACGTCAAGGCGCACCGGCGGAGCGGGCTGGGCCGCAGCCGGGGCGGCCGCCGCGCCCGCCCGGCGGCGTATCAAGATCCTGTCAAGTTTGCGCCGCGCCCGCCCGCTCCGGCTTGTGCGCGCGGTCAGGCGCGGCAAGAAGGCTGACCCATATGTCCGCCTGGGCTCGCGTCCGGCGCGCCGTCTTCGGCGCGCCGAAGGACGTCAAGGATCCGCACGCCTTCCACAAGCTCTCGCTCGTCGCGATCCTCGCCTGGGTCGGCCTCGGCGCCGACGGCCTCTCGTCGAGCGCGTATGGTCCAGACGAGGCGTTCCGGGCGCTCGGCGGCCACACCGGGCTCGCGGTGTTCCTGGCGCTCGCCACCGCGCTCACCGTCTTCGTCATCAGCTACGGATACAGCCGCATCATCGAGCAGTTCCCGTCCGGCGGCGGCGGCTACCTCGTCGCGAGCAAGATCCTGGGGCCCCGCGCCGGCGTCATCTCCGGCGCGGCGCTGCTCGTCGACTACGTGCTCACGATCACCATCTCGATCGCCTCCGGCGCGGACGCCATCTTCAGCTTCCTGCCGCCCGCCTGGCAGCCGTACAAGCTCGAATTCGCGCTCGCCGGCATCTGCGTGCTCGCGGTGATGAACCTGCGCGGCGTCAAGGAGTCCGTCACCGCCATTTCCCCGATCTTCGCGCTCTTCATCGCCACGCACGCGATCGTGCTCGTCGCCGCGATCGGCGCGCACCTCGCCGATCTGCCGGCCGTCACCTCCGAGGTGCGCGAGAGCCTCGGCCGCACGTCGGCCGAGCTCGGCCTCTTCGGCGCGTTCAAGCTGTTCATGCGCGCCTACTCGCTCGGCGGCGGCACCTATACCGGGATCGAGGCGGTCTCGAACGGCGTCGGCATGATGCGCGAGCCGCGCGTCGCGACGGCCAAGCGCACGATGGTCCTGATGGCGGTGTCGCTCGCCGTCACCGCGGGCGGCATCCTGCTCTCCTATCTGCTGGTCGGCGCGACGCCCGAGGAGGGCAAGACCATGAACGCCGTCCTGCTCGATCGCGTGGCCGGGGGCTGGTCCCTCGCCGGCGTGAATTTCGGCAATGGCTTCGTGATCGCGGCGCTGCTCAGCGAGGGCGCGTTGCTGTTCGTCGCCGCGCAGGCCGGCTTCCTCGACGGCCCGCGCGTCATGGCCAACATGGCCACGGACTCGTGGCTCCCGCACCGCTTCTCCGCGCTCTCGGAGCGCCTGACGATGCGCAACGGCGTGCTGCTCATGAGCGCCGCCGCCGCCGCCGCGCTGCTCTACACGGGCGGCAGCGTGTCGCGGCTCGTGGTCATGTATTCGATCAACGTCTTCGTGACGTTCTCCCTGTCGAACATCGCGATGAGCGTGTTCTGGGTGCGCCACAGGAAGGACGATCCGACGTGGGCGCGGCACCTGCCCGCGCACGTGCTCGCGGCCCTCCTGTGCCTGATCATCCTGGTCGTCACGGTGGTCGAGAAGTTCGGCGAGGGCGGCTGGCTCACGGTGCTCATCACGGCCGGGCTCACCCTCGTCTGCTTCGCGGTGAAGCGCCATTACAGCCGCGTGGTCCGCGCGATCCGGAGGCTCGACGAGGAGCTGCCCGCGCCCGAGACCAGCGCGGAGGCCGCGGCGCTCTACACCGGCGGCGAGATCGAGCCGGCCGAGGGCGAGCCCGATCCGCAGAAGCCCGTCGCGGTGCTCTTCGTCGGCGGCTACGGCGGCCTCGGCCGCCACGCCCTGCTGGCATTGCTCCGCATGTTCCCCGGCCATTTCAAGGGCGTGGTGTTCGTGAGCGTGGCGGTCGTCGACTCCGACACGTTCAAGGGCGCCCGCGAGGTGGAGGCCCTGGAGGCGCGCACGAGGGAGCACCTCGCCCGCTACGAGCGCTTCGGGGCCCTGATGGGCCTGCGCTCGACGTCGGCGCTCGCGGTCGGCACGGAGGTCGCGGTCGAGGGCGAGCGGCTCGGCATCGAGCTCCAGCGGCGCTACCCGAAGGCGCTGGTGGTCGCCGGGCAGCTCCTGTTCGACGAGGAGACGATCTGGAACCGCATCCTGCACAACGAGACGGCGTTCCTCATCCAGCGCCGCCTCCAGCGCGCGGCCGTGCCGATGGTGGTCATGCCGGTCCAGCTCGATATCCGGCCGCGCGAGGCCCGCGGGCGGGCCCTGTCGTCGCCGGGGTGATCACGGCGGGGGCTGCGCGGGGCCGCAGAAGCGCTGGATCGTGCGCAGGAGCGTCTCGAGCGTGACCGGCTTGCTCAGGGTCTCGGTGCCGGGCAGGGGGCTCTCCTCGTCGGCGCTCCTGTTCCCGGTGAAGACGACGACCGGGATCCCGGCGACCTCCCCGTTCTTCAGCTGCTCGGTCCGGAACTCCCACCCGCTCATGGTCGGCATCATGAGGTCGAGGAGGATGACGCAGGGGCGCTCGCCCGACCGGAGCAGCTCGAGCGCGCGGGCGCCGTTGTCCGCGGTGAGCACGCGGTAGCCCTCGATGTCCAGGATCGCCTCGACGGTCTCGAGGACGTCCGGATCGTCGTCGACGACGAGCACCGCGGGCGGGGTGCGGGCGGCGGTCACTGGGCCGCCTCCGGCGCCTCGGCCGCGGGCGCGATCCGGGGGAGCTCCATCGTGAACGTCGAGCCCGCGCCGACGCGGCTCGTGCAGGTCAGGGTCCCGCCGTGGGCCTCCACGATCACCCGGGAGATGTAGAGGCCGAGGCCCAGGCCGGGGTAATGCTCCGCGGGCGCGGCCCGCACGAAGCGCTCGAAGATGTGCTCCCGGCAGTCGGGGGCGATCCCGATCCCGCGGTCGGTGATCGCGAGCCGCGCCGTCCCGTCCTGCCGGCTCACGACGATATCGATCGGCTTGCCCGCGCCGTACCGGATGGAATTGGTCAAGAGGTTGGTCGCGACCTGATCGAGGCGCGATCGATCCCAGCGGCCGATCACGGGCTCGCCCTGGATCGAGAGGGGGCATTTCGCCCGCGCCAGGTCGTACTCCAGCCGCGCCGCCACGTCGCGCGCCAGCGCGAGGAGATCGACGTCCTCGCGGCGCAGCGTGAGCTTGCCCGCCTCGATCCGGGACACGTCGAGCAGGCTATCCACGAGCCGGACCAGGCGCGCGGTCTGGCGCTCCGGGACCTCCAGGAGCCGGCGGAGCTGCCCGCCCTCGAGGGGAGCCCCGGCGCGCGCGCCGCGCCGGAGCGCCTGGAGGGCGAGCTGGAGCGACGCCACCGGCGTGCGCAGCTCGTGCGAGGCGATGGACAGGAACTCGTCGCGCTGGCGGACGGCCTGCTCGGTCCTGCGGTGGAGCTGGCCGAGATCGATCGCGGACGCGACGCGCCGGGCCAGCTCCTCGGCGAAGACGAGGTCCGCGGCGCCGTAGCGGCGCCCCGGCGCCGCCGAGAGGAAGGTCAGCATCCCGACGAGCCGCCCCCGCGCGAGGGCCGGCACCGACAGGACCGAGGCCGCGCCGAAGTCGCGGGCGAGCTTCGCGTACTCGTCGGAGTCGGCCGCCGCGGCGTGGAGGACGGCGGTCGTCAGCTCCGGGAGGAGCACCGGGCGGACGGTCCGGAGGACCTGGGCCGTGGGGTCCCACCGCCCGATCGGGTAGGTCCGGCGGACGTGATCGAGGAGGAGGTCCTTCGCGTGATCCCTGTGCGCCGCCGCCACGACGCGCACCTGGCCGGCCTCGATCACGCCGAAATAGCACCAGTCCGCGAACGACTTGACGCAGAGGCGGGCGAGCCGGGCGAGGTTGATCTCGTAGTCGAGCGACTCGGCCAGGATCCCGCTCACCTCGGCCAGGAGCTCCGCGGCCTCGCGGCCGCTGCGCTCCTTCGCGATGAGCGCGTCGCGCTCTCTCTCCGCGAGCCTGCGCAGCGTCACGTCGCGGAAGATCCACACGCGCCCCGCGATGTTCGTGTCGAGCCGCTGCGGCTGCGACTGGCACTCGAAGACGCGCCCGTCGGTGAGCTCTACCACGTCGAAGCTCGTGGCCTTCGGCGTGGCGTACAGCTCGGCCACCTTGCGGAGCATCCCCTCCGAGGCCGTGGTCTTCGCGAGCATGAACACCAGCGCGTCGCCGTCGCGCGCGCTCATGACGCTCTCGGGGATCTGCCACAGGTCCAGGAGCTTCCGGTTGTAGCTCTTGAGGTTCCTCTCCAGGTCGGTGACGAGGATGCCGTCCCCCGTGGTGTCCAGCGTCGCGCGGAGGAGCGCGAGCGCGACGCGCAGATCGTCCTGGGCCCGCCTGCGCTCGCGGGCCTCGATGACCTGGGCCATGAGGTCCGACACCGACGCCGCGAAGGCCTGCTCGTCGTCCCGCCACGCGCGGGGGAGGCCGACGTGCTCGTGGCAGAGGATGCCCGCGACGCGGCCCCCGAGCCGCACGGGCACGTCCAGCATCGAGGCGATGCCGGCCGGATAGAGGTACTTCTCGCAGTATTCCCGGGTCCGCGGATCGGTGCGCGCGTCGGCCGCGGCGATGACCCGCGCGGTCTCGAGCGCGGCGAAGTAGGTCGGGTAGTCCGCCGCGACGAGCGCCTGCCCCGCGGAGTGCCGGCGCGCGCTCTGCTCGAACAGGTCCAGGCACCGGATGCGCGCGCGGTCCTCGTCGAACCACCAGAGGCCGACGCGCTCCACGCCGAGCGTGCGTGCGGCGGTCTCCGTGAGCTTGCGCAGCGCGGCCTGGTCGTCCTCTCCTCGCAGCGCCGGGTCGACGGCCAGCGCCACGAGGACGTCGTTCTGCCTCTCCCCGCGGCGAGCGCGGTCATGATACGCGCTCGCGATCTCCTGCCCGGCGGCGAGCGCCGCCGCCCTCCGGCGGGCCGCGCGCGGCTCCTCCTTCCCTCTCGGGGAAATGCGGCTGACCGGAGCAGCCGGGCCCGCTCTTCCGCGGTCGCCGGCGCCCTCCCGAACCGCGCCCTTTTGGACCTTCCCCACCCCGTACCCCCTCGGACCCGAGCACGTCCCGTCAAGCCCTTCGGCAGCGCCGCGCGCGCGCCTCCGGAGCGCCGGGGGAGCGGCTTCGGCCGGGGCAGCGCTTCGGTGGACAGGATGCGCTAGCATCCGCCGCGGAGAGCGATGAGCACGCCGTCTTCCCGGCCACAGGACCGCCGCGCGCGGGCGAGCGCGCTCGCCCTGGAGGCCCGGCGCGCGAGCCGGGTCGCCGCGATGGCCGCCGGGGGGCTCGCGGTCGGCAAGCTCGTGGCGGGCCAGCTCGGCCACTCCATCGCCGTGACCGCCAGCGCGGTGGATTCGCTGATGGACGTCTTCGCGTCCTCCGCGAACGCGGTGGCGATCCACCTCGCGCACGCGGCGCCCGATCGCTCGCACCCCTTCGGGCACGGGAAGATCGAGGCGCTCGCGACCGCCGGCCAGGGGCTCCTGATCGGCGGCTCCGGCGTGTACCTGCTCGTCGAGGGGGTCCGGCGCTCGATCACGCCCGAGCCGCTCCGCATGGCCGCGGTCACGCTCGGCGCGATGGTCGTCGCGACGCTCGTCACGGCCGCGCTGGTCGCGTACCTCGGCCGCGCCGTGGAGCGCACCGGCTCGCTCGCGCTGAAGGCCGACTCGGTCCATTACCGCATGGACATCGCCTCGAACCTGGCGGTCCTCGCCGGCGTGGCGATCTCGTACGCGACCGGGATCGCGCGGATCGACGGGGCGCTGTCGATCGCGGTCGCCGCGTACGTGCTCCGGTCCGCGGCGGGCCTGCTCCACGACGGCGTGCGGGATCTCATCGACACCGGCGCCTCCGAGGAGCGCGTCGCCGCCATCGAGGGCGCGCTCCGTGGAATGCGCGAGCGCGGGGAGATCAGGGGGTATCACGCGCTCCGGACGCGCCTGGCCGGCCGCACCCTGTTCGTCGAGGTGCACGTGGAGCTCCCCGGCGAGACGCTCCTCGCCGAGGCGCACGCGACGAGCGACGGGGTGCGCGACGCGATCCTCGCGATCGAGGAGCGCGCCGAGGTGCTCGTGCACGTCGACGTCGAGCGCGACGAGGAGGGGTGAGGGGCGCGGCGCCCCTCAGGAGTCCGGCAGCGAGTCCCGCGCGCGGTCGCCGCGCCCGAACGCCTCGAGGGGCGCGCGCGCCAGGGCCGTGTACTTCGCGCCCTTGGGCCCGAGGTCGCTGCGGTACACGACGAGCTCGCCGATCGTCGTCTCTCCGAAATCGACGCCCTCGATCGCCTGCACGCAGGCCTCCAGCGCCGGGTCGCCGCCGGGGTTCCTGGAGCGGGCGAGGGTGAGGTGCGGCTCGAACGGGCCGTCCTCGGGCGTGTAGCCGGCGGACACGGCGAGGGCCTGCTCGAGGTCGCGGCGCAGGGCGGCGAGCGCGGCGACGGCCCCGCCGACGCCCAGCCAGATGACGCGGGGGCGGCGGCGGGCGCCGAACATGCCGGCGCGCTCGATCCGGAGCGCGAGGGGGGAGTGGAGGGCGGCGGCGCTCTCGGCCGCGGCGGCGACGAGCGGGAGGCGCTCCTCCGCGATCTCGCCGAGGAAGGCGAGCGTGATGTGGAGGCCGCCGGGGTCCACCCACTTCGCCGAGGGCGCCCTCGGCGCGAGCTCCTTGAGGAGCGCTTCGACTTTCACGAGGAGCTCGGCTCCCGGATCGACGGCAACGAAAACCCGCACGGCTCACCTATGCTCGATTACCACCCACAGACTTCGTTCTTGTTCTGCTCCCGGAGCCATCTGCGGAGCGGCTCGAAGTACTCGAGCATCGCGCCGGCGTCCGCCTTGCGCTGCCCGGTCACCGCCGCCATCGCGTCCTGCCAGGGGCGGCTCGCGCCGAGCGCGAGCATGGCCTTCAGCTTGTCGCCCGCCGCGCGGCTGCCGTGGATCGAGCAGGCGTGGAGCGGGCCCTTCTGCCCCGCGGCCTCGCAGAGGGCGCGGTGGAACTGGAACTGGTAGATCGCCGCGAGGAAGTAGCGGGTGTACGGCACGCCCGCGGGCACGTGGAACTTCGCGCCGGGATCGAAATCGGCCTCGCTGCGGGGCGCGGGGGGCGCGACGCCCTGGTACCTGAGCTTCAGCGCCCACCAGGCCTTGTTGTAATCGGCCGGCTTCGTCTTGCCGGCGAACACGTCCCAGCGCCATTGATCGATGAGCTTGCCGAACGGCAGGAACGCGACCTTGCTGAGCGCCTGCTTGAACAGGAAGTTCACCGCGCCCTTGTCGTCCGCGGGCACCTTGTCGAGCAGGCCGAGGCCCTTCAGGTAGGCCGGCGTCACGGAGAGCGCGAGCGTGTCGCCGATGCCCTCGTGGAAGCCGTCGTTGGCGCCCGACTGGAAGAGCATCGGGAGCTTGAAATAGTAATGGTAGTAGTAGTCGTGGCCGAGCTCGTGGTGGATCGTGATGAGATCCTCCTCCTTCTGCTCGACGCACATCTTGATGCGCAGGTCGTCGTTGTACCCGACGTCCCACGCGCTCGCGTGGCAGACGACCTCGCGATCGGCGGGCTTCTTGAAGAGGGAGCGCTCCCAGAAGGTCCTGGGCAGCGGATCGAGGCCGAGGGAGGTGAAGAAGGCCTCGCCGATCTTGACCATCGCCCTCTCGTCGAGCTTCTTCTCCTTGATCTTCTTCGTGACGTCGAGCGACGCGACGCCCCTGTGGGGCTCGGCGAGGTCGTAGAGGGCCGTCCACTCCTGGGCCCACATGTTGCCGAGCAGGTGCGCGGGGATCGGGGCCTTGTCGGCGATCCGGTCCTTGCCGTATCGCTTCCGGAGCTGGGACCGGACGTAGCAGTGGAGCTCGTCGTAGAGGGGCTTCACCTCCGCCCAGAGGCGGTCGGTCTCGGCCTCGAACTCCTCGGGGGTCATGTCGTAGCCGGAGCGCCAGAGCGCGCCGACGTCGGCGAAGCCGATCTCCTTCGCGCCCTTGTTGCCGAGCTCGACGTAGCGCTCGTACTTCTTCCTGAGCGGCGGGGCGATCGAGTGCCAGCCGGTCCAGGCGTCGGCGAGCTCGTCCCACTTGCGGCTCGTCTCGAGGATGTTCGAGAGCTCGCCGATGTCGAGGCACTTTGCCTTCGATGTGGGTCGGGGATCCGCTTTCGCGGTCCCCTCCAGCCGCGGGGGGCAGTACTTGCCCTTGCCGTAGTCGCCGGTCATCGAGACGCTGAGCTCGGCGAGCTCGGCGCGCTCCTTCGGATCGCTCGGGGCGGGGAGCGCGCCGGCGAGCTTGAGCAGGGTGAGCTGTCGCCGCATGTCCGCGGGGAGCGCGAGGCCGTCGAAGCGGGTCGCCGCCTTGATGGTCCGCGTGAGGTACTCCATGCTCGCCTCCTCGGCGGCGGCGGAGAGCGCCTCGGTGTCGCCCGTGATGTAGGTCTGGTTGATCCAGGACGCGCGCGCCGACTGGGTCCAGAGGCGGCGGAGCTCCCTGTCGACGCCGTCGAGGAACGCCCGCGCCTCCTCGACCGTGGGCGCGGCGGCGGCCTGGGGCGCGGCGGTGGAGGGCGCGCCCGCGGTGGGGGGCGCGGCGGCGCTCGGGCAGGGGGGCGTCGAGGCGACCTCCTGCGGGGCGCCGGTGCACGCGGCGGCGGCGGCGGCGCCGGCGGCGAGCGCGATCGGGAGGAAATGTGCCCTCCAGGCAGATCGGATACGCCTGGTCGCCTGCTTCATCGAGGTGGTTCGCAGCACTCGAGGCCTCACGGAGCGGAGTGGAGCGCCCTTCATACACGCCGCGAAGGGACATGGGAACGGGGGACGGGGCGAAGGGCGCCGTTAGGCGACCCGGAGCCCCGGACGTCAAACCCGAGGACGGGGCGAAGGGCGCCGTGAGGCGACCCGGAGCCGACCCGGAGCGCGCCGTCGGGCCGACCCGGAGCGCCGCGCGCCGCCGCGCCGCTGGCCCACACGGGGCGGCTTGCCGCTAGAATCGGGCCACGCCATGACCCACGCCTCTTTGCATCGCGTCCCTTTCTTCCTCGGCGCCTTCGAGCTCGCCGGCGATGGTTGAGCTCGAGAACTTCTCGTTCCTGATCCCGGGCGAGCTGGCAGGGATGGGGTACCCGGAGTCGCCGGGGGCCATCGAGGAGCTCTCGGCCCACGGGGTGAGGAGCCTCGTGTCGCTCTCGCGGCGGGCGCCGGACGCGGCGGCGCTGCGCGGGCTCGTGCACCTCCACTGCCCGCTCGCGGACTTCGCGAGGATCCCGCCGCTCGATCTGCACCGGGCGGTGGTGTTCCTCGATCGCGCGCCGCGGCCGATCGCGGTGCACGGCGAGGGCGGGGTGGGGCGCACGGGCGTGGTGCTGGCCTGCCGGCTGGTGGCGCTCGGGAGCGAGCCTGCGGGGGCGATCGCTGCGGTGCGGCGCGCGCGGCCGGGCTCGATCGACGATCCGGAGCTCGAGGCCTCGGTGTGGGACTACGCGCGGTTCTTCGCGACGGCGCGGCCGGGCGCGTGCTTCAACTTCGCGCCCGCGTCGCCGCTCGATCGGATCGCGCACGGCGCCGAGCGGCCCGGGCTGCGCCCGGCGGGAGGGGCGCCGGGCGATCCGGACGGGCCTCCGGACTCCCGGCTCTGGATCAACGACGACTCGGACGCGCCGCTCGAGGAGTGGCTGGGGTTCATGAGCCGGCAGGGGATCCGCGAGGTGATCTGCCTGCTCGAGGCGGGGCGCGCGGCGGCGTACCGGCCGCCGCTGATCGAGCGCTACCGGCGGGAGTTCCTGCGGGTGACGCACCTGCCCATGGACGACGGGCGCGCGCCGTCGATGGTGGCGCTCGAGCAGGCGATCGAGGCGCTGCTGCGCGCGGAGGCGAGCGGGTCGCCGGTGGTGGTGCACTGCGCGGGCGGGATCGGCCGGACGGGCGTGGTGCTGGCGGCGTGGCTGCGGGCGCGGCACGGGCTGCGGGCGGACGCGGCGATCGAGCTCGTGCGCGCGCACGCGCGGCGCTTCGGGGCGACGCGCGATCCGCTCGAGGCGGGGGAGCACGTGAGCTCGTTGATCGCGGGGGTGCGGCCGCTCGCGGCGCGCTAGGCCCTGACGAGGGGGCTCGCGCCGCTCCCCGCCGGCGCGCTCCTTCGATACGGCGCGCCGGCGAGGGATCGAGGGGGGGCGGGCTATTCGGGGACCGGCGCCTGGCAGAAGCCGTCGATGCAGTTCACGCCCTGATCGATGTGATGGCAGCAGTCGCTGTCCGTCAGGCAGCTGTTGCCGTTCTCGGAGCACTGCCCGGGCGGCGGGGGCTCGCCGCACACGTACTGGCCGGTGCTCTGGTCCTTGACGCACTGGCCGTTGCAGCAGTCCATGCCGGAGAGGCAGCCCTCGCCGAGCTCCTTGCAGGGGTCGAGCGCGTAGTAGGCGTTCTCGCTCTTCGCGCAGGTCTCCTGGCCGCGGATGTAGAAGGGCGGGTGCGAGGGATCGGCCGCGCTCGGCGGGTCGTCGATCGCGGTGATCCAGAGCTGCTGGCGGTTGGCGCCGACGAGCGTGTTGCCGTAGTCGCGGCGCGTGATGAAGACGAGCCAGAAGTAGCCGCCGGCGCGGAGCGGCGCGAAGACGGGGTTGAAGCTCCGGTTGTCGCTGCCCGCGATCGTGAGCTGCTTGAGGTCCTGGCCGTCGGGGCGCACGAGCCAGAGGGTGCCGTTGCCGGTGGAGCGCGAGCCGGACGTGGGGCGGCCGAACGCGAGCCACTCGTTGCCGGGGGAGAAGCTCGGGTACGCGGGGCGGCCGGTGCCGCCGGCCTGCGGGACGATCGTGGTGACGTTGGAGACGGTGATGCCGTCGGCCTGGACGTCGCCGACCACGAGGTTGCCGGCCGTGGCGTCGAAGGTCCAGTAGCCGCCGCTCATGCCGCAGATGCCCGCGACCTTGGTGCCGTCGGGCGACCACGCGGGCTCGCCGCAGCCGCTGCCCAGGGCGTTGGGGTTGAGCGTCTGGCCGCTCACGGCGTCGACGACCCGGAGCGTGCGGCTGTTGTTCTCGCTGACGAGCAGCTTGTCGCCGGTGTGGTTGAACGCGCTGAAGATGAAGCCGCCGGTCGGGTTGCCCGGGTTGATGTCGCCGTAGGTGACCGGGTTGGCGTCGAGGTTCAGCGTGTAGAGCGGGCCGTTGCCGTCGTTGAACTCGGCGGCCATCTTCTTGCCGTCGCGGCTCACGGTGTGGCAGCCCCAGCAGACGCCCGGCGAGAAGAACTGGTCGACGTTGGGCGAGGAAGGGTTGATGCGCAGGATGCGGCCGTTCGAGTTCCCTCCGCACGCGTCCGGGAGCTCCCAGTAGTACACGCTGCCCTTGAGCCGGCCGCGGGCGATGTGCCACGTCTGCTGCGCGGGCTGGTAGATCGTGCCGTTGTTGCGGCGGGAGAGCGCGACCGAGACCGGATCGCTCTGCGCGCCGCTGCCGGACTCCTGGATGCTGTGCCAGTCCGCGTCGCCCACGATGTGGCGCGCGGGCGGGGGCGCGGTGAAGAACTCGGTGTACTCGTAGTACTTCTCGGTGATCCTCAGGCGGTAGACGTCGCCGGCCTGGCCGCCGTTCCACTGGATCTCGGGCGAGAGGACGTCGAGCGGGAACACGGTCTCGTTGTACGGGTAGAGCAGCGAGAGCGAGGGATCGGGGCCGGTCGGGTTGTCGAACGCGCCCTGCTCGGCGGGCGTGATGCCCGCGGTGTTGACCGTCTTCCTGATGTGGACGGTGACGTTCGTGCTGCCCTCCGACGTGTTGAGGCGCGCGGTCAGCACGCCGACGCCGCCGACGTTGCCCGAGGGGGTGAACGTGGAGCCGGCGGTGATGTCGCCGATGTCGGGCCGCTCGAAGCTCCACGTCACCTGCCCGGTGACGTCGGCGCCGTTGAGCGTGGCGGTGAAGACCTGGGTCGGGATGCTGCCGTTGTCGACGGTGAGCGTCGGATCGGCCGGCTGGAGGATGATCACGCCCTGGGGGTTGGTGCCGGTGGTGGTCGTCGTGCTGCAGTTGAAGGTGCAGTCGCCGCCGTGGCCGCCTGTGTTCTGGCCGCCGCCGTTGCCGCCGGATCCGGGGCCGCCGCCCCCCGAGTTGCTGTTGCCCCCTCCGTCGCAGCCGGTGAGGGCGAATGTCCAGAGCAAGCTCAACAGGAGCGAGAAGAAGAGAGATGCCTTCCGCATGGTGCCTCGCTGCGCGAGGGCAGACGGTCAGCGCCGCCACTCGCGGAAAGTCAGGTTACACGGGAGAGGTGCGGGCTGCATCGCCAAAGGATCCGGCGTGGGCGGCGGGCCGCCGGGGCGCGGTCCTGGACGGTCAGTTGGCGTCGACGTGGAGGGTGAAGTTGCCCTGCGCGGCGCCGAAGCCGTCGACGGCGACGACGACGACCTGGCCGGCCGTGAGCGAGACGGTGATCGACGACTGGACGCCCATCGCGTCGTCGTTGCACGCGAGCTCCGCGCCGGAGCAGGAGCCGGCGTGGACGTGCAGCACGGTGTCGAACGTCGAGCCGGCCGTGTTGAAGTTGAAATTGCCGCTGAACGGGGCCGTGAAGAGGAATGCCTGATCAGGCCCGCCCGGCGGGCCGCAGCTCGGGGCCACGTCGTCGCCGGCGTTGGCGGTCGTGCCGCTCACGGACTGCGGGACGGTGGAGCCGAGGTTGGCCTCCGGGCAGGGGCCTGTGCTGCCCTCGCACGCGCCGGCCACGCACGACTGCGTGGGCGCGCATTGCCAGAAGCAGCTGCCGCAGTGGAGCGGGTCGCTGGAGAGATCGACGCAGCTGCCGCCGCAGGGGGTGAGGCCGGGGTCGCAGGGGTTGTCGCAGGTGCCGCCGAAGCAGCCCTGATCCGGACCGCAGGTGATGCCGCAGCCGCCGCAGTTCGAGGGGTCGTTGAAGATGTCGACGCAGATGCCGGAGCAGTCCTCGTAGCCGGGCGGGCAGCCGCTGCCCTGGCAGGAGCCGCCCGAGCAGTAGGCGTCCGGAGGGCAGACGATGCCGCAGCCGCCGCAGTTGTACTGGTCGTAGTTGATGTCGACGCAGCCGGCGCCGCAGTCGACGAGGCCCGGCGGGCAGCCGCTGCCCTGGCAGGAGCCGCCCGAGCAGTGGGTGTCCGGAGGGCAGACGATGCCGCAGCCGCCGCAGTTGTGCTGGTCGTAGTTGATGTCGACGCAGCCGGCGCCGCAGTCGGCGAGGCCCGGCGGGCACGCGGCGACGATGCACGTGCCCGCGTCGCAGAGCCCGCCGGCGTCGCACGCCTCGCCGCACGCGCCGCAGTTCCCGGGGTCGCTGTCGAGGTCGACGCAGCTCGAGCCGCACCTCGTCAGGCCCTCGCCGCAGCCCGCGACGGTCACCGTCGACCCACACGAGGCGGTCGCGATCAGCGCGGCGGCCGCGAGCGCGAGCGATGCGAGCGCGAGACCCCTCTGCGATGTGGTCCTCGTCATGATCGTGTCCTCCGCGTGATCGCCTTATGCCGCGCGGCGGCGCCGCCGCGCCGCGAGCGCCGCCAGCCCCGCCGCCGCGAGCGCGGCCGCCCC
>CAYQYG010000076.1:13526-25559 GCA_964421485.1 uncultured Polyangiaceae bacterium | reverse complement strand
CGCTGCCCGCGGCGCCCCCGCCCCGGAGCTCGCGCGCGGGCGCCGCGGGCGCCCGGCGCGCGCGGCTCATCGCCGAGTCGCCGGACCCGGTGGTGCTCGCGGCGATCGAGACCGGCGGCGAGGCGGGCGCGGTGGTCGATGCGGTCGCGCGCGGCGGCGGCTTCATCGCGCGGAGGCAGGGGAGGCGGTACGTCGGCGTGTTCTCCGGGCGCCGCGTCGAGGATCCCGCGCGGGCGGCGCTCGCGGCGGCGCGCTCGCTGGTCGCCTCGCAGGGCGCGCGCGCCGCGCTGCACCTCGCGAGCGTCCTCCTGCGCCGACGCGAGGGCGCGACGCCGACGGCGTACGGCGCGGCGATCGACTCGCCCGAGGCGTGGATGCCCGCGGAGCCATGGAGCGGCGTGCGGTGCAGCGCGGCGCTGCAGGCGGCGATGCCGGAGGGCGACGCCGCGCCCGACGCGGCGCCCGGCGAGAGCACGGCGGCGCAGGACGGCTCGACGCAGGCCCTGATCGCCCTGCCGCTCACCGGCCGCGACGACGTGCTCGCGGCGCTCGAGGCGAGCGCGCGCGTGCCCTTCGATGAGGGGCGCCCCGCGCTCTTCACGATCATCGGCGATCACGGCCTCGGCAAGTCGCGCCTCGCCGCAGAGGCGGCGTCGGTCGCGCGGCGGCTCCGCCCCGAGGCGCTGGTCGTGCAGCTCTCGGCGCAGGCGGTCGGCGAGGCCCGCGGGCTCGCCGGCGCGCTGCTCCGGGCCGCGGGCGCGCAGGGGGACGGCGCGCCGGACGCGCACGGGGGTTCGGGGCGCAGGGGGCGCCACGTGGAGCGCGACCCGGAGCCCCGGGCATTCACCGGCCGGATCCGCGCCCTCGCGGGGGCGCTCGCGCAGCGGGCGCGGAGCGGCCCGACGGCGATCGTGCTCGACGACGCGCACCTCGCCGACGCCGACGTGACCGACGCGCTCGAGTACGCGACGCTCGACGGCGAGGCGCTGCCGCTCTGGGTCGTGGTGGCGGCGCACCCGCGCTTCGAGCCGGCGCGCCCCGGCTGGGGCGCGCGGACGCGGCGCCACGATCGCGTCGCGCTCGGTCCGCTGCCGGCGCCCGCGGCGGCGGCGCTCGCCGCGGAGCTCCTGCGCCCCGCGGAATACCCGCCCGCGGCGGTGCTGGAGCGGCTCGCGACCTGGAGCGCGGGCAACCCCGCGAGCCTGACGCAGATCGCGCGCGCGCTGAAGCGCGCAGGCGTGGTCAAGCGCCGCCCGGGCGCCGCGAGCTCGTACGTCGCCACCGCGGACATCGACGCGCTCCCGCCCTCGCCGGCGTGGCAGTGGATCTCGACCCGCCGGCTCGCCGCCATGCCGCCGGACCTCAGGGCGTTCGCGCGGCTCTGCGCCGTGCTCGGCGCGACGTTCTGGTTCGAGGAGCTGGAGCGCGTGCAGGACGCGCTCGAGCGCGACGGGCGCGCGGCCGCGCCGCTCGACGTGGGCTACGGCCTCGAGGCGCTCGCGGACGCGGGGATCCTGGGGCGAGGACCCGCGGCGCGGCTCGCGTTCCGCGACACCCTGTTCCGGAACGCGCTCTACGAGATGATCGATCCGGCGCAGCGCGCCGCGGTGCACGAGCAGGCGCTCGGCTACTGGCGCTGGAAGGTCGGCGCGCTGGACGGGGCGGCCGAGGGCGCGGCGCAGCCCTCGGGGCCGGGCCTCACCGAGAGCCTCGAGGCGCTGGCGCGGCACGCGCTGGCCGTCGGCGCCGCCGGCGCGGGCGACGTCGCGGCCGACGCGCTGCTCCGGCTCGGCGACGCGGCCCTGTCGGAGCACCGGCACGTCGACGCCGATCAGCGCTACACGGCCGCCCTCGCCGCGATGCGCGAGGGCGACGGCCCGCGCAGGATGCGGGCGCTCGCCGGCCGGGGGAAGAGCCGCGTGCTCACCTATCGCCTGCACGAGGCCGAGGACGATCTCGAGCAGGCGCGCGGCATCGCCTCCGCGCTCGGCGACGCGCGCGCGGTCGCCGAGCTCTTGCTCGAGGAGGCCACCGCGCTCGACTGGGACGGCCATCACGACCGCTCCGCGGAGCGGGTGGAGTCGGCGCGGCCGCTGGTCGAGGCCTCCGGCTCCCGCGTGCTCGCCGCGCGCACGCTCGTCGCCGACGGCCGCACCGCGTACCGCCGCGGCCGGATCCAGGCCTCCATCGAGCTGCTCGAGCGCGGCCTCGCCGCGGCGGAGGAGCACGGCGACCACGACGGCCAGGTCATCGCGCGGCTCCTCCTCGGCTCGCAGCTCTCGGCGGTGGGGAGGCTGGACGACGCGGCCGCGTGCTTCGATCGGGTCATCTCGCTGACCTCCGGCGCGCGCGACCGGGCGCACCTCTGCGTGGCGTACATGAACCGCAGCTTCCTCTGGCTCGCGCGGCAGCAGCACGACCGCGCGGTGGGCGATCTCCACCTCGCGGTCGCGCTCGCGCGCGAGCTCGGCAACCCGATGATGGAGCGGATGGCCTGCCTGAACGTGGCCGAGCTGCTCTACTGGACCGGGCGCAGCGACGACGCCCTCTCCCTCACGCGCCGCGCCAGGCTGCTGGAGGAGCGCTTCCTCGAGCGGCCGAGCGCGTGGGCCTCGCTGCTGCTCGCCCGGATCCTCGTCAGCGTGGGCGCGATCGCCGAGGCGCGCGAGATCGTCGAGGAGGTCGAGCGCCGCCGCCCGGACGATCTCGCGGTCGCGACGAACGCCTCCTCGCTCAACGCGTCGCTGGCGATGCTCCGCCTGATCCTCGGGGACCTCTCCCCGGGCGCCGGGGGCCTGGACCCCGCACCGGGCGGGTCGATCCCGGCGAGCTGGGCCGAGCTGACCGATCACGTCGAGCGCCTGCTCCTCGACGAGCGGGTGATCTACCCCGACGAGCTGCTGGAGGCGCTGCACTGGCGCGCCCGGAGCGCGCTCCGGGCGCTGCGGCACGAGGAGGCCGCGCTCGCGATCGAGCGGGCCGAGCCCTGGCTCGCCGGCGGATCGGTGTGGGCGCCCCGCTTCGACGAGCTCCGGCGGGGCGCCGCGGCCCTCGCCGCCGCCGGGAGGATCACCGCGCACAGGCCGGGTGTCGCAGGCCCACGTCCGCCGGCCTGAGCCTCGACAGCAGGGCCGGCGCGCCGTCGCAGGAGTACACGCCGCCGCCGCCCGAGCACGCCGCCGCGAAGTCGCGCCGGATCACGAGGCCGCAGCCGCTCGCGCCGCCGCACACCTGCGCCGTGATCGACGCCTCGAGATCCTCGCCGCACGCCTCGATCAGGTCCGCCTGCGGGAAGACGTGCACCGTGATCCGGCCGCCCTCGTCGAGCCGCGCCTGCCAGACGGCCTCGGCGAACGAGTACCGGCCCGCGCCGCTCGTGCCGCCGTCCCGCGTGCTCTCGCCCGAGAAGAGCAGCGGCACGTGGTTGCCGTACGCGTTGAGGTGCATCGCCACGCACGCGAAGAGGTCCTCCTGCGCCGCGATCGAGAGCGCGCCCGCCCTCCAGGGCTCCAGGGTCGCCATCACGCCGCCGCCCGGATACGACGCTGGCGGCGCCCCGCCCGAGACCACCTCGCCGAGGTCGAGGGCGCACCTCATCGCGTACGCGAACGTCACGCGCCCCGCCTCGTCGTCCAGGATCCCCGTGGAGAGCACGTCCGAGCTGACCTCCGCGCTCCCCGGCTCCACGAGGCGGGCGCGCGCCGCGGCCGCGAGGTCGGGCAGGGCCGCCTGGAGCATTGCGGGGGACAGGCCGTTCCCCGCCACCCCGCCGAGAGAATCGTAATCGATGCCGTCGATATCGTTCACCGGCGCACCGCCGGCCGGATCGGCGCAGCCGAGGGCGCCGGCGGACACGGTGGCGAGCATTGCGACGACATTCCGGATGACGCTCTTCATGGCCTCTATACCTCCATTCGATGGGGCGCGCTGCGCGCCGTTCGTGGAGGCCGATCGCAACGGTCGTGCCATGGATTAGCTCTGCGAGATCGTTATATTTTTGTCGATGGACCATTCCCGGGGGGCCTCGAATGACTCGCCGGTGACCGTGGCAATGCCACGCTCGGGCGTGGCACCTCCCGGCGAGGGTCACGGTCCGGCGGACGGGGGCGGGGTGCTCGCGCCGAGGGGCGCTGGGCGGCCGCGCGGGCCAGGGGAGGGGCGGGCGCCGGCCCCACACCGCGCTCTCGACGGGGCTCGGGGCGCGTATACTCGCCGCGATGTCAGGCGGTCCTCCCCCGCGGCGCGTTGCCGCGGACGTCACGCGCACGATGCAGCTCCTCGACGATCCCCCTCCGGCCGATGCGGGCGGGGGCGGACCGGGCCTCGTGCTCCTCTACTCCCCGGACTACGAGCTGATGCGGCCCGCGTACGTCTTCGCGTCGCGCGAGCTCACCCTCGGGCGGGACCCCGAGGCGGACATCCACATCCCGGGCGGCGCGGCCTCCCGGCTGCACGCCCGGATCCGCGAGGAGGGCGGCCGCTGGATCCTCACCGACCTCGGCGGGCGCAATGGCACGCTGGTGGACGGCGCGTTCGTCGACGAGGTCACCCTCGAGCACCTGCACGAGATCCGCGTCGGCGACGCGATTTTCAAGTTCGTGGAGGCCGACGCCCACCGGTACGCGCGCTACCGCATTGACGGCGCCATCGTCGAGCCCGGCGCGGGCGCGGCGCGGCTGGTCCTGCCCGCGGGCGACGTCGTGGGCGGCTACCAGATCCAGCAGCTCGCGAGCGGCCTCCGGGACGTCGCCAAGAGCCCCCTCTCCGTGCTCATCCTCGGCGAGAGCGGCACGGGCAAGGAGGTCTTCGCCCAGCAGCTCCACGACTGGAGCGGCAGGCGCGGCGCCTTCCAGGCCGTCAACTGCGCCGCGATCCCGGCGACCCTGATCGAGGGCGAGCTGTTCGGCCACCGGCGCGGCGCCTTCTCCGGCGCGGACCGCGACCGGACCGGGCTGATCCGCGCGGCGCACGGGGGCACGCTCCTGCTCGACGAGATCGGCGACATGCCCCTCGAGGCGCAGGCGAAGCTGCTCCGCGTGATCCAGTCGAGGGAGATCGTCCCGCTCGGCGGGACCACGCCCGAGAAGGTCGACGTGCGCGTCGTGTGCGCGACCCACAGGGACCTCGCGAAGCTCCAGCAGAGCGGCGCGTTCCGGGGCGATCTCTTCGCGCGCATCAACGAGTACAACCTGACGCTGCCGCCCCTGCGCCACCGCAAGGAGGACGTCTACGCGCTCCTCTTCGCCCTCGCGGCGCGCCACGGGCAGCCCGACGTGAAGGTGACGCTCCCGTTCATGACGGGGCTGCTCCACTACGATTTCCCCTACAACGTCCGCGAGCTCGAGGCCCTCGTGAAGCGCTGGGCCGCCGTCGCGCGCGGGCCCGAGCTCGGGGTCGAGCACTTCACCGACGAGATCCGCGAGAACACGAAGAGCTACGGGCGGCGCGGCCTCCCGCCGGCGGGCGAGCAGGCGGCACCTCCGCGCCCCGACCCGCGCGGCTCGCCGCCGGACATGGGGCGCCTCGTCGCGCCGACGGAGGCGCGCCTCCGCGAGCTGCTCGCCGAGCACAAGGGCAACGTCGCCGCGGTCGGCCGCATGTTCAACCGCGACCGCAAGCAGGTGCACCGCTGGCTGCGCCGCTACAACATCAACGCCGACGAGTACCGCTGACGCCGCGGCGCCCTCGCCGCCGGCGGCTCAGCCCGCGAGCTCGAGCCAGGTGATCCCGTGCGCCTCGCCCGCGGCCCGCGCCGGCAGATCGAGGCCCGCGAGCGCCTCCGCCGAGGCCACCACCCCCGCCGCGTCGAGGTCCGGGACCCACGACGCGAGCTGCATCAGCTCGCCCCCGGCGATCGCGCCGTCGGGCCCGATCGTCGCCCGGCCGACGTGCGCAGAGGCGCGGACCCGCACGCGCGGATCTCGGCCCGCGCGCCCCGCGAGCCGCCTGACGAGCGCCCCGAGCGCGATGAGCGCCCCGCGCCGCGTCCGGGCGTCCTCGCCGGCCTCGTCGGGCCGCGGCGTCGAGAGCAGCGCGCTCGTCCCCGTCTGCACCGCGAGCCGCAGCCCGGCGGCCTCGAGCGCGCCGACGGCCGCCGGCAGCACGGCCTCCAGGTCGTCGAGCAGCGCCTCGTCCGGCGCGGCCATCACCTCGGGATCGGCGAGCACCTCCACCATGACCGCGAGCGCCCCTCGCTGCTCGCCGGCGCGCCGCTCCGCGGCCGCGGCGAGCATCTCGGCGAAGAACGCCGCGGCGCTCTGCTGCCGCGCGTCGGGGGCCTTGCTGAGCGCGCGGAGGATGGGCGCGTCGAAGGCGGGATCGATCGGCGCGATCAGGCTCGGCGGCTGCGGCGCCGCGTGCAGGTGCATCTGCTGCATCGAGATCGCGTTCCTCGCCGAGAACAGCGGCTCCCCGGTGAGCATCCGGTACGCGAGCGCCCCCAGCGCGTACACGTCGGTGCGCGCGTCCACCGGCCTCGACCGGAGCTGCTCGGGCGCCATGCACGCGATCGTCCCGATCACGTGCCGCGACGTGGTGAGCCCCGGCCCGTCGTTGTCGAGCAGCTTCGCCACGCCGAAATCGAGCAGCACCATGCGCCGCGCCGGGCGCCCCGCCTCGCCGCCCCCGGCCGGGGCGTCGCAGAGGAAGACGTTCGACGCCTTGATGTCCCGGTGCACGATCGCGAGCGCGTGCGCGGCCGTGAGCGCGCCGCAGATCTGCTCGAGGATCTCGAGGGCCTCGCGCGCCGGCAGCCGGCTCCGCTCGTCGAGGTGCTCCTTGAGGCTCACCCCCTGGAGCAGCTCCATCGCGAAGTACGGGCGCCCGTCGGGGAGCTGCCCCCAGTCGTGCACCTCGACCACGCTCGGGTGCCGCACGCGCGTCAGGATCTCGATTTCGCGCGCGAAGCGCGCCACCGCGTCCGGATTCGCGGCGAGCTCCACGTGCATCACCTTGATCGCGGCCGGCGCGCCGCGCTCGGCGTGCTCGGCGGTGTACACGGTCCCGAACCCGCCGGCCGCGAGCGGTCTCTTGATGATATACGCGCCGACCCGGGCGGGCGGCGCCTCCGTGCCGTTCGCGCTCCGGCGGAAGCCTGCGGTCTCGTCGGAATCCATATCGCGGGGGAGGTGAATATAGTCGAGGAGCTCCGCCCGACCGTGGGAATCGTCGAGGTCGTCGCCCCGCTCTTCGCTCCGTGCCTCTGGCCACGGGCACAGGGCGCTCGCCGAGCGAGCCCCTGCTATCGCGCGGGCGCCGCGGCGGCGGGGGCCGACGTCGCGTTCAATGCCCTCTCCGCCCGCTCCTCCCACCGCGTGAGCTCCAGCTTCCGGAAGATCGCCGCCGCCCGCTTCAGCTGCCGCGCCCCCTCCGGATCGCTCCGGCCAAGGAGCCGCCCGAGCTCGTAGCGCGCGCGCGCCTCCTGGCCGGGCAGCTCCATCCGGTGCGCCGCCTCGATCGCCTCGGCGAGCAGCCTCCGCGCCCGCGCGCGCGACCCGTCGAGCCAGGCCGAGAGCGCCAGGATCCGCAGCGCGTCGGCCCGTCCCAGCGGGAAGATGCGCGCATAGCCGCGCAGCAGCGCGCAGGCCTCCCGGGCCTCGCGCTCGAGCGCCCGCCGCGCCTCGCGCGTCGCCGCGGCCTCCTCCTCGGCGAGCAGCACCTCGCAGGTGGCCAGGCAGCCTTGCAGGCAGTGGTACGCCGCGGGCCGGTTCCCGCGCATCAGCGCGAGCGTGCGCCGCGCGGCCCTGAGCGCCGCCTCGCGATCGCCCCGCAGCGCGTGCGCCAGCGCGATCTGGCCGTGCGTGATCATCTGCGCGCGGTCGCCGCTCTCCTGGATCAAGGGCTCGTCCTCCGCGAGGATCTCCACGGCCTCGTCGCCGTCGCCGAGCAGGATCAGGCACTGCGCCCGCCCGCTCCGCGCCCAGATCTGCCCCTGCGCGTTGCTGCTCCGCCGCGCCGCCGCGCTGAGCTCCGCGTAGCGCGCCAGCGCCTCGGGCCAGCGCCCCGCGAAGAACGCCGCGCTCCCGAGCAGCGCCATGCACTCCTCCCGCCGCCGCCGGTCCTGCGCCTCGTCCGCGATCCGCTCCGCCTCCTCCAGCAGCCGGGTCGCCTCCGCGCTCCGCCCCTCGTTCAGCGCCGTCAGCCCCCGCATGAACGCCACGAACCCGATCGCGCGCCGGTCCCCCGTCGCGGCCGCCGTCTGCTCCGCGCGCCGCGCGTAGGCCTCCACGATCGGCGGGAGCGGCACGTAGCCGAACGCCACGCTCAGCGTCGCGTACCCGCGCGCCAGCGGCGGCGACGTGCCGAGCCCCGCCGCCGCGTTCGTCGCCTCGAGCGCCGCCATGAACGCCCGCGTCGAGTCGTTCTGGAACAGGCACGTCTCCGACAGGAGCTCCGCCGCGAGCGCCGCCTCCGCGAGCCGCTCCCGCTCGGCCGCCGACGTCGCCACCGGGATCTCCGCGCCCGCGAGGTGCGCCACCTGCCGCCCGAGCTGCCACAGCGACGCCGCCGCCTGCGCCGCGCGCGACGAGGGCGCCCCGCGCCGCGACAGGAGCGCCAGCGCCGCCTCGCAGCGCCGCTCCGCCTGCCGCAGGTCGCCGAGGTTGTAGCAGGCCTCCCCGAGCCGCCGCTCCCACCGCGCCCGCCTGACCGGCGCCGCCCGCTGGAGCTCCGGCCGCGCGTCGTCGAGCGCGATCGCGTGCGCGAAGAACCCCTGCGCCTCGCCCGAGGCCCCCGTCGCGAGCGCCTGCTCCCCCGCCTTCTCGAGGTACTCGAGCGTCTTGTCGCCCGCGCCCGCGGTCGCGTAATGGTGCGCGAGGATCGCGTACGACAGCGCGAGGTCCGGCGACCCCGCGTAGCGCGCCTCGATCGCCCGCGCCGCCGCCGCGTGCAGGGCCCGCCGGTCCCGCTCCGGCGCGTCCGCGTAGATGATCTCGCGCAGCTTGTCGTGCACGAAGCGCAGCCGCCCCGGCCCCGAGCCCTCGAGCACGTGCCGCGCCGCGAGCTCCGCGAGCCCCTCCAGCGCGTCGGCCTCGTCGACCGCCGCCGCCGCGATCAGCACCTCCTCGTCGAGCTCGCGCCCCAGCACCGCCGCCATCCGCGCGAGCGCCCGCGCCGCCGGCCCGAGCCCCGCGAGCCTCCGCGCCACGAGCTCCCGCAGCGATCGCGGCAGCCGGAGCGAGGCGATCCCCATCGACGAGGCCGCGCTCCCCTGCGCCGGCCGCGACGCCGGCGGCTCGCGGATCCGCCACGCCCCCCGGCCGTCGCGCGCGAGCAGCTCCTCCTGCACCGCCGCGTGCAGGTACTCCGCGATGAAGAACGGGTTGCCCTCCGACTGCTCGAGCAGGAACCCGATGAACGCGTCCGGCAGCCGCTCCATCGAGAGCATGTCGCTCACCATCCGCCCCACCGCGCGCGCGTCGAGCCGCCCCAGCGGCACGTGCGTCGCCCACGGCGACCGCGCGAGCGCGGAGAGCGCGCTCGTCGCCTCCTCGGTCCGGTACGTGCCGAGGATCAGGAGCTTGTGCTCGTCGAAGTACGCCTCGTCGAGCTGCGCCAGCACCCCGAGCGAGCTCTCGTCCGCCCATTGCAGGTCGTCGATGACGAGCAGGAGCGGCGTCTCCGCGGCGAACGCGTCGAGCGTCTGCGCCAGGGCGCTCTGCAGCCTGAACCGCGCCGCGTCCGCCGGCAGCTCCGGCGGATCCGGGTATCTCTCGTACCCCGGCAGCTTCGCGAGCGCCGGCTCGTACGGCGCGAGCACCTTGCCCCGCGCCCCGAGCAGCCGGTCATACCCCTCGCGCCCGAGCGCCCTGCACCGGTCCGCGACCGCGACGAGGAAATGCCGGAACGGGTGCAGCGGCGCGGCCTTCACACCCCCGCGCTCCCCCGCCGACACCGCGACGCACTCCCCCGTCACCACCACGATCTGCGACCGCGCCGCCTCCGTCGCGATCTCCATCGTGAGCCGCGTCTTGCCGATGCCGCTCTCCCCCCCGATCAGCGCGATCCCCCCCTTGCCGTCGAGCAGCCGCTTGAGGAGCGCCTGGAGCTTCCGCAGCGCGTCCCCCCGCCCCGCGAGCCCCGGCCTGTAGAGGTACGGCTGCGGCTTCGGCGCCGCCGCCCACCGCCCCTCCGGATCGGGCAGGTCCTCGGCCCCGAGCGCCGAGAGCACCGCCGCCACGTCCTCCGCGTACCCCAGCCTGTCCTCCGGCCTCTTCTGGAGCAGCCGGGTGAGCAGCGCGTCGAGCTCCGGCGGCACCCCCTCGACGAGCTCCGAGGGCTTCGCGGGCACGGCCGAGAGCTGCATGGAGAGCACGTCCGCGGTCCCCCCTCCCACGAACGGCACGTCCCCCGTGACCGCCTCGTAGAGCATGCACCCCAGCGCGTAGAGGTCCGCCCGAGCATCGACGAGCTCCCCCCGGACCTGCTCCGGCGCCATGTACGCGGGGCTCCCCATCGGCCTGCCCCCGAACTGGAGCGCGAGCCCCTCTCTCTCCTTGGCCTCGAACCGCACCGCGAGCCCGAAGTCGACGAGCACCGGCGTCCCCGCCCCGGTCCGCAGCCTCCCCGCCGCCCCCTGCGCCTCCCTGATGAAGACGTTCTCCGGCTTGAGGTCCCTGTGCACGAGCCCCTGCCCGTGGATGTACGCGAGCGGCGCGCAGATCGCCTTGAAGAGCCGCAGCGTCTGCGGGAGCGCCCCGCCCGCCGCGTGCTGGAACGGCCGAGGCCTCCGCGGCAGCTGCTTGCTGCCCGGGGAGCCGGAAGCGGCCGGCCGAGAAGCGGGCGCGGAGCCGGCGACGGGCGCGGAGCCGGCGACGGGCGCGGAGCCGGCGACGGGCGCGGAGCCGGAAACGGGCGCGGAGCCGGCGACGGGCGCGGAGCCGGAAACGGGAACAGCACCGGGAACGGGAATGGCTCCGGGAACGGGAACGGCTCCGGAAACGGGAACGGGAACGGCACCGGCCACGGGAACGGGGCCGGCAGCGGCAGCGGGAGCGGAGCCGGTCCCGGGAGCGGAGCCGGTCCCGGGAGCGGAGCCGGCCGCCGGAGCCGAGCTCGGGCCGCGGCAGAGCCACCCTGGCGGCAGCGCCTCCGTCGCGTCGCCCGGAGGCTGCGCGCCCGACCCTGCGGCGTCCGGCTTTGCGCTCGCGGGGGCGGCCGAGCGGAGCGAGGCCCGGATCGCCTCCTCCGCGTCGGTCATGGTGTCGGTCGATGCCGCGTCGATCGTCGCGTGGTTCCGCCACCGATCGATGTTGTGGTCGCGGAGCGTGTGCCCCTCGAGCAGCTCCATCGCATACCAGGGCAGCCCATCCTCGACCCCCTCGTCGACGATGCGCACCACGCCCGGGTGCTCGACGCGCCGGAGCGCGTGGATCTCGCGCCGGATGCTCGAGAGCAGCGCCGGGTCGCTCACCGTCACGGTCTTGAGCGCGACGAGCTCCCCGGTCGCGACGTGCTCCGCGCGGAAGACGACGCCCATCCCGCCGCGGCCGAGCGGCGCCAGCAGGCGGTAAGGCCCTATCGTCCCAGTCGCGCCGGGCCCGGAGCGCTCCACGCCGACACTTTCCATGAGGCCGCGGCACGTTACCACGCCCCGCCGCCCCGCTGACACGGTCTGCGGAGCGCGCGCGGCAGGATCTCGCGAGGGTGAGCGGCTCCACGGTGCGGGGGCCGATGGATCGATCGGAGCGGTCGCCCCGGGGCGCGCCCCCGCCCTGGAGCCGCTCACCGGCCCCGCCGCCCTGTGATCCACGAGAACGAGCGCGCGAGCATCGGAGCCCCGCCTCCGGGCTGCTCACCGCTTCGTCGACACGACCTCCGCACGGGCCTTGGCGATCAGCCGGCCAATCTCCCGCACATCCCTCTCCACCACCGAGGGCTCGGGCGCCGGCATCAACCCGCCGCCGGGCTTCGCGCAGCGGAACGTCGTCGCAAAAGCCGAGTATGTCTCCAGCGGCCGAAGGACCACCTTCCATGGATCGGAGAGAGAGGTTCACAGGGAGGCGGGGAGCACGGGGAGCAGAGAGAGAGAGAGAG
>CAYQYG010000076.1:0-13426 GCA_964421485.1 uncultured Polyangiaceae bacterium | reverse complement strand
GAGAGAGAGAGAGGTTCACAGGGAGGCGGGGAGCACGGGGAGCAGAGAGAGAGAGGTTCACAGGGAGGCGGGGAGCACGGGGATAACAGTTGCGAGTGATGTCGATTTCTCGCAGCCATGACCGGCGCAGTCCAGTTCTTGTGATATCAAACTCACATGATACATCGAATCCGTGGAACGGGTAAGCACTGGGAGCTGTCCGAGCGAGTGATCGGGGCGTGCATGGAGGTTCACCGTCACCTCGGTCCTGGGCTTCTGGAGTCAGTGTATGAGCAATGCTTGTGCCATGAGCTGTCGCTGATGGGCCTGAGCTTTGCGAGGCAAAGGCCCCTTCCCTTGAGCTACAAGGGGGTGTTGCTCGACTGCGCGTATCGAATGGACGTGGTGGTCGAGGAGAAGCTCTTGGTGGAAATCAAGGCCGTCGATCGCCCGCTGCCAATCTACGAGGCTCAGGTGCTCACCTATTTGAAGCTGACAGGCTTGGGTGTCGGCTTGCTGGTCAACTTCAACACCCCCGTGCTCCGTGACGGGATTCGCCGCCTGGCACGCCGTGGCGCCGAAGACATCTCCGACGCGACTCACGCCAACTTGACGGGCCTCGAAGTCATCCGCGCCGAACCCGACGCCTCGAACATCTGACATCCTTCCCGCCTCCCTGTGAACCTTCTTCTCTCTCTGCGATCCGTGAGCGGCTATATTTGTCGTCCCCGAGCAGAATTAGGCGCCCCTGTCGCCGCCGGTCTTCACCCAAACGGTGATCTTTGCGCCTTCTTTGTTGCAGTCACCGGAGACCTCGGCGCCTCCTGCGAGAGCAGCGAGACCTCGGAGGGCAGCAGCGCTGCTTCCGGAAGCTGTTGAACAGCGACGCCACGCATGCATCGATCCGCGCCCCCGCCCGGGCGGCCCTGGAGGGATCCGCAAGCGTCGCCGGCGCGGCACGATCGATCGCGCAAGCACCTCCCGGAGCCACGGATCCGATCGCGCAAACCCCTCCAGGCGCCGTTGCGCGATCGGAACGCGCCCCTCGAGGCCCTGTTCCGATCGCGCAACGGCCCCTCAAGGGCCTGCCCCGATCGGAACGCGCCCAGCAGGGCCCCGTTCCGATCGCGCAGCGGCCCCCGGAGCCACAGGACCGATCTTCCCAGGACCTGCCGGAGCCGCCTGCAGGATCGTTCCCGGGCTCATGGGACGCCGGCGCAAACGCGGCAGGGGGTCCGGCTGCCCCTGCCATCCACAATCCCTGGTCCGTCCTCTGCTTCCTGGACAGCGCGGACCGGGAGCTGCGCCCTTCCTGGGTGTCGACCGGCTCGGCGGAGATCGTCCGGAAGCTCCTCTTCTCGGGTCCGGCGGGCGTGCGCGTCGAGGTGGAGGCGCTCCTCCGCGGCGACGCGCCGTCCGTGGAGCGCTACTCTACTTGACGAAGCTCCTCACCGTGCGCTCGACCTGCGCCGGCTCGAACAGGTAGGTGAGCGCCGCGCCGACCACGGCGCCGGCGAAATGGGCGTCGTGGTTCACGCCGTCGCGGGCGCGGTGGGAATTCCAGGCGCTGTAGGCCAGATATGCCAGCGCGAACACGAGGCCCGGCACGGGGATGGGGATGAACATCAGGTACAGCTTGAGCTTCGGGTAGAGCAGGATCGCGCTGAACATCACCGCGGCCACCGCGCCCGAGGCCCCGAGCGAGGCGTAGCGGGGGTTCCTCATGTGGCGCAGCGTCGTCGGTATGAAGCCCAGGACCACGGCGGCGAAGTAGAGGATGAGGAATCGATTGGCCCCGAGCGCGCGCTCCACCTCGCCGGCGAAGAAGTAGAGCGAGAGCATGTTGAAGAGCAGGTGGGTGGCGTCCGAGTGCAGCCACCCGGCCGTGAGCAGCCGGTGGATCTGGAAGCCCTCGCGCACCCGGTACGGGACCAGGATCATGGCCCCCTTCAGCGGCGGGATCAGCCACGCGGCGAGGCTCACGATCACGACGGAGGCGATGAGCGCCGCGGGCGCGGACAGGAGGAATCGGGGGAGCGCGCTGCTCATGGCGGGACTGTAACACGGCCCGGCGCGCGGCGGGCAGCGGACGTACCTCAGCCATTACGTGACGGCGCTCGGGCACACGATCTACGTGCCCGATGATTTCGATGAACGGGAGCCGGGCGGGCGTGGGAGATCGTGCGGCACGAGGCGGTCCACGTGGCGCAGCTCGAGCGGTACGGGTGAGCGGCCACGGCGCGCGGCTCAATCGCCGGGCGCGAGCAGGCGCATGAGCACGAGCATCACGATGAAGAGCACCGCAATGGTGATGGCCTGGACGTTGCGGCGTGACGTGGGTGACGTGGACGGCGCACCGGGCTCCGGCTCGCCGCGGAGCCTCCGCGCGAGGCTGGCCAGGTCGGGCTCCCCGGTGGAAGAATGGATGGAATCGGGCGCGGCCGCGGGATCGGACCCGGAATCGGACGCGGGCGCGGCCGCGGAATCGGACCCGGAATCGGTCTCGGCCTCGGGCGCGGAATCGGCCTCGGGCGCGGGCTCGGTGCTGTCGGTGGTGGATGGGCGGGGCGAGTCCACGAGGTGAGCGTACACTTTACCGGACGCTCCCATGCCGCGCCTAGTACCGCGTCCCCCAAGTTCGTCCCTGGATCCAGGAGAGAGAAAATCACAGGGAGGCGGGGAGACGGGGAGGGAGAGAAGAGAGAGACATTTCTCAGAAATTTCTGTTCTCCCCATCTCCCCGCCTCCCTGTGATCCTCTCTCCTCTCCTCTCCGATAGCGTTCCGGTGATCCAGGGAGGAACTCAGGGGACAGTGTACCAGGCCGGTCGAGGCCGCTCGCTGAACCTGCGCGGGCGACCGCAAGCCTTGCACGGGGCCATCCCGGCGCCACGCGATCTGCAACGCGAATCCTCGATGAATTGCGCGTCTTTATGCGATGGCCCGCGTCTTGCTGCGGTATGCCCTTGATGAGGTCGCTGGAAGGACTTGCGCTTGTGGAGGGGGACATGGGCGAAGGCGGAGGTACGGCGATCGCGTCCAGGGTCGCCGGCGCGGGGGCGCCTGCGCCCCGGCGAGGGCGCCCGGCGCGCGAGGCGGGGCCGGCGGAGGCGGGCCGGTGGCTGTTCGAGCTGCTCGAGCGCGTCGAGCGCATGCGCGGGACGCAGTCGATCACGGTCGCGGCGGCCGACGGGCGCGTCGTGGGCGAGGTGCTCGTCTCCGAGGGGCAGGTCGGGCTGGTGGCGCTCGCGGACGGGCAGATGCCGCTCAGCGCGCGGCTCCGCCGGCGCGACCCCGCGGCCGCGGACTCGGTGCAGGCGGCGCTCCGGAGGGCGCGGGCCGAGGGCAGGCCGCTCGGCGCCGTGCTGCACGAGATCGGCGGCGCCGAGGCCGCGCAGATCCGCGGCGCGCTGCTCGATCAGATCGCGGAGGGGCTCGCGACGATCGCGCAGGAGGCCGCGGGGGGCCTCGAGGTGTGGTCCACGCCGCTCTCGACGCACAGCGCGCGGAGCGTGCTCAGCGCGTTCCCGGCGGCGGAGGTCTACTGGCGGACCGTCGCGCGGATCCTGCCGGCGTGCGCCGACGCGGCCGCGCGGTGCCTGCGCGCGATCGACGGGCACGGCGGGCCGTCGTTGCTCGTGGCGGTGGACGCCGGCGGGGACGTGCCGATCGAGGCCTCCGGCGGGCTCGAGGCGCTGCCGCTGGCCGACCTGGCCGAGGCCCGCGGCGCGCTCGAGGCCTTCGCGCGGCCGCCGCTGCTCGCGGTCGCGGGGGGGGAGCCTCGCTTCTCCGTGCGCCGCGCCGGCGCGGGGGACTCCATCGCGTGCGTGAGCTCGGGCGCCCAGGTCGCGATCCTCGGCGGCCTCGACCAGCACGGCCTCGGCCGCGCGATCGCCGCGGTGCGGGGTCAGCTCGAGGCCGAGGTGTAGCGGCCGATCGCCCGCTTCCAGACGCCGCGGGCGAGCAGGGCGAAGGCCGCGGCGCCGAGCGCGGAGAGCGCCGCAGTGCGCGGCGCGAGCGTGCCGAGCAGCGCCTCGGCCGGGTAGGTCGTCATCAGCGCGAGCGGGATCACGAGCGTGAAGAGGATCCGCCAGAAGCCGGTGAACATCGTCGCCGGCCAGCGCGCGAAATCGAAGATCGAGTTGAAGAGGTAGGTCAGGTTGTCGAGGCGCACGACCCAGAACGCGGCCGAGACGACCAGGATCCACGCCGAGTAGAGGACCATGGTGGCCGCCGCGAGCAGGCCGAGGGACAGCGCGACGTCCGCGGGCGCGGGCGCGCGGCCGAGCGCGGCGAACGCGTAGGCCATGATCGCGAGCGCGGCGAGCGCGTCGACGAGCTTCCAGGGCTCGAACTTGGCGGTCGAGACGAGGAACTGCGCGTCGGCGGGCTTGAGCAGCGTGAAGTCGAGCGTGCCCTGGCGGATCTGCTCGACGACGCGGATCAGCGAGGGGTTCACGGCGCCGTCGAGGATGCCCTTGAGCAGCGTGAACCAGCCGACGACGACCAGCGCGCGCTCGAAGGTCCACCCGCCGATCGCGGGGCGGCCGGCGAGCGCGATGTGGAGCGGGACGACGCCGATCGCGGCCCAGAGCAGCGTGATGCCGCCGTCGATCAGGAACTCCCAGCGGTACTGCATGCCGAGCGCGATCGAGACGCGGAGCTGGGTGCCGAGCAGCCGGAGGTAGCGCACGCGCTCACCCGCCGAACGCGGCGAACCGGCGGGTGCCGGCGCGGAAGGCCCAGATCGCGGCGATCGCCGTGCCGGCGGCGAAGGCCCACTGGATCGCGAGCTCGCGGAGCGCGCGCGCCGGCGCGAGCAGGCCGGTGATGAGCTCGACGGGGAAGGCGAGGCTGTAGCGGAACGGCAGGGCCGCGGCGACGCGCTGGAGCGCCGGGGGGAAGAGCTCGATCGGGACGAGGTAGCCGGAGAGGAGCATGAAGCCCGCGAGGTAGATCTCGAAGACGGCGGTCGAGCTCTCCATGACGAAGGCGAGCGAGCCGATGAGCGCCATCGTGAAGAAGTTGATCAGCCAGGCGCCGAGCAGCGAGGCCGCGAAGATCGCGAGCGTCGCGGGCGCGGCGCTCCAGCGCTCCCCGCCGGCGGCGAGGAGCGCGACGCCGGCGACAGGGACGCAGAGCAGCGCGCGGAGCGGGATCGCGGCGAGGTTCTCGGAGCTGTAGACCACCAGCGGGTGCACGGGCTTGAGCAGCCGCTGGGAGAGCGCGCCGCTCTTGATGTCCATGTTCATCTCCCAGACGAGCCAGGAGCCGGTGAGCTGCCGCACGATCAGGGTGGCGAGGAAATACGCGGTGAAGTCGGGCGCGCCGAACCGGCCGACGGGGGCGCGCGCGGCGACGGCCGACCAGAGCGCGAGGCTCACGAGCGGCATGGTGGTCGTGAGCATCCAGATGAGCATCTCGGCGCGGTACGCGATCGCGCCGGCGAAGCCGACCCTGAGGAGCGTCGGGTACGCGCGGAGGGCCCGGGCGACGGCGCCCCCGCTCACGGGCGCGCCCCCTCGGCGGCGGGGGCCTCGCCCGGCGCGCCCGGCTGCGCGAAGAGCTCGCGCATGACCTCCTCGAGCGGTGGATCCTCGACCGTGACGTCGGTGACGTCCGGGAACGCCAGGAGGTGGCCGACGGCCTCGCGGAGCGCCGCCTGCGAGACCTGCAGCACGGCCCGGCCCGGGTCGAGCTCGAGCACCGCGCCGACCCGCTGGAGCGCCGCGCGGTCGAGCGGCGCGCCCGATCGGAGCGCGATCCGCTTGTGCGGCCGCACGCTGCGGATGAGCGCCGGCAGGTCGCCGTCGTACCGCAGCCGGCCCTGGTCGATCACGATCACGCGCGGGCAGAGCGCGGCCACGTCGTCCATGTAATGCGAGGTCAGGAGCACGGTCGCCCCGTGCCGCTCGTTGTAGCGCCGGATGAACTCGCGCACGGCGAGCTGCATGGAGACGTCGAGCCCGATCGTCGGCTCGTCGAGGAAGAGCACCTCGGGCCGGTGCAGGAGCGCCGCCGCGAGCTCGCACTTCATGCGCTCCCCGAGCGAGAGCTGGCGGGTCGGCTTCGAGGAGACCCGGGCGATGTCGAGCAGGTCCTCGAGCTCGGTCATGGTCGCCTTGAAATCCGCCTCGGCGATCCCATAGATCGCGCGGTTCAGCGCGAAGGTCTCGACCGGCGGCAGGTCCCAGAGGAGCTGCTGCTTCTGGCCCATGACCAGGGTGATGCGCTTCAGGAGCTCGACCTCGCGGCGCTGCGGCACGAGCCCGGAGACCCGGACCTCGCCGGCAGTGGGGTGGAGCAGGCCGGAGAGCACCTTGAGGGTGGTGGTCTTGCCCGCGCCGTTGGGGCCGAGGAAGCCGACGCGCTCGCCGGGCGCGATCGAGAAGGAGAGGTCCTGCACGGCGTGCACGGCCTTGTAGCGGCGGCGGAACACCGACCGGAGCGCGGCGGCGAGGCCCGCCTCGCGCTCGTGGACGCGGTAGACCTTGGACAGGCCCTTCACTTCGATGGAGAGCGGCGCCGGGGCCATGGGGCCGGCAGCGTAGCAAACGGCGGCCTCGATATGAGGTAGCCTCTCCCGCGCGCAGCGCGGGGGTCCTGGAACGACGATGACGCAGCGACACACGAGAGAAGACGACACGATCGCGGCCCCCAGCGGGTCGAGCGGCGCCCCGGAGCCGATCGGAGCGGGGTCCGGGGCGCACGGGGCCGCCCGCCATCCCTCGACGTTCCCGACGGGCGAGATCCCGCCGTGCGGCGGCGGCGAGGCGAGGTGCAAGCGTCAGGTGCTCGCGGGCCGCTACGAGCTGCTCTGCCTGATCGGTGTCGGCGGCATGGGGAACGTCTACCGCGCGCGGGACGTGGAGCTCGACGAGACCGTCGCGCTCAAGGCGCTCCGCCGGGAGCTCTCGACCGATCCGGACATGCTCGATCGGTTCCGGCGCGAGGTGCGGCTCTCGCGCCGGGTCACGCACCCCAACGTGGCGCGCGTCTTCGACATCGGCGAGCACGAGGGCGAGAAGTTCTTGACCATGGAGCTCATCGAGGGCGAGTCGCTCGCGGCCATCCTCGGCCGCGAGGGGCCGCTCCGGATCGACCGCGCCGTGGAGCTCGCGCGCCCGGTCTGCGCCGGCCTCGCCGCCGCGCACCAGGCGGGCGTCATCCACCGCGATCTCAAGCCGGACAACGTGCTCGTCGCGAGGAGCGGCCGGGTGGCGCTCACCGATTTCGGCATCGCGCGCGCGTTCGCCCGCGGCGACGGCGCGCAGACGCTCGGCGTGACGCTCGGGACGCCGGCGTACATGGCGCCGGAGCAGGTCGAGGGGCGCGAGGACATCGACGGGCGCGCGGACATCTACGCGCTCGGGGCGATGCTCTACGAGATGTTCACCGGCGAGCGCGCGTGGGTCGGCGACGGGCCGTTCGCGGTCGCCGCGGCGCGGCTGCTCGTCGATCCGCCCGATCCGCGGCGCCGCCGGCCCGACCTGCCCGACGCGTTCGCGCGCCTGATCCTGCGCTGCATGGCGCGCTCGCGCGACGACCGCTTCGCGACGGCCGACCTCGTCGCCGCGGAGCTCTCGTCGCTGACGCAGCCGGCGATCCGCTCGCTCTCGGTGCGGCCCCCGCCCGAGGCGCCGGTGTCCGCCGCGCTCCCGTCGTCCCACCCCGGCGACAAGATCGTCGCCGTGCTGCCCTTCCGCAACCAGGGCCCGCCGGACGACGAGTACCTCGCGGACGAGCTCACCGACGACCTGATCGACAACCTCTCGATGACCCGCGGCCTCAAGGTGCGGCCGCGCGGCGTCGTGGCGCGGTTCAAGGGGGCCGAGCAGGATCCGCGCGACATCGGGCGCGAGCTCGGCGTGCAGGTGATCCTCGGCGGCTCGGTGCGGCGCCGCGCCGGCGCGGTGCGGATCAACGCGCGGCTGCTCAGCGTGGCCGACGGCTTCCAGCTCTGGGCGCGCCACATCGAGCGCCCCGAGGCCGAGGTGCTGCGGCTCAACGACGAGGTCGCGCAGGCGGTCGTCGAGGCGCTCACCCTCGACGCCGGCGCCGCCGCGCCCGCGCGCGACGTGCCCTCGGATCCGGTCGCGCTCGACCTCTTCCTGCGCGCGCGCCACGAGTACCGGCAGTTCTGGCCGAAGAACCTCCGCCGCGCGATCGAGCTCGTCACCCAGGCCGAGGCGCGCGCGCCCGGCGATCCGATGCTGCTCGCGCTGGAGGCGCTCGCGCGCTCGCGCCTCTGGTTCTTCGCGGGCGAGGGCGGCGAGGAGGCGATCCAGGCGGCGGAGCGCGCGATCGCCGCGGCCCCGGACCTCGCCGACGCGCGCCTGGCGCTGGCCTCGGCGCGCATCCAGGCGGGCGAGACCGAGGCGGCGATGCGCGAGCTCCGGCGAGCGATCGCCCGCAGCCCGGGCCTCGCCGAGGCGCAGGCCATGCTGGGGGTCATCCTGCTGGAGATCGGCGAGATCGAGGAGGGCCGGCGCCGCGTCGAGGCGGCGCTTGCGCTCGACCCCGAGGTGCCGCTCGCCAAGACGTCGCTCGCGCGCACGCTCGAGCTCACCGGCCGCTCCGCCGAGGCCGACGCGCTCGCCGGGCCGGCGATCCTGGACGGCCGCTTCGTCGGATCGGCGCTGCACATGCGCTTCCTCCTCTGGCGCCGCGACGTCGCCACGGCCCGGACCTGCCTGCCCCTCCTGAAGGGCGAGGAGGGCTACGAGCTCAGCTCCGCGATGCTGCGCCTGATGGTGCACGCGGAGGTGCCCGAGACGCTGGAGTTCATGCAGATCGAGCGGCTCTCCAGGGCCGCGGTCCGGCGCCGCGCGTTCGTGAAGCAGCTCCAGGCCGAGGTGTACGCGTTCCTGGGCCGGGCGGAGGCGGTGGTGCGCGCGCTCGCCGGCTCGGTCGAGGAGGGCCTCATCGATCTGCTCTGGCTCGAGCGCTGCCCGCTGCTCGCCGAGGCGCGCGAAGACCCGCGGTTCGGGCCGCTCCACGCGGAGGTCCGCCGCAGGGCCGACGGGATCCTCCGCGCGTTCCGGGAGGGCTGAGCCGCGCTAGCTCGGCGCCCGGAACAGGGCGAGCACGCCTGTATAGAGCGCGAGCCGGCCCTGGCCCGGCGCCCAGGGGGCGATCTCGAAGGCCGAGTGCATGCCGGCGATGGGCAGGTCGGCGAAGCGCTGGCGCAGCAGGCGCGCCTCCACGTCGGGCGCGCCGTAGAGGCCCTGGCCGCGGCCGGCGCAGCTCAGGTACAGGGCGAAGCGCGGGGCGGAGCCGAGCGCGCTGCGGGAGATCCGGCGGGCCATGTCCTCGACGCCCGCGCGCGCGGCGCCGGCGTCGCGCACGGCGAACGCGAGCCGCGCGCCCGGCCGGGCGCCCTCGCCGATCATCACCGCGCGCCGGCCCGGATCGACGCCGCGCACGGGGCGGACGACGAACCGCGGCGGCTCGTCGTCGCCGTCGGCGTTCGGGGCGCAGGGCGGCTCCCACGTGGGGCGCGACCCGGAGCCCCGAGGGGCGACGGCTTCGTCCGCCAGCGCGGCGAAGACGATCGGCGGCTCGCCTGGCCGCCTGGAGAGCTCGGCGGTGCACGCGGACAGGAGGTCGAGCGCCGCGCGGCCGCCGGCGCGCAGGACGAGGCCGCTGCTCGCCTCCTCGATCGTCTCGAAGCTCGAGAGCAGCCTGCACGCGGGCGAGGCCTCGACGATCGGCGCGGCGAGCCCGGTGATCGCGAGGCCCGCCGCCGGGCCGGCGAGCAGCTCGCCCGCCCCGGTGACGCCCACCGCCGCGCCGCCCACCGTGCCCGCCCCGAAGACGCAGGCGCCCGGCGCGCAGGCCGCGAGGTCGTCGAGCCGGGAGGGCGTGAACGCCTCCGGCTGCGCGAAGAGGATCGCCGTCGCGCCCCGCTGCCCGGCGCGCTCCAGCGCCTCCTTGCCCGGCCCCGCGAGGCTCGGCCCCGCGCCCACCTCATCCGGCCCGAGGAGGAACGGCGCCGCGCGGCCCCCGGCCCAGAGCACACCGGCCGCGGCGCCCTCGCCCTCGATCTCGCCGCGCTCGCTCAGGACCCCGGCCGCCGGCACCACGCACGCGGGCACGCCGCGCCAGGCGTTCCTGACGGCCTCGGCGACCGCGGGCGCGCGCTGCGCGAGCGGCCCGGAGACGAAGACCAGGCCCCCCGCGGCGGTCGGGACCGCCCTGCGGAGCTCGAGGAGGTGCTGGAGAATGCCATCTGGCGCACAGGTCGCGGAGAAGCTTCTCGCCATGGCGAGGACCGATCCTACCCGAGCCCCCGCCCACTCGACAGGCCCTGGCCATGGCGACTATCGTCTAGGGCCACGCCCGAGCGCCCGCGCGCCTGGAATGGCCGGCGGCCAGGGCGGCTCGAGACGGACCGGCGACGCTCGATGAAAATTCGATCCTTTGGCCGCACCGACGTCGGGCGCCACCGGCGCGCGAACGAGGACGCGTACTTCCGCGACGACGACCTCAGGCTCTACGTCGTGGCGGACGGGATGGGCGGCCACGCCGCCGGCGAGGTCGCGAGCGCGGAGGCCGTGGAGACCGTCTACGGCATGGTGAAGCGGGGCCTGCCGGGCCTCGGCGATCGCGGCGAGCCGCTGACGCAGGACCGGGCGCGCGCGGTGTGCCGCCTGATCGAGGGGGCGATCCAGGCCGCGACGTACATGGTCTACGCGATCGCGGAGCTCGATCGCGACAAGAGCGGGATGGGCACGACGATCACGGTGGCGCTCGCGATCGGCGGCGCGCTGGTGACCGGGCAGGTGGGCGACAGCCGCATCTACCAGGTGCGCGCGGGCCAGGCCGTGCAGATGACCGAGGATCACACGCTGATCGCCTGGCAGATCAAGAACGGGCTGATCTCGCCGGACGAGGCGAAGCTGTCCCCGCACCGCAACGTGATCACGCGGGCCGTGGGCAACCGTGACTACGTCGAGGTGGACACGTCGATCGTGTCGGTGGAGCCCGGCGACCGGTACCTGCTCTGCTCCGACGGGCTGCACGGCTACCTCCGCTCCGAGGAGGAGATCGCCGGCATCGCCGCGCGCGGCGGCGAGGCGGCCGTCGACATGTTCATCGATCTGGCGAACCGCCGCGGCGGCCGCGACAACATCACCGCGGTGCTGGTCGAGGTCCTGTAGCTGCGCGGCGCCGCGAGCGGCGCTAGGCTCCGGCCCCATGCAGCTCGTCATGGATGCCGACCGGCTGGAGCTCTCGCTGGAGGGGCTCGAGCACCTCTGGGCCTTCAAGCTCGCCCCCGTCTCGGTCCCGCTCGCCCACATCACGCGGGCGGAGGCCGCGCTGCCGCCGAGCAGCTGGCGGGACATCCGCGCCCCCGGCACCGCGGTCCCGGGGCTCATCAAGGCCGGGACGTACTACACGCCGCGCGGGCGCGAGCTCTGGTACGTCGTGCGCAGCCGCGTGAAGGAGCCGCTCACGATCGAGCTCACGGGCGAGCGCTACCGGCGGATCGTGATCTCGATCGAGGACGCCCGCGGCTGGGCGGACCGGATCAACGCGAACCTGCGCGCGGGTTGACCGTCGGGGCTTCGCGCTCCGCGCGCCCTGCGCCCCGAGCGCTGAGCGCCGGCGGAGATCCCTCAGCGCTTCGCGCCGCTCACCGGCCGCGTGGGCCCGGGCTTCCCTGTCGCGAGCGTCTCGCCGAGCCGCTCCTGCGTCAGCCCGGGGCTGCTCGAGAGCTTCGTGTCTCCGTGCGGGTTCTCCTCGCGCGCCACCGAGTGCTCGTGCGCCCGCTCCGGGTGCGCCTCGCTCAGCGGGTGCCCGCTCCCCGGCCGCCCGCTCGCCAGCGTCGTCCCTTGCCCCGGCGCCTCCTCGAAGCCGAGCCGCTCCGGCGCGGGCGGCTCCCCCGCCGGCTCCCGCGCCTGGAACAGCGCCGCGAGCTCCCCCGCGAGGTGCCTCCGCAGCCGCTCCAGCGTCCCGCCGTCGAGCGCCTCCGCGATCACCTCGCACACCGCCTGCGCGTGCTCCGCCCCGAACCCCCGCGCCACCCCCTCCGCCTCGCCCACCCGCCGGTAGAGCTCGTCCACCCCGAAATCCCCCTCGTACGCGCCTTCGCGCAGCGCTCGCGCCGCCTCCTCCGGCAGCCCCCGCGCCAGCGCCTCCGCCTCGTCATCGACCAGCCGCGCCCGCAGCGCCCGCGTCGTGGCCTCGATCGCCCGCTCCACCTCGCCGCGCGCACCGAACCCCCCGCGCCGCGCGACCTCCTCCAGGAACTGCTCGTAGTCCATGGCTCAGCTCTCCCTTGCCAGATCCTTCCCTCTCCGACTCCCGGCAGGACTTCCCGCGACCGGCACTAGCAACAAGCGTGCGCCGGTGCATTTTGCTGCCCGCAACGGTGCCGCGCCGCACTACCCTCGCACCATGGCGCTGAAGGACAGGCTGCTCTCGGAGGGCATGAAGCTCGCGGCGAACCCGAACGTGGCGAAGCTCATGCAGGACGAGCGCTTCATGAAGCTGCTCATGGCCGCGATGAGCATGCCCGGGAAGGTCTCGACGTTCACCACCGAGCAGAAGGAGGCCTTCGCCAAGGCGATGGGCCTCGCCACGGCCGACGAGGTGCGCGACCTCAAGCGCACCGTCGCCTCCCTCGAGCGCGAGATCGCCCGCCTCCGCCGCGATCGCGAGCAATCCGGCGCATGAAAGGCGAAGCCCCGCGCGGCGTGCCGCCGGCGGGGCCTCGTCGTCTCTCGCCTGGAGGCGACGCTACTTCGCGTCGCCGCGCGCGTAGATCGACGCGACGTAATCGAGCACGTCGCGCGCGGAGACCTCGTTGTAGCCGAAGTACTTCATCATCCGCGTCTTGATGATGTCGATCTTCTCCTGGGTCTCCTTGTCGATCACGCTCGACACGAGGGTCTGCAGCTTGATCGCGTCCTTCTGGTCCTCGAAGAGCTTGAGCTCGAGGGCCCGGCGCAGCCGGTCGTTCGTGTGCCACTCGAACTTCTTGCCGTCGACCGCGAGCGCGCCGATGTAGTTCATGATCTCGCGGCGGAAGTCGTCCTTCCGGTTCTCGGGGATCTCGATCTTCTCCTCGATCGAGCGCATCAGCCGCTCGTCCGGCTCCACGTCCTCGCGGGTGAAGCGGTCCTTCACCTTCTCCTTCAGCGTGTAGGCCTTGATCGAGTCGATGTAGTTCGCGGCGAGCTTCTGGATCGCGTCCTCGTCGGCGCTGATCGCGCGCTGGACCTCGTTCTTCACGATCTCCTCGTACTCGCGCTTCACCATGCCGATGCACTCGCCGTAGCGCTTGCGCTGCTCGTCGCTCGTGATCAGCGAGTGGTGGCGCAGGCCCTTCTCGAGCTCGCTCATCACCATGAAGGGGTTGATCGTGCCCTCGCCGATGTCGTTCACGAGCGCGTTCGAGATCTTGTCCTGCACGTAGCGCGGGCTGATGCCTTCCATGCCCT
>CAYQYG010000075.1:0-25701 GCA_964421485.1 uncultured Polyangiaceae bacterium | reverse complement strand
CCCCGCCCCCGCGCCCCCGCTGATCCCCCGCGCCGATGTCGTCCCGGGCACGCGCGGCCGCACGACCGCGGCCTCGTCGGTGATCGACGAGGTGGACCGGCACTGCCGCGCGCACGGCCTCTCGGTCCGGCACGACGATCCGTACAAGGGCGGCTTCGCGACCGCGCACTACGGCCGGCCCGATCGGTCCATCCACGCCGTGCAGATCGAGATTGCGCGCCGGCTCTACATGGACGAGCAATCGCTGACCGTGGACGCGCGAGGGTTCGCCGCCGTGCGTGAGTTCGGGCGCACGCTGGTGGCCCGCCTGTCCTCGGTCGAGCTGCTCCGGCAACTGCGGCAGAACGTCCGCGCGACCCGTGCGACCTGATCGAGCCATGCCCCACCCGCGCGAGGAGGTCGAGCCGGGCCGCCGCGAGGACGCGGCCGGGGATGGCGCCGATTCCGCGGCGATCCCCGACTCCGCGGATCTCCCCGATTCCGCCCCCGCCGCCGAGTCCGGCTCCGCGGCCGAAACCGAGCCCGGCTCCGTGGCCGAAGCCGAGCCCGGCTCCGCGGCCGAAGCCGAACCCGGCTCCGCTTACGATTCCGCGCTCGCGGCCGCCCCGGCATCCGAGCGCGCGGCGGACTCCCACGAGGAGAGCGCGCCGAGGCCGCCGCTGCTGGCGTCCGAGGCGTTGATGGAGGATCTCGCGCCCGTGGAGCCCGCCCGGGGCGCCGCGCGCCTGTGGTGCGCCGCCATCGGCCTGACGTTCGTCCTGCTCGGCGGCCTCTCCGTCGCTGGCCTCCGCCCGGGCGGGTACGGCGCCGGCGCCTCGTCCTTCGCGCTCGGCGCCGTGGCGATGGTCGCGGCGCTGACCCGCGTCAGCTACCGCCAGCGCGCGGTCGCGATGGTCGCCGCGGGCGTGCTCTCCACCGTGCTGGGCCTCTTCGGCTCGGGCCCGGCGCTCGGTATCGACGTGGGCGGCGGCGCGAGCTGGGGCGCGGCGCGCGCGCTCGCGGCGGCCGCGTTGCCGGCCGCGCTCGCCTTCCGGGCCCGGTACCGCGCCTACGCCGGCGCCCGCTGGCTGCTCGGCGCCGCGTTCGCGGCCACCCTCCCGTTCCTCGCGCACGCGATCTTCCGCGTGGCATCGCGCGAGCTCGGCCTCGAGCACGTCGGCGACATCTCCGTCATCATCGCCGTCGCCGCGAGCCTCCTGGGCTTCATGGGCTCGGAGACGACCGGCGCGGGCGCCTACCTGGCCGGCGCCGTGGTCCTGGCGCTGACGGCCGACCTCGCCCTCGCCGGCTTCGCGGCGCAGGGCGGCCTGACCCTCCGGGGCGCCATCGCCGTCGCCACGACCGCCCTGGCGTTCGCGGCGACCTCGTCCATCACCTTCATCGGGCTCTTCCAGATCCTCGCCTGGCGCCTGGCGGCCGACGCCCGCCGCATCAACCTGCACCCGCCCCCGCCGAAGGAGCCGCCCCGTCCGGCCTCGAGCGGCGACTGGCTGACCTGAGCAGATGACCTTCCCTGCCGCTTGACAGTCCGGCCGGCTTCCTTCACTTTCCCGCGCTCCCGAGCCTCCCATGCGGCCCCCATGAGGCGTTGCAGCGCGGCGGGCGCGGCAGATCTCCACCCCTCCACCAAGCGCCGGGGTCCGCGCGATCGCGGTCCCTCTCGCAATCGAGGACGTCATGGCGAAGAGCGACATCACCGGGAAGCGCAAGCTGCTGGCTCAGAACGTCTCCCACTCGAACATCAAGACGAAGCGCTGGCAGCACGTGAACATCCAGACGCGGCGTGTCTGGGTCCCGGAGCTGGGCCGCTTCGTGAAGCTGAACCTCACGACGCGCGACATCCGGACGATCGACAAGATCGGCGTCGTCGCCTACGCGAAGCGCTACGGCGTGTCCCTCTAGCCCGCTCGGCTCGGGCTCCAGGAGCGCGACTCGGAGCCCGTATCAGTCCGCGCGCCGGACGACGATCGCGCGCGCGTCGCGCCCATCACGCACGACCGCCACCGCGGACTGCGCCCCCGTCCTCGCGCACACGTCCGACAAGGCCGCCTCGAGCGCCGCGCCGCTGCCGAGCCCATCGAGCGCGGCCGGCGCGATCGCCGCTTCACCCGGCAGACCCAGCGCCACGGCGAAGCCGCCGGCGCGCTGCACGATCGCGATCGGCGCCGCCGCCGGCAGCGCCGTGCCGGGCGTCACGCGCGGGATACCGCGACGCACCGGCACGGCGTCGCGAGCGAACGCCACCTCGAGCTCGGGCACGGCGACCCCACCTTGCGCTTGCGCCGGCGCGTAGGCGAGCGCCGCGATCGCGCCGCGCGCGTCGCAGGCGACGATCACCTCCGCAGGGCGTGACTCGGCCCCCGCGGGCCACGGCGACCGGAGCGCGGCGCCGCCGTCCCCCTCGGCCGTCGCGAGCGCCTCGGCCTCGCCCGGCAGCGCGCCTTCGAGGTCCTCGGCCGTGAGCGCCCCGCCGGCCATCGACCCGCCCGCGGCGAGCAGCGCGCGCTCGACGTCCCGACCGCGCAGCGCCATCACGCCCGACGCGCCGATCTGCCGCAGGAGCGCGGCGCGACGCGCGGCGCCGGCCTGCTCGGCCGCGGCCACGCCGCTGCGCGCGAGATCGCGCAGGCGCGCGCGCCCGAGGTAGCCGTGCAGGAGGATCAGCATCGGCAGCGTGCGCGGGGCCGCGACGCGCGCCGCGCCGGGCACGCTCTCCGCATCGATGAAGCCCCGAGGCCGCGCCGCGCCGCGGCCCGGCTGCGCCGCGCGCCCGTCGAAGGCCCGCGCGCCCACGCCGACGCCCGCCGCGATCGCGATCGCGGGCGCGAGCAGCACCCCCGCGCGCGCGCCGGCCGCGCCGAGGAAGCCGGCGACGAGCGCGTCGGCCGCGCTCCCCCCCGAGTCGAGCGCGGCGCACGCCGCCTCCGCCGCCGCGACGTCGCTCGCGGCGGCCGCCACCCCGCGGATCACTGCTCCTCGTCCTCGGCGATGAGCGTGCTCGGCGCGGCCGGCCGCACGGTCGCCGGGCCCGCAGGGCGCGCGCGGCTCTGCGCCATCGCGCCGACGAGCGCCGCCTTCGCGCGCGCCGCGCCAGGCCCTTCCACCACCACGAACGCCTCGCGCCGCCCGCGGAGCTGCTCGGCGACCTTCTCGATCGTGCCGGCGCCGAGCGACGCCGAGCTCCCGAGCGCGCGCAGCCGCGTGTACGCGATCGGCCCCGGCGGCAGCGCCTCGCGCGCCGCGTCGAGCACGGCGATGGCCCCCGCCGCGCGCGCCGTCGCGATCACGTCCTCGCGCTCCCAGAGCCCCGACGCCTCCCAGCACCGCACCACGCCCTCTGCCGGGATCCGCTCGAACAGCGCGGCGATCTTCCTGCGGTTCGCCGCGGTCGGCCGCAGCGACGGCGGCGTCTGCAGGAGCACGCAGCGCGCCTCGAGGATCGACGCCACCTCGAGCGAGCTCGCGAGCGCCGCGTCGAGCTCCTCGCCTGCGGCGAGCTCGCCGACCGCGCGCGGGAGCACGACGCTGAACACGAACCCGGGCGGCACGGACCTGCGCCACTTGCGGAGCGTGGTCTGCCGCGGCAGCGACGTGTCGATCGGGCGCACCTCGACGAGGTCGAAGCGATCCCGGTATTTCTGGATGTCGCCCTGCAGCGCAGGGAGTCCGACGAGGAGGCGAGCCATGGGGCGGGCTCTCTTAGCCCAGCTCGCGCGGCGATGCAGCGCGTGGACCGCCCCGGGCGCGATTTCGCATCCCACCCGCGAAGCACGTCGATTTTACTCGAAATGGAACCACTGCGTCGGGTAGGCGCGGACGAAGCGCTCCATCTCGAGGGCGATCCGGCGCGCCGCCGCGTCGAGCTCGTCCGGCGAGGGCCGCCGCGGGAGCTCGATCGGCGGCGCGATGAGCACCTCGTACTCCATGAAGCGGACGCGGCGCGTGAACACCGGCACGATCGGCGCGCCGCTCACGGCCGCGAGGTGGAGCGGGCCCTCGGGCACGCGCCAGGGCGCGCCGAAGAGCTCGACCTCGCGCGAGCGCATCCGCGCGGGCACGCGATCGATCTGGACCGCGACCACGCCGCGCCGCCGGAGGTGCGCGAGCAGCGGCAGCACCGCGAGCGGGTCCTCGCCGACGTGATGCGCGCGGACGCCGACGCGCCCGCGCGCGCCGTCCTGCAGCGCCTGCGCCCGCTCGTCCCGCTCGCGCTGCATCACCATCAGCACGTCGGCGTCGTGCACCGACTGGAGCAGCGGCCCCGCCGCCTGCCAGCCGCCCGTGTGCGCCGTGACGATCACGACGCCCAGGCCCCGGCTGGCCGCGCGCACGTAGTTGTGGTCGTTGACGCAGAGCCCGACGATCCGCTCGCCGCGATCGCTCCCCGCGACGAAGGCCTCGGTGAGGCAGGCGGCGAAGCTCACGAACACGCGCGCGGCGTCGAGGTGCTCCCGGGCCGCGCCCCGCTCCCCGAGCGCGAGGCGGAGGTTCCTGAGCACCGCGCGCCGCTGCCGCGGGAGCGCCGCCGCGAACGCGAGCCCGAAGAGCGCAGGGCTGTACCGCACGAGCGCGTCGGGCCCGTGCGCCACGCCCGCGCTCATGGCGCGCCGCCAGAGCACGGAGTCGTGCCTGCGAAGGTCGTCGAGGAACGCTCGAAGCTTGGGGGGAAGATCCACGATCGTGTCGGTCGCCGCCGCGGCAGCGCCGCGTGATCCGCCGCGCTGCCGGCCCGCGCGGCGCCGCCTTCGCGCCCGCGCTGCGCGCAGCGGGCTCACCTTACCACGCCGCCCTCGGGATCCGCCTCGCCCTCGCGCTCCCCCGCCTCCGCCAGGTGCCCCCGCGCCCAGGCGCCGACCTCCCGCACCGACGCGTCGTCGTGCCGCAGCGCGGCCTCGATCGCCCGCTCCGCCCGCGCCCGCGCCTCGCCGCGCGCCCCCCCGGCGAGCCGGTTCGCGGCCACGATCACGGCGTTGCGGGCGAGCCCGGCGCGGCGCGCGCGCCGCAGCGGTGAGCCCGCCGTGAGCTCGTCGAAGCCGCGCGCGTCGAGCGCCGCCAGGTCGTCGACGTCGCGCCCGGCCCACCGAGCGAGCGGATGAAACGGCTCCGTGCGCGCGGGCGGCGGCGGCGCGGCGCGGTTGAACGGACACACCTCCTGGCACGCGTCGCACCCGAACAGGTGCTCGCCGATACCGGCCCGGAGCTCCTCGGCCGGCGAGCCCGGCCGCTCGATGGTCAGGTACGCCACGCACCGCCGCGGATCGAGCACGAAGGGCGCGACGAACGCCTGCGTGGGGCACGCGTCGAGGCAGCGCGTGCACGAGCCGCAGCGCTCCGCGATCGGCGTATCGGGCGTGAGCGCCAGCGTCGTCACGACCTCGCCGAGGAGCTGGTAGCTCCCCTGCCCCGGCGTGATCACCAGGCCGTTCTTGCCGACGAAGCCGATGCCCGCGCGCGCGGCCCACACACGCTCCATCACCGGCTCGATGTCACACAGCGCCCTCGCCTGGATGCCCGGCGCGAGCGCACGGATGAAGTCCGCGAGCTTGTGCAGCCGGCGCTTCAGGTGGCCGTGGTAGTCGCGCCCGCGCGCGTAGCGCGCGACCGCCCCGGCGAGCGGCCCGTCCCCCGCCTCGTCCGCGGCTGGCCTCGCGTAGCGCCGCCCCACGCACACGATCGACCGCGCCCCCTCCAGGATCGCGGCCGTGTCGAGCCGCCGCCGCTCCTCGACGTACCGCGCGAGGTAACCCATCTCGCCGTGCATCCCCCGCGCGACGTGCTCCTCGTAGCGCGCGTGCTCCACCCCGAGCGGCACGTCCGCGCGCGCCACGCCGACCACGTCGAACCCGAGCGCGATCGCCTCGCCCCGGACCCGCCCGTCGAGGTCCAGCGCGCCCTCGCCCGGCGCGCCTCCGGAGCGCTCCGCCCCCACGCCGGGGCCGGCGCGCGGCGTCGAGGTCGCGCCTCGTGGCCCCGGCGGCGCGCTCGCAGGGCGCGCCGGCGGCGCTGCGTTCTCTCGCTCGGGCCGGCTCATGGCGTCTCGCGCCGCCGCTTGGCGATGCGCGGTCACTTCAGATAGCGTAGCCCGACCGCGCGTCCATCCCCTGCGCGCGCCGAAGGTGATCCGACGATGCGACTTGCCGTGCGCCCCGCGCTCCTCTCCGCCGTCCCGCTGGTCCTCCTCGCCGCCGGCTGCTCGAACAGCGACGGCGGCGGCACCGTCCAGGAGGGCTGCCTCGAGTCCCTCGCGCCAGCCGCGAACTCCGAGTTCTGCGCCGACGAGGCGGCCAGCCCGAGCTGCGCGCTCGTCACCGGGATCTACGAGCAGCAGGTCTGCGGCGTCCCGCTCCAGGCCCCGCCCGCCGAGCTCGCGCGATCGAGCAACGTCCAGGAGTACGCGGGCAGCGGCCCCCCGGAGGTCGGCTGCTTCGCCGCGGGGAGCTACCCCGATCCGCCGGGCTCCTCGCAGCAGGTCACCGTCAGCGGCGTCGCCAAGATCTTCTCCAACGGCTGCGAGTCGAACGACCTCCGGATCGAGATCTACACGGTCAAGCGCACCTCCGGCCCCGACGACGGCGACCTCGATCAGCTGATCGGCACCCCGGTCACCACGGCCGCGAGCTGCCAGGCCGACGGCGTCGCCATCGCCGACGACAAGTGCGGCACGGTCTACGAGTGCGTCTACACGTACGACGGGGTCCCGACCGAGACCGAGCTCGCCATCAAGACCCAGGGCGCGTTCTGGGCGCCGCTCTACGAGTACAACGTCTTCATCCGCAATGACGCGGTCGTGAACGGCGTCTGGGCCCACGACGTGCGCGCGCTCGCGTCCGACGACTACGGCGTGATCGCCCAGGCGGCGATCGGCGGGCCGATCACGGCGACGCACGGCGCGCTCGCCGGGGAGGTCCACGACTGCGGCGACGTGCGCCTCATGAACGCGATCGTCGACGTCGACGTCCCGAAGAAGATCACCACGTATTTCACCAGCGACGAGGACCATCCGCTCCCCGACGTGGGCGCCGACGGCACGACCGCCCTCGGCCTCTACGCCGCCATCGACGTCCCCGCCGGCCCCATCACGGTCGCGGCGGCGGGCGCAGTCGGCGGCGAGGTCGTCACGCTCGGCTTCCTCCGCGCCCGCATCTTCGAGGACTCGGTCACCAGCGTGACCTTCCGCGGCATGCGCCCCTTCCAGGTCCCTTGAGCGCGCTCAGCCGAGCAGCCGATCGAGCGTGATCGCGCACGCCGCGCGCACGCTCAGGTGGTTGTACCCCGTCTCCGCGCGGGCCCGGATGGGCTCGAGCCGGACGTCCGCGCCCTCGACGATCGCCGGCGCGAGCCCCCAGCCGGTCCCGAACACGATCATCACCGGCCGCGCCGCCAGCGCCAGCCGCTCCCGCGCGGCGGACGAGCTCGTCACCGGGAGCCCGCGCGCCGCCGCCGCGGTCGTCCAGAGCTCGATCCCTCCGCGCGCGTCCGCGCCGGGAGGCGCCCCCGCGAAGGCCGCGAACGCCTCCTCCAGGCTCGAGACGACGGTGAGCGCGTCGAGCGCCTCCGCGCGGTCCGGGATCCGCCGCCGCCCCGAGCCGCTCACCCAGTGCTCGCGGATCCGCTCCGCGAGCATCCGCTGCGCCGCCACCGGGTGCACCACGAAGAGCCGCTCGACCCCGTAGGTCCGCGCGCTCCGCGCCATGTCGTGCAGATCCAGGTTCGTGATCGCGGTCGTCACGACCTCGCCGGCGCGATCGAGCACCGGGTGATGGACCAGCGCGAGCGCGAGCCCCATCAGCTCCGCCCCCCCCGCGGCGCGGCTCCGCCCTCCGCCCCGGCGATCGCGGCCCGAGCCTCCCGCGCCCGCTGCCACAGGTCGGGGCGCCGCTCGGCCGTGCGCAGCTCCGCCTGCTCGTGGCGCCAGCGCTCGATCGCCGCGTGGTTCCCCTGCTGCAGCACCTCGGGCACCCGGACGCCGCGGAACTCGACGGGGCGCGTGTACTGCGGGTACTCGAGGAGCCCGCCGAGCGCCGGGCTGTGCGACTCGTGCTCCATCGACTCCGCGTTCCCGAGCACCCCCGGCAGGAGCCGCACGCACGCGTCGATCACGGCCATCGCGGCCACCTCCCCCCCGCTCAGCACGAAGTCCCCGAGCGAGATCTCCTCGTCGATGAACCCGCGGACGCGCTCGTCGAACCCCTCGTACCGGCCGCACACGAGCGCGATCGCGGGCCGCGCCGCGAGCTCGGCCGCCTTGTCCTGCCGGAACGGGCGCCCCTGCGGCGTCAGCAGGATCCGGTGCGCCCGCGCCGGCGCCGCGGGGGCGCCGCCCTCCCCTGCGGCCTCGCCCGCCCTCTCCCCGGCGGCCTCGGCGTCGAGCGCCTCCAGGCAGCTCACGAGCACGTCGACGCGCATCACCATGCCCGAGCCGCCTCCGTACGGCGTGTCGTCGACGCTCCGGTGCCGGCCGAGCCCGAAATCACGTGGGCTCTTGAGGCGCACGCGCGCGGCCCCCCCCGAGACTGCGCGCCCCACCATCCCGACGGCGAGGAACCGCTCGAACAGCTCGGGGAAGAGGGTGACGACGTCGATGCGCATCTGGGGTTCGGGGGAGGACGCGGTCAGTCCACTTGGAGACGTGTCGTCCACACCGGAGGGCCATGGACCGCGGCGACCGCGAGGAGGCTCAGGTCAAGCCCTCGAGGGTGGTGATCTCGACTGTCCGGCGCTCGATGTCGACCGCCGCGATGTAGCTGTCGGTCAGCGGGATCTCCAGCGTCCCGCCTCCGTCGCGCGCGACGACGATCGCATCGCAGCTCGGGTAGGACTGCAGCTCCTGCACGCGCCCGATCGCCTCGCCGGCGGACGTCACGACGCGCGCGCCCTCGAGATCGCACGCGTAGAACTCCCCTTCTTCGAGGGGCGGGAACAGGTCGCGCGCCACGCACACCACCGCGCCGCGGAGCGCGTCGGCCGCGTCGCGACCGGTCACGCCGGCGAAGCGGACGAGCAACCCCTTGACGACGGGTCGCGTGGCCGCGATGGACATGTCGCGCTCCGACCCGTCGGGCAGGCGCAGCCTGACCGGCGGCCGCCGGGCGAGCAGGTCCGAGCCCTCGTTGTAGAGCTTCAGCCGGAGCTCGCCCTGCACGCCGTGCGGACGCGAGACCTCCGCGACGGGGACGAAGCGCCGCTCCACGCCCGGCGTCTTTCAGTCGAGGATGTCGAGGTGCGCCCGCCGCCCGGTCTTGCTGGCGGCCGCGCTCAAGAGGGTCCTGATCGACTGCGCGGTGCGCCCGTCCTTGCCGATCACCTTCCCGATGTCCTCGCGGGCCACGGTGAGCTCGATGCGCGGGTGGCGATCCCCGGGGACCTCGCGGACGACCACCCGATCAGGGTGGTCGACGAGCGCGCGGGCCACGAGCGAGACGAGATCGACGAGCGGCGAGGCCATGTCACTTCGCCGCGGCGGGCGGCGGGGCTGCGGCCTCGGTGACGCCCGGGGTCTTGAGCAGGAGCGCCACCGTGTGGGTCGGCTGCGCGCCCTTCGAGATCCAGTGCTTCACGCGCGTCACGTCGAGCCGGATCTCGGGCCTGCGCGGATCGTACGTGCCCAGCCGCTCGATGAACCGGCCGCCGCGCGGGCTGCGCTGATCGGCGACGACGATGCGGTAGAAGGGCGTCTTCTTGGTGCCCGCGCGGGCAAGGCGAATGTGAACGGCCATCTGGTAAACCTCGAGCTGTTTTCCTTGAGAGAGTGCGCGCGACCCGCGCGCGGGAAGTCGCCTGCGAGGGCGGAGAGACTAGCCTGGTCGCAGCTCCGCGCCAGGTGCGGGGCGCGCAAGGTAGGCGGAAACTCCCTCCCCGGTCAACGTGGTTCACGCTCGGGGCTGCGGGGTCGCCTTGCCCCCGCCGGCCGTGCCGGGCAGCCCACCGGGCTCGGCCGCGCGGCGTGCAGTCAAACCCGTCGGAATCACGAAAGAATCTGTCGAGGAGGGAATTACGTCGATCAGCTTGCCGGGCGAGCCCATGCGATGATGCGCCCGGGCCGAACCGTACGGCCGGGCGCAACGCGCCGATTCAGCCGAGATCCAGGATGATGACGCCGCGGTTCGGGTCATCCTCCTCGGCCTCTGGAGCACGGCGAGGCGCGGGGTAGCGGTCGAGCGGGAGCTCCAGCCGAGGCCGACTCTCCTCCCTTCTCGAACGGTTCTTCTCTTCTTCGCGCTGCCTGATTTGCTCGATGATGAACGGAGGAAGCATCGAAACCCCTCCACCTCTCGTAGAGTGACCGCTCTCGTAGAGTGCCCGCGCCGGGTTAGGTGGAACGAGGTCCGCGAGATAGCACCCCGCTCTTAGATGCGAATCTAGCAATGTAGGATGCCCGGTCAAGGTTATCGCTCTGGTCGTCAGTGATATGTTCGCACCCCCCACAACATGACGCGGCACGGCGATCACCAGCGAGCGCGCGCGCTCATGCGAGCTCGAGCGGGCGCTCGGGGGACACGACGAGGCGCGGCCGTGGGGCTCGCGCTCGCGGCGGTCTGCGCGCTGCTCGTCGTCATCGCCCTCCCCACGCACGCGAGCGCGGCGGCGTTCGACGTCAGCGACGCGACGTGGGAGGGCTGCTCGGAGTTCCTGGAGATCGCGCGCGGCGAGCTCGGCGCCGCGCGCGTCCAGACGGTCGCCGTGCTCGACTGGAGCCAGGTCGCGCCCGAGGACGGCGTGCTCGTGCTCCACCCGCTCCAGGAGATGGATCCCGAGGAGACCGCGAGCTTCATGAAGGCGGGCGGGCGCCTCGCGATCGTCGACGACTTCGGCCGCGGCGAGGACACGCTCCGGCGCTTCCAGATCGAGCGGACGACCACGCCCGCGCGGCCCGTCAACGCGCTCCGGAACCGCCCCGCGCTCGCGATCGCCGAGCCGGTCGTCGACGTCGTCGGCGGCCACGCGGTCGGGCCGCACCCGGTCGTCAGCCACGTGAACCGGCTCGTCACCAACCACGCGACCGGCCTCCGCCACCCGAACCTCTCGCCGGTCCTCCGGATCAAGGCCATCGGGGAGCCGGACGTGATCATCGCGGTCGCCGGGCAGGTGGGCAAGGGGCGGCTCTTCGCGATGAGCGACCCCTCGGCCCTCATGAACATGATGCTCCGGTACCCGGGCAACCGCGCCTTCGCGGCCGGGCTCGCGCGCTACCTCGTCGACGAGGACGGGGGGCAGGCGCGGCGGGGCAGGCTCTTCGTCGTCGCCAACCGCTTCGACGAGGAGGGGTCCTTCGGCGGCGAGTCCTCGCTGCGCAAGGACCTCGACAGCCAGCTCAAGGCGCTCGCGAACGCGCTCGAGGACGCCCGGCGCGAGGGCTTCCCCGGCTGGGTCCTCATCGCGCTCGCCGCGCTCGTGTCGATCGGCGTCGCGCTCTGGGTGGCGCGCGCCTCGGCGAGGCCCTACCGGAGCCCGCTGCCCCGGTACGCGCGCCCGATCCCGCTCGTCGCGCAGGGCGGCGTCGCGGGGCGCTTCGCGGTCCTCGCGGCCCCGTCGTCGCCGCGCAGCCTGGCCTTCCTGGAGCTCAAGAGCGCGCTGTTCGAGGCGCTCTCGCTGCGCTTCGGCGTGGAGGGCGATCCCTCGCCCGACGCGCTCGCCCGGCTCGTCGCGCGCGAGGGGGGCCTTGACGAGCGGTCCTACTCGGCCTTCAAGGAGGTACTTTCCAACATGTCACGAGTCGAAGCGTCCATGGTCGCCGGCAGGCCGGCGGCCATCTCACGGCAGATGCTCGCCCAGGCCGCGAAGGTCGTGCGCGACGTGCTCGCCGCCTGCCACGCCGACGGCCTTCGCCCGGCGCAGAAGCTCGAGACCCCCGACAAGAGCGCTCCATGACCGCAGAGGTGCAGGCCGTCGCCGTCGACGAGATCGCCGCCGCCAAGGAGCGCATCGACGCGCTGCGGCGCGAGATCATGCGCGTGTACATCGGATCGCCGCGCACGATCGACCTCCTGCTCACGTCGCTGCTCGCGCAGGGCCACGTGCTCCTGGAGGGCGTGCCCGGGGTCGCGAAGACGACGCTGGTGAAGGCCTTCGCGGCCTCGCTCGGCGCGTCCGTGCGGCGGATCCAGTTCACGCCGGACCTGCTCCCGGCGGACATCACCGGGACCTACGTGCTCTCGCCCAAGGAGGGCACGTTCACGCTGCGGCCGGGGCCGATCTTCGCGAACGTCGTCCTCGCGGACGAGATCAACCGCGCCCCCGCGAAGACGCAGTCCGCGCTGCTCGAGGCCATGCAGGAGCGGCAGGTGACGATCGAGGGGGATCGCTTCGAGCTGCCCGCGCCGTTCATGGTGCTCGCGACGCAGAACCCGATCGACCTCGAGGGCACCTACCCGCTGCCCGAGGCCCAGATCGACCGCTTCCTGATCCGCGCGAACCTCGGCTACCCGACGCACAAGGACGAGGTCTCGATGCTGCGCGCGCACAACGTCGATCCGCCGCGCGCGCGCTCGGTCCTCACGGTGCAGGACCTGCTCATGCTCCAGGGGATCGCGCGGCGCATCCACGTCGAGGACGACATCTACGAGTACGCGGTCAGCCTGACGGCGTTCACGCGCTCCCACCCGCGGGTCCTGCTCGGCGCGTCGCCGCGCGCGACGCTCGCGCTCGTCCAGGCCGCGAAGGCGGCCGCGGTGATCGGCGGGCGCCCGTTCGTGACGCCCGACGACGTGCGCGGCATGACCGGCGCCACCCTCGCGCACCGGCTCGTGCTCGTGCCCGAGGCCGACGGCGACGCCAAGGCGCGCGACGCGATCATCGAGGAGGCGGTCCAGCGGGTCGGCTACCGGCGCGCGGTCCGGCCCGCGTAGCCGCCTCATGCAGCTCTACCCCACCCGCACCGCGGCTCACCTCGCCATCGCCGGCGTCGCGGTCGTGGGCACGGGCCTCGCCGCGCGGGAGCCGGCGATCGTGGGGTGGGGCGGCGCGGTCCTCGTCGCGCTCGCGCTGGCGCGCGCCGTGACGCTGGTCTCCGTGGCGCGGATCCGGGCCGCCGGGTTCGAGATGCTCTGGAGCGGACCGCGGCGGCTCGTCCGGTCGGCGCGCGGCGGCGCCGTCGAGATCGAGGCGGAGGTGCGCAACCGCGACACGCTCGCCGCGCGCTTCGTGCGCCTCCGCGCGGTCGCGTCGTCGCAGCTCGAGGTGAGCATCGAGCCGGACCGCGGCGAGGTGAGCGCGTCGGGGCGCCTCAAGGTGAAGGTCGTCGTGAAGACGCCCCGCGTCGGCCAGCACGGCCTGCACGGGCTCGCGCTCGAGGTGCACGGCGCCCCCGGCCTGTTCGAGGTCCCCCTCACCTTCGCGAACCCCTATGGCGTCGAGGTGCTGCCCCGGCCCTTCGTCGCGTACCTCATGCAGCCGCGCGGCGGCCGCAGCCACCTCGTCGCGCCCTCGGGCAGGCCCGGGCGCGTGCGCGGCGAGGGCGACGATCTCCGCGAGCTCCGCGAGCACCAGCCCGGGGACCCGTTCCGCCGGATCGCCTGGAAGGCGAGCGCCCGGCGCGGCGCGCTGCTCGTCCGCGAGTTCGAGCGCGAGGAGCGCGACGTCGTCTGGCTCGTGCTCGACGCCGCGGTCGAGCTCTGGGCCGGGCCGCTCGGCCGCGCGCCGCTCGACCTCGCGATCGACGAGGCCGCGGCGATCGCGACGCGCCACCTCGCGCGGGGTGATCGCGTCGGCCTCATCCTCATCACGTCGGGCGTGAAGACCTGCATCCCGCCCGATCAGGGGCCCTCGCACGGCCAGAAGATCGCGCACGCGCTCACCGTCGGGTGCGGCACGCACGACGCCGATCGCAGCGACCTCGACGAGACCGACGTCGCGGTGCGCGTCATCGAGCACCTCCGGCCGCTCGACGCCCGCGGGCTCGCCGACGTGCGGCGCGGCGACCTCGACCGGCTCGCGGCCCGCGCCGACGCGATGCGCGCGCGGGCGCCGTTCGCCGCGCCGGCGCCCGCGGGCCGCTCCGCGCGCGATCGCATGCTCCGGCGCTACATGGCCTGCTACGGCATCGAGTCGCCCCCGCGCGGCGAGGCCGATCGCCGCGACGTCGGCGCCGCGATCGTCGAGGCGCTCGCGCACATCGCGCGCGCCAAGCCGCGCGCGAGCCTCGTGCACGTGATCGCCTCGGCGCCCTCGGACGCGCAGGCGAGCCGCCTCCCCGAGGCGGTCCGCCGGCTCTCGCGCCAGGCGGCGGCGCTCACGTGGTCCCTGCCGGACGTCGAGCCGGCGCTCCGGCCGCCGTGGGACGCGCCCAGGCCGCCCGACGGCGATCCGGACGAGGAGCCCGCGCCGGCGAAGCAGGACGACCCGGCCCAGGAGGTCGCGGCGCTCGCGTCGGAGGCGGTGACGATGCGCGCGCGCGTCGCGCAGACGCGGCGCGAAGCGTCGCTCCGCAAGCTCGGCGTGCGCGTCGTGCGCGTCCGGCCGCACCGCCAGCAGCACCCGCCCGCGGCCGACGAGACCCAAGAGACCCGCGGGACCGGCGAGGATCCGGGCCCGCGCTAGGGAGACCCCTGCTCGTGTCGATCTCCGAAAAGCTCCGCGCGCGCGGCCTCGCCCCGAAGAAGCGGTTCGGCCAGAATTTCCTCGCCGATCCCGAGATCGCCCGCCGCATCGCCGAGGCCGCGACCACGCCCGAGGGCGGCACCGTGCTCGAGATCGGCGCCGGCCTCGGCGCGCTCACGCGCCCCCTCCTCGATCGCGCCGCGCGCGTCGTCGCGATCGAGCGCGATCGCGACCTCGTCCCGATCCTCCGCGAGGACCTCGCCGCCCCGATCGCCGAGGGCCGCCTCGAGGTCATCGAGGCCGACGCGGCGCAGCTCGACTGGGCCGACCTCCTCGCGGGCGGGCCGCCGCCGCGCGCGATCGCGGGCAACCTCCCCTACCAGATCACCGGCAGGCTCATCGAGCAGGCCGCCGGCGTCGCCGACCGCATCGATCGCGCGGTGGTCATGGTGCAGCTCGAGGTCGCCGAGCGCCTCGCCGCCGCGCCCGCGACCGCGGCCTACGGCGCCCTCTCGGTCTTCGTCCAGGCGGCCTTCGACGTGCGCCGCCTGCTCGTCGCCCGCGCCGGCGCCTTCTACCCGCGGCCGGACGTCGACTCCGCCGTCGTCGTGCTCACCCCCGGCAGACCGCGCCGCGCCGAGGAGACACCCGCGTTCCGCGAGGCGGTCCGCGCCGCCTTCGCCACGCGCCGCAAGACGCTGCGCAACGCCTGGTCCGGGCTCTACGGCTGGTCACCCCAGGAGCTCGCCCGGCGCGCCGCCGAGGCCGGGATCTCGCTGGACGCCCGCGGCGAGACGCTCTCCGTCGAGGACTTCGCCCGGATCGCGCGCGCTCGCGACGAGCGATCCCTCGCTGGCCCCTAGTCGGACGCGCAGGTCCATGCTAGTGGCCCGCGCGACGCACACGCCGTCCACGCATTCCGGAGACGAATCCGGAGACAAATCCGCAGACGCAGGACGCAGAGGGACCGCGGCCGCGGCTCCCCGCCCCGTGTCCCCAGCATCCGTTCCCTTTTCAGGAGGGCTCCCGCTCCATGATCGTCGGTAAGATCACCCAGGTCATCGGCCCTGTCGTCGACGTCGACTTCCCGCCCGGCCAGCTCCCCAAGATCCTCAACGCGCTCAAGGTGAGCAACCCGAGCATCTCCTCGGCGGCGGACAACCTGGTGCTCGAGGTCGCGCAGCACCTCGGCGAGTCGACGGTGCGCACGGTCGCGATGGACTCCACCGACGGCCTCACCCGCGGCATGGAGGTGCGCGACTCCGGCAAGCCGATCATGATGCCCGTCGGCAACGAGTGCCTCGGCCGCATCCTGAACGTCGTCGGCGCGCCCGTGGACGAGGCCGGTCCCGTCACCGCCGAGCGGTACTCCCCGATCCACAAGGACCCGCCCGCGTTCGTCGATCAGTCGACGAAGATCGAGATCTTCGAGACGGGCATCAAGGTCATCGACCTGCTCGCCCCGTACCGGAAGGGCGGCAAGATCGGCCTGTTCGGCGGCGCCGGCGTCGGCAAGACCGTGCTCATCATGGAGCTCATCAACAACGTCGCGAAGGCGCACGGCGGCGTCAGCGTGTTCGCCGGCGTCGGCGAGCGCACCCGCGAGGGCAACGACCTCTTCCTCGAGATGAGCGAGTCGAAGCTCGAGAGCGGCGCGCCCGTCATCTCGAAGGCCGCGCTGATCTACGGCCAGATGAACGAGCCCCCCGGCGCCCGCGCCCGCGTCGCGCTCTCCGCGCTCACCGTCGCCGAGCACTTCCGCGACGAGGAGGGCCAGGACGTGCTGCTCTTCGTCGACAACATCTTCCGCTTCACCCAGGCGGGCTCCGAGGTGAGCGCGCTCCTCGGCCGCATCCCGAGCGCCGTCGGCTACCAGCCCACCCTCTCGACCGAGATGGGCGCGCTCCAGGAGCGCATCACCTCCACCACCAAGGGCTCGGTCACCAGCGTCCAGGCGATCTACGTGCCCGCGGACGACCTCACCGACCCCGCGCCCGCGACCGCGTTCGCGCACCTCGACGCGACCACCGTGCTCTCGCGCGCCATCTCCGAGATCGGCATCTACCCGGCCGTCGACCCGCTCGACTCGACCTCGACGATGCTCGACCCCAAGATCGTCGGCGATCGCCACTACAGCGTCGCGCGCCGCGTGCAGCAGACGCTCCAGCGCTACAAGGACCTGCAGGACATCATCGCGATCCTCGGCATGGACGAGCTCAGCGAGGACGACAAGCTCGTCGTCGCCCGCGCCCGCAAGATCCAGCAGTTCCTCTCGCAGCCGTTCTTCGTCGCCGCGCAGTTCACCGGCCGCGCCGGCAAGCTCGTCAGCCTCAAGGATACCATCGCGGGGTTCGAGGAGATCCTCGAAGGCAAGCTCGACCACATTTCCGAGCAGGACTTCTACATGGCCGGCGGCATCGACGAGGTGAAGGCCCGCGCCACGAGGAAGGCGGCCTGAGCGGACCATGACCGAGACGATCCTCCTGGAGATCGTGACGCCGACCGGCATCGCCTTGCGCGAGCAGGTGACGGACGTGACCGCCCCCAGCGTGGCCGGCGAGTTCGGCGTGCTGCCGGGGCATTTGCCGCTGCTCGCGGCGCTCCGGACCGGCCTCGTGACCTACCACAAGGGCGGCGAGGAGCACCGGCTCGCGGTGCACCACGGCTTCGTCGAGGTCGCGCACGACGTCGCGCTGCTCCTCACGGAGCGCTTCGCCCGCAAGGACGACATCGACGTCGTGCAGGTCCGCCGCCGCCTCAAGGAGGTCGACGAGGAGCTCGACCACTGGCAGGGCGAGCTGACCGACCCGCGGCGCCGGGAGCTCATCGAGGAGGAGCAGTGGCTCGCCACCTCGCTGGAGCTCATCGGCGACGCACCGCCCCCGATGGTGCGCGAGGACACCCGCTTCCTGGTGGCCCACGCCGAGGCGCCCTCGCTGGCGGAGATGGTCGAGGCGTCGCAGCCCGACGAGAGCCTCACCGACCACAAGCGGCCCGGATCTCCCTTCCCTGACCCGCACTGAGCTGGGCACAACGCCCTGCGCCCCGCCTCGCGCGCCTTGCGCCGGCGCCCTCGCAAGAGAACACTAGCCGCCCACCGCGCCGCGAGGAGCCGGCTCACCCCGCGCTTCGCGAGCGACCCATCATCCTCACCTCCTTCGCGGGCGCGGCCCCGCGCAGAGGAACCGCATGATTTCCCCGGAGACCATCGCCCTCGTCAAGGAGCGAACGGATCTCGTCGCGCTCATCGGGGAGAGCGTGCGCCTCACGCGCCGCGGCCGCTCGTTCACGGGCCTCTGCCCCTTCCACAAGGAGAAGACGCCGAGCTTCCACGTGAACCCGGAGCGCGGCTTCTATCACTGCTTCGGCTGCAAGGAGAGCGGCGGCGCGATCGACTTCCTGATGAAGGTCGAGGGCCGGACGTTCGTCGAGGCGGTGCGCGCGCTCGCCGAGCGCGCGGGCGTCGAGGTCGCGGAGACGATGACCGACGCCGAGCGCCGCGAGGCGCACGCCGCGCGCAGGTCGAAGGACGACCTCTACGCGGTCATGAACCTCGCCGCGACGTTCTTCGAGCACTCGCTCCGCGGCGGGCCCGGCATGAGCGCGCACCCGCTCTCCCGCTACGCGCGCGACGAGCTCGCGCGCCGCGGCCTCCCGCTGCCGGCCGAGGGCGACGTCGGCCCGATCGCCGACGCGCTGCAGGCGTTCCGCATCGGCTACGCGCCCTTCGGCTGGGATGGGCTCACGAGCTTCCTCCGGCAGCAGGGCGTCTCGCCCGTGCTCGGCGAGCGCGTCGGCCTGCTCGCCCCGCGCTCGTCCGGCAGCGGCCACTACGATCGCTTCCGCCACCGCCTCATGTTCGCCGTCACCGACGTGATGGGCCGCGTCATCGCCTTCAGCGGCCGCGCGCTCGCCGATCCCAGCCCCGCCGAGCTCTCGTCGCTCGGGATCACCGGCCCCGCCCCGCAGGCCGACGGCGCCGCGCCCGCGAAGTACATCAACAGCCCGGAGTCGCCGATCTACACCAAGGGCGAGCACCTCTTCGGCCTCCACCAGGCGCGCCACACGGTCCGCCAGCGCGGCGAGGCGATCCTCGTCGAGGGCAACTTCGACGTCGTCGCGCTGCACGCCCGCGGGATCACGAGCGCCGTCGCGCCGCTCGGCACGGCGTTCACCGTCGCGCAGGCGAAGCTCATCAAGCGCTTCGCGCCCAGCGTCGTGCTCCTGTTCGACGGCGACGCGGCCGGCAAGAAGGCCACGCGCGCCGCGCGCGTCCCCTGCCGCGAGGCGGGTCTGGCCGCGCGCGCGGCCGTCCTGCCCGCCGGCATGGACCCCGACGACCTCGCCCGCAGGAAGGGCCCCGAGGCCGTCCTCCACCTCGTCAAGGCCGCGCGCGGCCTGCTCGAGCACCTCATCGACGAGGCGCTCGAGGGCGAGAGCTTCGGCGGGGCTTCGCTCCCCGAGCAGCTCGCGCGCGTCCGCGCCGTCGCCGCGCTGCTCGCCGAGGAGGACGATCCGAGCCTCCGCATGATGGGCAAGCTCTACGCGGACCGCGTCTCGTCGAAGCTCGTCATCGCCGGCCGCTCCCCGACGGACCTCCGCCAGCTCGAGGGCATCGTCAATGACGCGGTGTCCCGACCCGGCCGCGGCGCGCAGGGCGCCCCCGCCCAGCCCGTCGTGACGCGGGAGCACGCCCGCTCCCGGTCCCAGGTCGAGGAGATCCGCCTCGCCATCCTCGGTGCCGTGCTGGACTTCCCCGAGCTTCTCGGCGATCCCGACGTCGAGGAGGCCCTCACCGTCCTAGACGGCGACGTCGCGCTCGCCGTTGTCGCAGCGCGTCACCGTCCTATTCCCGAAAAGGGGCTTGCCGCCGCCGAATTTCTTGCGCAAATCCCGCCCTCGATCCATTCATTCGCGGCTGGACGGCTTGTCTCGCCTGCGTTCGAGGCGGCGCACGAGGCGAAGACGGAGCTCTTAGAGAATGCACGAAAGTTGAGGCGGCTGACCTTGTTGCGCGAGAACGCCGCCGTGGTGGATCAGCTTCAGAGGGGTGGGGCGATGGGGGACGTCGCCTCCGAGGAGGCCTTTCTGCGCGAAGTCCAGCGGAGGGCGCTCGAGAAGCACCGACTTTCTTGACGCGCTCGGGGTCGCGCCTCCGGGGCGCGACCATCCGAGCGCGATCCCTGAGCGCCGGAGACGTCCGGTTAACGTGGATCGCGGCGCTCACATCGCCGCTAGTGGAGCATGAAGGAATGGCGAGCAAGGCCAAGCAATCTTCCGGTCGGGCGAGCGCGGTCGCGAGGGGCGCGGGTGGTGCGTCCCCGAACGGCGCGAGGGGCGGTGCGTCGCGCGGCGACGGGGGCGGGGGCCGCAGCAAGGGCGAGCCTGCGCTGCGCACCGAGCGGACGGAGAAGGACCGGAAGGCGCTGGAGAAGCTCGTCGAGACCGGCAAGACCAAGGGCTTCCTGACCTACGACGAGGTCAACGACGCGCTGCCGGCCGACGTCTCTCCCGATCAGCTCGACGACGTCGTCGGCGCGCTCGGCGACGAGGACATCGAGATCGTCGACGGCGCGACGCAGGTCAAGATCGCGCCGAAGCGCATCGCGGACGAGGAGGCCGGCGACAAGAAGCTCGTCGTCACGCCCGACCGCGAGGAAGAGGACGTCGACTACTACTCGAAGTCGAACGATCCGGTCCGCATGTACCTCCGCAAGATGGGGAGCGTCTCGCTCCTCACGCGCGAGGGCGAGGTCGAGATCGCGAAGCGCATCGAGATCGGGGAGCAGCGCGTGAACGCGGCGATCCTCGACTCCCCGATCGCCGTCCGCGAGATCATCGAGCTCGGCGAGAAGCTCCGGAAGCACAAGATCCGCGTCAAGGAGCTCATCAAGGACGCCGAGAACGACGACCAGGAGTTCGACGAGGAGGAGGCCGACCGCCGCATCATCCGCCTCATCGACAAGGTGAAGCGGCTCGACAAGCGCAAGCTCGAGCTCGTCGAGGAGCGCAAGGAGTCGAAGAGCGACGGCCGCCGCCGCCAGATCGACGTCGAGGTCACGCAGACGACCTCCGAGCTCGTCACGACGCTCGAGGAGATGCGCCTCAACAAGCGGACGATCGACAAGATCGTGCAGAAGCTGAAGGGCCTCATCTCCAAGGTCGAGCGGGCCGAGGCCGGCGCGACCGAGCTCGAGCGGCGCACGGGCCTGACGAAGGGCGAGCTCCGCCGCGAGCTCAGCAAGGTGAAGGGCAACCGCGCCCTCGAGGCCCGCCTCTCGAAGAAGCTCAACGTCACGCGCGAGGACCTCATCGACTTCGAGTCGACCATCAAGAACGCCCAGAAGGGCCTCAAGAAGGTCGAGGAGGAGCTCAACATCGACGTCGCCGCGATCCGCGAGACGTACGAGAGCATCCGCGAGGGCGAGCGCATGGCGGAGCGGGCCAAGGCGGAGCTCGTGGAGGCGAACCTCCGCCTCGTGGTCTCGATCGCGAAGAAGTACACGAACCGCGGCCTGCAGTTCCTCGACCTGATCCAGGAGGGGAACATCGGCCTCATGAAGGCCGTCGACAAGTTCGAGTACAAGCGCGGCTACAAGTTCTCGACCTACGCCACGTGGTGGATCCGGCAGGCGATCACGCGCGCGATCGCCGACCAGGCGCGGACGATCCGCATCCCGGTCCACATGATCGAGACCATCAACAAGCTCATCCGCACGTCGCGCTACCTCGTGCAGGAGTACGGCCGCGAGCCGACGCCCGAGGAGATCGCCGAGAAGATGGAGCTGCCGCTCGACAAGGTCCGCAAGGTCCTCAAGATCGCGAAGGAGCCCATCTCGCTCGAGACCCCGATCGGCGAGGAGGAGGACTCGCATCTCGGCGACTTCATCGAGGACAAGAGCGTGATCTCGCCTGCCGAGGCGGTGATCAACATGAACCTCGCCGAGCAGACCCGGAAGGTCCTGAAGACGCTCACGCCGCGGGAGGAGAAGGTGCTCCGCATGCGCTTCGGCATCGGCGAGAAGAGCGATCACACCCTCGAGGAGGTCGGCCAGGACTTCGAGGTCACGCGCGAGCGCATCCGCCAGATCGAGGCCAAGGCGCTCCGCAAGCTCCGGCACCCGAGCCGCTCCAAGCAGCTCAAGAGCTTCATCGACAGCTGAGGGGCGGTGGCGATCCTCCCTCGGCCGGCCCTCGCCCGCGGCGCGCACCAGGCGGCCGCGGCGCACCTTCGCGGCGTGCTCGCCCTCGCGGCGCTGGTCGCGCTCGCCGCCGCCGGCTGCGGCCGCTCCATGACCGAGGACGACTGCCGCAAGGTCGGCGAGAACATGCGCCAGGCCTGGGAGGCCGAGGCGAAGAAGGCCGCGCCGATCGAGGGCACCGGCGCCGAGAAGGCGGCCGGGGTCGTGAAGAGCGAGCAGGAGAAGCTCCTCTCGGAGTGGCTCTCCGAGTGCAAGAAGGAGCTCCAGGGCCGCCGCGTCGACGCGAAGGAGATGGACTGCCTGCTCGCCGCGAAGACGCTCGACGAGATCACCCGCTGCTCGGAGCGCTGACGGCGCCCACGCCGGCGGGGCACGCGGCAGGTTGGCCGGCGCGCCCCGGCGCCGGCGCCCGCTCAGTTCAGCCAGCGCTTGTCCTTGGGGGGCGCCTTCTGGCCGCCCGGGATGACCCGGAGCCCTGCGGACCGCCCGCGGCCCGAGGCGCCGCGCAGCGCCGCGGACTGCGCCTGGAGCTGCCGGAAGCGGCGCTGGAGGACGAACCGGCGCAGCGGTGAGGCATCACCGAAGAGATAACCGGCGAGCATGCCGCCGAAGGGCGTGATCAGCCCCTCGGGCGGCGCGCGCTTCGCGATCACGTTGAGCACGGAGATCACGAAGATGAAGACGAGCAGCGCCGTTCCGGTCACCGGGATGACGAAGAACAGGCGGACCGTCGCGCCGCGGTGCGCGAGCGCCCAGGCGACCGCGGTCGCCTCCACCATGCCCAGCCCGCCGAAGAAGACCTGCTGCTCCAGGCTGGTCGCGAGCGCGCCGATCGAGACCTGCAGGGCGAACGCGAACGCCGCCGATCCGAGCAGGAAGAGCACCATGCGCCGCGGCCCCCAGCGGTCCTCGAGCGACGTGCCCAAAAAATAGAGCCCCAGCAGCGTCATCAGCAGGTGCCCTGGGTCCGCCGGGTTGTGGATCAGCGCGGCCGTCACGAGCCGCCAGACCTGGCCGTGCAGCACCTTCGTCGCGTCGCCCACGAACGGAGCGAGCACGCCCCCGCTGGCCCCTGCCCAGTTCAGTCCGAGCGAGAACATCACCCAGAGGCAGGTGACCGCGACCATCATCCCGATCAGGGCCTTCCCGGGCCTGGGAAACTGGAGGGAGACCTGCTCGTTCATGCCTGCTCGAGGTAACAGCCGCCCCCCCACTCAGCAACCCGCCAGCCCGAGCCCAGAGAAGAAAGACCTCTTGCCCGGCAGGAGGCCCCGGGGCCCGAGGAGGGGCCCCCCAGACCGGGTCCCGCCTCCCCCCCTACGCGGCGGAAGGGTCGGGGCTATCGTTCCGATGCGCTCGCGGAGATCCGGGATACGGCGACTCGCTCGGGGGGATCGGCCCAGTCTGGGGGGCCCCTCCTCGGGCCCCGGGGCCGGACGCCGTCGCCCGCCACGACCTACGTGGTGCTGCTCTAGAAGAAATTCCCGATCGTGAACTCGAAGAGGCTGCTCTCCTCGTACGGGAGCGGCTTGAACGGGAAGCCCCACTCGAAGCGGAGCGGGCCGAGGGGGGAGAACCAGCGGAGACCGAAGCCCCAGGACGTGCGGACGTCGAAGAGGCGGCCGAAGGTGAAGCAGGGGTTCGTGACGTCGAACGGCGAGGCGGGGGCGGCGTCGCAGTAGAGCGTCTCGAGGTTCCACGCGTTGCCGAGGTCGGTGAAGACGACGCCCTTGATCTGCACGGCCTCGATGATCGGAAACTCGAGCTCGAGGTTCTGGTAGTACATCAGGTTGCCGCCGATGTTCGCCCCGTTCGGGATCGACGGCGCGTTCTCGTCGAGGCTCGCGCGGAGCGGCAAGCGCGGGCCGATGCTCCGGAGCGGGAAGCCCCGGACGTCCAGGATGCCGCCCAGGAAGAACCGCGCGAAGATCGGCACGCCGGCCTCGTCCGGGCTCGTCACCATGCCGGCCTCGGTGTTGAGCTTCAGGACGAGCGTGTCGGTGACCGGGTAGTAGAAGCGGCCCGTCGCGCGGTAGCGGTAGAACTCGTTCTCGCTCGCGAGCAGGCTCGACGCGACCTCGACCGACCCTTGCAGGTAGATGCCCGAGGTCGGGAAGAGCTGGTTGTTGCGCGTGTCGTAGGTCAGCGCGGGGCGCAGGCTCGAGGTGATGCCGTCGTTGAAGAGGTTCGCGAGCGGCAGCCGCTGGTAGGTCGACACCGCGGAGGCGGTCCCGAAGAACGTCGACGTCGTCGACGTGGAGATCTCGTCGTTCTCCAGCGTGTACGCGAGCGAGGCGCGCAGCTCCGGCTCGATGATCGGGTAGCCGAACGTCAGCGAGCCGCCCATCGAGGTCTGCGAGAACTGGTCGTAGATCCGGAGCTGATCGTAGACGCTCGCGGCCATCGAGAAGGGGCTGTCCAGGAAGTACGGCTCGAAGAAGCGGATGTCGATGAGCTGCCGGAGCCCCGAGATCTGCGCCTGGATCGCGAGCGACTGGCCGTTGCCGAAGAGGTTCGCCTGCTGGACCTGCGCGGTCGCGATGAAGTTCTCGATGCTGGAGAAGCCGGCGCCGATCTGGAACGTGCCCGTCGGCTTCTCACCGATCTCGACGTTCACGTTGACGTGCTCGGGGTCCTCCCCCTGCTCGGTCGAGATGTCGACCCGCTCGAAGAAGCCGAGCGCGGTGATGCGGCGCTTCGACCTCTCCAGCTTCGTCTCGCTGAAGAGCTCCCGCTCCCTCACCTCCATCTCGCGCCGGATGACCTTGTCGCGCGTCTTCGTGTTGCCGCGGACCTCGATGCGGCCGAAGTACACGAGCTGGTTCCTGCGGATCGACACGACGATGTCGACCTCGCGCTTCTCCGGGTCGAGCTGCGTGTCGGGCGCGGCCTCCACGTTCGCGTAGCCGGCGTCGCGGTAGAGCGTCTGGATCGAGGCGAGGTCCTTCGCGAGCTCGGCGCGGTTGAACCAGTCGCCGGGCTTGGCGCGCACCATCTCGCGGAGCGCGCGCCGGCCGCCCAGCGGATCGATCTCCTTGCCGTCCGCGTCGCGCTCGAAGATCCGGAGCGAGCGGATCCGGTAGCGCGGGCCCTCGTTGATCGAGAGGGTGATCTCGATGCCCGTGCGGTCGGGCGTGAGCATCACCCGCGGCGTCGCGACCTGCACCGAGAGGTAGCCGCGGTCGTAGTAGAGCGCGTTGATCACGAGCACGTCGCGCTCGAACGCGTCCTGGCGGAACGGGCCGCCCGTGCCGAAGTTGAAGATGCTCCCCTGCCCCGTGATCATGATCTCGCGGAGCTCGGCGTCCGGGATGTGGTTGTTCCCGATGAAGGTGATGCGCCGAACGGTGACCGGCTCGTGCTCCTTGACCGTGAACTTGATGACGACCTGGTTCTCTTTCTGCGGGACGACCTCGTACGTGACCTCGGCGAGGAAGTAGCCCTCCTCGGCGTACTTGTCGCGGAGCTTCTGCACGCCGCGGCGGATCGCGGCGTAGCTCAGGATCGTGCCCGTCTTGACCTCGGCCGAGAGCGCCTCGACGAGGTCTTCCGAGTCGATCTCGTCGTTGCCGGTGAACTCGACGGACTTGATGCTCGGGCGCTCGCGCACGAGGATGCGGAGGTGGACGCCGTCGTCGCGCCGCGTGAGGTCGACGTCGACGTCCTCGAAGAGGCCCGAGTCCCACATCTCGCGGACGTCGCGCGCGAGGCCCTCGGGGGTGAAGGGCCGGCCGACGCGCGTCTGGCCCAGGTACGAGTGCACGTCCTCCGTCGCGATCCGCCGGTTGCCGGCGATGATGATCTTCGCGACGGGCTGCCCCCGCGCGAGCTCGGCCTCGGTCGGCGCGACCGTCGGGAGCTCCGGCGCCTCGGTCACCTGCGCAGGCGTACCGGGGGGCGCGGCGGGCGGCGACGCGGGCGCGGCGCCCGGGGGCGCGGGTGCGGCGGGCGGCGGCGCGGGCGC
>CAYQYG010000074.1:0-25728 GCA_964421485.1 uncultured Polyangiaceae bacterium | reverse complement strand
GGCCAGACCCTCCTGCATGTCACCGCCTCCACGGCCAGACCGACGAACACGTCGCGCCTCCACGGCCAGACCCTCCTGCATGTCACCGCCTCTACGGCCAGACCGACGAACACGTCGCGCCTCCACGGCCAGACCGACGTACACGTCGCGCCTCCACGGCCAGACCCTCCTGCATGTCACCGCCTCCACGGCCAGACCGACGTACACGTCGCGCCTCCACGGCCAGACCCTCCTGCATGTCACCGCCTCCACGGCCAGACCGACGAACACGTCGCGCCTCCACGGCCAGACCGACGAGCACGTCGCGCCTCCACGGCCAGACCCACGCGACGATCCCGGCTCCACGAGGGACACCTCCGCCGCCCTTCCACCTCCATCGAAATACCGGGATCGGCCTCACCGACCCCGGAGCCCAGTCGCGCGACAGGCCACGTCCTCCAGGATCACCGCGGCTGCGCCGGCCGGCGACCCGCCGCGCGATCCCCCCCTCCGCGACGCACAGCACCCCTCGAGGCGACGCCCGCCGCGCAGACGCGCGAGGCATCACCAAGGAGAACGCTCGAATGGAAGGCCGCATGGGCGCACATGTGGGCACAAGTCGCCGAGGGTGCCACGCGCCCCCAGATCGAAGAGCGCGAGCGGAAAAATCGACGCGGGCGATTGAAAAACACCTTGACGTCGAGAGGGGATATGAAACCTTTGCATCATGGACTTTTTCAGCCTTGCTGGAAAGTCATGCGATCCCCAATCCGAGTCACTGCACGAAACAACCGAAGGAGGATCCCCATGGTCACGACGGCTCGCCTCGATATCGAACGCCAGACGATAGTCTCCAACACGATCGCGGTCGCCCTCGCGGCACCGCGCGCCACACCGCTCCTGCCCGGCACGGTCGCCAAGGGAGAGGAGCTCGTCGCCGCAGGCGCCCACCTGCTGTTCTTCACCGGCCAGACTTCGAAGAAGGTCAACGAGGCGACCGGCACGATCATCTCCAGCCTGCGCGGGAGCCTGGAGCTGTGGGAGCGCGGCCTCAAGGACAGCTTGGTGCCGCTCGGGGAGGAGCAGCGGGAGACGCTCGGGAAAGTCCGGTTCCTGCTCACGCGGCTGTTCCCCAAGGGGACGAGCTATGTCCGCGAGAGCATGGACGTCGAGTGGAGCGAGCTGCTGAGCTTCCGCACCGCGGCGCAGGATCCGGAGGTCGCGGCGGTCATCGACGCGCTGAGCCTCCGGTCCGTCGTCAATCACCTGCTCCACCACATCGAGCTGTACGGGCGCAGGGTCGGGGCGACCGCGGCGGCGTCGACAGGGGGTGAGGCGGCGGCGAGCGACGCCTGGACCAGGGCCATGAAGAAGCTCATGGCGCAGGTGCTCGTCGATTACGAGGACGACGCGGAGATGCAGCGCGAGCTGCTGGGGCCCTACGAGGCGCAGCTGGAGCAGCAGCGCGCCGCCCACCGGGAGATGGTGCGCAGCCGGAAGAACGCGCGGCCGGCCGGCGGCGCGAAGACGAAGGCAAAGGGGGCTCCGGCCACGAATACGACACCGGCTCCGGCCCCCGCTGCCGCGCCCGCGCCCGCTGCCGCGTCCGTATCCGCGGCCGCGCCCGCGTCCGTGCGCGCGTCCGCGCCCGCCGCCGCGCCCCCGCCCGCCTGATCCCGCCCGCTCGGCCGCGCCTCCGCCATGCCGCCGGAGGCGCAGCCGGCCCCCCTTACCCTCTCACGCGCTCGCCCAGGCCGCTCCCGTCACCCGGCCGCTCACGCCTCGCCGGCGACGGCCAGCTCCGCCATGAGCTGACCGTCGACGCTCAGGAACGTCGTCAGCCGGCCCTCGACGTTGATGAACACGTCGAGCATCACCCCGGCGCCGAGATCGAGCACGTGCAGGTCGCTGTCGAACACGGCCGCGGCGGACGGCCTCCGGCCGGACCAAGCCTTCCGTCCTCCTCCGGTCGCCGAGCTCTGCGCTGGCCTGCGTCGCGGCACCACGAAACCTCCGATCCTCGCCGCCCGGGATCCGCGCGCGGACGAGCCGCGCCGCCTCCCCCCGGGCCTCCCGCCGGCCCAAGCGCGATCCGTGCCGCGCTCGCCGCGCGGGCGTGCGAGCAGCGCGGCGACACCGCGCCGGCCTGGGCGGTACGGCGTGGCTCCGGGCTTCACGCGCAAGCCGGTCATCCGCCCGGATCGCGCGCCCAGGGGGCGAGCGCGGCCGCGGCCTCGACGGCCACCCGGCCTGCGCCGGCCCGGGCCGGACGGGCGCACCAGCACCTGGCGCAAGCCGCCGTGGGGCGAGCGAGCACCTCCCGATGTCCATCGGGGATGCGCTACGCTCCCGTCGCATGGGAGCCCCGACCTACGACGCGGAGACGCTCGCGGCGTACTTCCATCCGATCCGCCCCGAAACGTGGGAGGACCCGATCGTCGGCCCGGTGCTGCGCCGCCTGGCGCAGGTGGCGCCGGAGGTCATCGAGGCAGTGAGGGACGTCGATCGATCCTTGATCCGCGACGCGCTCACGTCGACACCCGACGTCCGGCTCGCCCGGGCGCTTGGCATGGCGGCGTTCATCGAGAGGACGCGGGAGTCAATGGGCCGTGCCGGCCGATGATCCCTCGGAGCGCGCCCTCGTCGATCTGCTCGATGCAGAGGTAGAGTTCATCGTCGTCGGGGGCCTTGCCGCCGTTCTCATGGGCGCGCCCGTCGTGACCTTCGATCTCGACATCGTTCACCGCCGGACGCCGGAGAATGTCGACCGACTCCTCGCCCTGCTCCTCCGGAACGGCGCGTACCACCGGCTCGATCTCGCGAACCGGCGCCTGCCTCCGACACGCGAGGCGCTGCTGGGGCGAGGTCATCTGAACCTCGCGATGCGCGACGCGAAGCTCGACGTGCTCTGCGAGATCGAGGAGCAAGCGGGCTACGAGGAGATCCTCGACGACACCGAGGCGGTGCCGTTTCACGGGAGGACATTGCGTGTCCTCGGCCTCCGACGTCTGATCCAGGCGAAGGCCGCGGCCGGCCGGCCGAAGGATCACATGGTCATTCCCATCCTGGTCGCCACGCTCGAGGCCATCGAGAGGCGCCGGTGATGCCGCTTCGCTCGGTGCACGATCAAGCTCGCCGCGCGCTGACCATCCACGCAGCCAGCGTCGTCCACCGCGCCAACCCGGTCATCCGCCCGGATCGCGCGCCCAGGGGGCGAGCGCGGCCGCGGCCTCGACGGCCACCCGGCCTGCGCCGAGCACGCCGGCCAGGGCCGGGCGCGCGCGCAGCGCCGCCTCCACGCGGAGCAGCGCCGGCAGGTAGACCACCTCCCGGCCGAGCCCGCCGCCGCGGTGCACCCGCGCGGCGATGCGCAGGGCGTCGCGCACGCCGGGCGCGCCGCGGGCCAGGACCAGCCGCGCGGTCTCGACGAAGTCCGCGCCGCCCTCGACGCTGCGCGCGGCCACGTGCCGCAGCGAGAGCTCGCGCCGCCGCGCCCCGACAAGGAAGCCCGCCGCGCGCTCGATGCCCAGCGCGCGGCCCTCCTGGTCGTCGGAGCCGCGCGCGGTCGCGAACGCGAAGATCCCCGGCCGGAGCCTCGCCGCGCGGGCCGCAGGCGCGGCGTGGCCCTCGATCTCGTGCAGCACCGTCCGCTCCACGTCCTCGCGCGTCACCATGCGGCCGGCCGCGACCTGGATCACGCCGTCCCCGATGGCCGCGAGCGGCGCGATGTCGAGCACGACCACGCGCAGGGGCAGCCTCCGCGCGCCGACCTCCTGCCGCATCCGCGACAGGAGCGATCGCGGCTCGCGCTCGTCGTCGCTGCGCATCGCCGACCCCGGCGCCGCGCCCCCGTCGCCCTCCTCGAGCCAGGCCGCCGCGAGCGCGTCCGCCTCCGCGTCGAACCCGTCCCGCGCCGCATAGCGCCGCCGCGCCGCCTCCCAGAAGCCCTTCCCCCCCGCCGCCTCGCAGATCGCGGCCTCCGCGGCGAGCTCCAGCGCCCGCGCCGCGTAGACCTGCCCGATCGCCCCCTCCGCCGTGAGCCGCGCCGCGACGCGCTCCAGCGCCGCGCGCAGCGCCCCGTGGTCCTCGGCCGCCCTGTATTCGAACCGGGGCGCCCCGACCTCGGCGCGCCCCCACGCCTGCTCGAGCCGCTCGAGCTCCGCCCGGAGGTTCGCCGGCGTGCTCGCGCCGACCACGCGGATCCGCGCCGCCGCCGCGCCGAGCACCCGGTCCGCCTCCCCCGCCCACTCCGGGATCCTCATCGCGAATGCCACGCCTCGACGCCCCTCGGGAGAAGAGAGAGAAGGATCACAGAGGGAGGCGGGGAGGCGGGGAGATGAGAGAATCTCCGAGGATTCTCTCTCCATTCTCGCTCTCCCCGTCTCCCCGCCTCCCTGTGAAATTCTCCTCTGGGATCTCCGGCAGGACCTCTGCCAGGCGCCCCTAGAGCAGGTTGGCCGCCAGCTCCGCCAGCTCGCTCCGCTCGCCCTTCGCGAGCGCCACGTGCCCGGCCACCCGCTCGCGCTTGAACCGCTCCGCCACGACCGATAGCCCGTTCGACGCGTGATCCACGTACGGGTTGTCGATCTGGTGCGGATCCCCGGTCAGCACGATCTTCGTCCCCTCGCCGCACCGCGTGATGATCGTCTTCACCTCGTGCGGCGTCAGGTTCTGCGCCTCGTCCACGATCAGGTACTGGTGCGGCAGGCTCCGGCCGCGGATGTACGTCAGCGGCTCCACCTGGATCGTCCCGCTCTCCAGCAGCTCGACGAACCCGCGCGCGTCGCGCCCGGGGCGCGTCCCGCCGTTCGAGAACAGGAACTCGAGGTTGTCGAAGATCGGCTGCATCCACGGGTTCAGCTTCTCGTCCACGTCGCCCGGCAGGAAACCGAGATCGCGGCCGAGCGGCATGATGGGGCGGCTCACGAGCAGCCGCGAGTAGGCGTTGTCCTCGGTCACGCGCTTCAGGCCCGCCGCGAGCGCCAGGAGCGTCTTGCCCGTCCCCGCCTTGCCGACCAGCGTGACCAGCCGGATCGTGTCGTCGAGCAGCAGGTCCAGCGCGAACGCCTGCTCCTTGTTGCGCGGCCGCACCCCCATCACGCCCTCGCGCGCGACCCGCAGCGCCACGATCTGGTTCCGCGCCGCGTCGAACCGGCCGAGCGCCGTGTGGCTCGGCGCGCCCGCGTCGCGCAGGAGCACGCCCGTGTTCGGCAGGAGCTCCACCAGCGTCGGGCCGGACAGGTAGCCGTGCTGGAAGAACGCGTCGACCTCCTGCCCGGGCACCTCGAGATCGAGCACCGAGCGCTCGATCTCCGCGTCCTCGACCCGCAGGTTCTCGTAGGTCTCCGCCGTCACCCCGAGCGCGTCGGCCCGGATGCGGAGGTTCGTGTCCATCGTGACGAAGACCGTCGGCCGATCCCGGTCGCGGTCGCGCACGTCGATCGCCGTCTGCAGGATCGCGAGGTCCTGCGAGTTCGTCTCCAGCCCGACGAGCACGTCGGGGCGGCGCTCGGGGATCGCGATCCGGAGCGAGCCGCCGCGCTCCAGCGGCACGCCGCCGGCGAGCGACCCGCCGTCCCGGCGCAGCTCGTCGAGCAGCCGGGCGATCGTGCGCGCGTTGCGCCCGCGCTCCGAGCCCTCCCGCTTGAACTGATCGATCTCCTCCAGCGCGTAGATGGGGATGATGAGGTCGTTGTCCTCGAACTTGAAGATGGCCTGCGGGTCGTGCAGCAGGACGTTCGCGTCGAGCACGTAGTTTTTCTTCATGCGGGCGCGAGGGAGTAGCCCTCGTGGCGTACGGGCGCAAGGCTCAGGATGGCGATGTCACACGAACCGGACGTAGCGGCCGCGCCTTATGAGGGGCTCGCCGTCGAGGTCGACATCGGAGCCGCCCGAGGCGAACGCGAGCTGGCCGTGCGAGGTCCAGGTCGCGCCGGTGCGGGCGGGGAACGGCTCGCCGAGGGCGATGTGCAGGCCGGGCATGTTCTCGTCGTGCACGATCTCGCCGATCGGCGAGCGGATGCCGAGGTTCGCGCCGATGCTGATGAGGCCAATCCGATCGTGCCCCTGGCCGTCGCCGAGGAACGCCTCGACGTAGCGCTTCACCGCGAGATCGCGGCACTCCACGCGGCGCACGCGGCCCCCCTCGATCGACAGGCGCACCGGGCGCGCCTCGATCAGCCCGACGCGGGCGCCGAACCCGCCGCCGATCGACGCGTCCGCCACGTAGGTCCCGGACACCGAGGCCGGCGAGCTGATGAGCGCCCCGAAGGGCACGTTGATGAACTGCCCGGGCCGCACCAGGTGGCCGTTCGCGAACCAGCGCAGGTGCGGCGACATCTCGACCTCCAGGTGCGTCCCGGCGAGGCTCCGCACCGCGAAGCGCGACATCGGCCGCATGCTCGCGCGGAGCGCCTGCATGAGCTCGAACACCTTGCCGGTGCTCGCCATCATGCTCGCGAGGAAGGCCCGCCGGCCGACCCCGATCATGTGCACGTGCCGCGTCCGCGCCGCGGCGGCCGCCGTGATCAGCGCGAAGCGGGCGTCGTACTCGCCCTCCTCCCACGAGACCGCCAGCACGGTCGCGCCCGCGCCCCGCACCGCCGCGAGGATCTCGGCCGGACAGGTCGTGAGCGGCCGCTCGAACACCGTCCCCCACGCGTGCCGCGAGGCCTGCGCCCCCCGCTCCAGCGACGCGTGCTCGAACGCCGCGGCCACCTCGGCGTTCGACTCGTCGTGCACGATGGCGACCCGCTCGTTCGGCTCGACGCAGAGCAGCTCCTCCACGACCCGGGCCGCGGGCGTCATCAGCCCGAAGTCCACCCGGCCCGATCCGGGCAGCGCGCTCGGCGCCGGGAACGAGATCGGCACCGAGCCGGACGTGCTCGTCGGGCCGGACCCGGGCGCAGAGCTCGGCGAGCCCGTCGTGTGCGAGCTCGGCGGCGGCGGGATCGTGGCGGGCCGGCGCGGCGCCGGCGGAGACGACGTCCGCGTCGCCGGCGTCCCGAGCGGGGGCGTCGTCCGCGCCACCCGCGGAAACAAGCCAGATCCCTTGCGCGGCTCCGCCATCGCCTCAGACCCTACTCCAAAATGAGCCCGGCGGGGCAATGTCTACCGCACAACCGGAATGCGCGGATCCGGCAGTCGATTCGCCGTACCGCAGGCCCTAGGGCGCCCCCTGGAGCGAACCGCGCTTCGCACCGCTCAGATCGAGCCGATAGGAGTACTCGACCGTGTGGCTCAGGTCGTGCAGCTCGCGCGTGGCGGGCCCGCGCTGGTACCCCCGCCGCTCGTAGAGCCGGTGCGCGTCGGCGAAGCGCGTGTCGGTCCACAGCTCGACGGACGCGGCCCCCCGGGCCTGCGCCTCGGCCTCCACGAGCCCGCAGAGCGCGCTCCCCAGCCCTCGCCGCCGGGCGCCGCGCGCCACGTAGAGCTTGCAGAGCTCCACGCCCGCTCCGTCCGCGGCCGGCCGGAGGCCCACGCACCCGATCACCCGGGGCTCCGGGTCCCCCTCGCCCTCCGCGACCCAGAAGCGCCCCCCGCGCGCGGCGAACGCCGACGCCGGCCGGTGGAGCTCCGGCATCTCCGCGTCCACGGCGAGCACGCAGCCCGGGTACTCGTCGAACACCGCGCCGATCAGCGCGATGACCGCGGCCGAGTCGGCGTCCTCGCCGTCGCGGATCGTGAACGGCGCGCCTGTCACAGGTCGATCCGGTAGTCCTTGATCTTGTAGAGCAGCGCCCGGTGGCTGATCTCCAGCACCTCGGCCGCCTTGGTCCGGTTGCCCTTCGTCTTCTGGAGCGCCCGCCGGATGAGGATCTCCTCGATCACGCGCGACGTCTTCTTGATCGACAGCTCCCCGCTGGTCAGGTGCATCTGGATCGGGTCGCGCGCCTCCCGGATGCGCTCCGGCAGGTCCGCCTCGGAGATCCGGTCGCCCTCGCAGAGCACCATCGCCCGCTCGATCGTGTTCTCGAGCTCGCGCACGTTCCCCGGCCACCGGTACTCGAGCAGGAGCCGCCGCGCCTCGGGCTCGAACCCGCGGATGCTCATCCCGAAGCGCGCGTTGTTCCGCGTGAGGAAATGGTCCATCAGGACCGGGATGTCCTCCCGCCGCTCCCGGAGCGGCGGGATCGCGATGGGCAGCACGTTGATCCGGTAGAACAGGTCCTCCCGGAACCGCCCCGCCTGCGTCTCGGCCGCGAGGTCCCGGTGGGTCGCGGCGAGGATGCGCACGTCGACCTTGATGTCCTTGCTGTCCCCGAGCCGGCGGATCGACTCCTCCTGGAGCACGCGCAGGAGCTTCACCTGCAGGGGCAGCGGCAGCTCCCCGAGCTCGTCGAGCAGCAGCGTCCCGTGGTTCGCCTGCTCGAACAGCCCAGCCCGGTCCGCCGCCGCGTCCGTGAACGCCCCGCGCCGGTACCCGAACAGCTCGCTCTCCAGCAGGCTCTCCGGGATCGCCCCGCAGTTGATCGCCACGAACGGCCCGCCGCGCCGGCTCGACCGCTTGTGGATCGCCCGCGCCACGAGCTCCTTGCCCACCCCGCTCTCGCCGGTGATGAGCGCGGTCGTCTTGTAGTCCGCGATCTTCGCCACCGTCTTGAAGACCGCCTGCATCTGCGGGCTCTTCGCGAGGATGTCCTCGAAGGTGCTCTCCCGCAGGATCTCCTGCTTGAGCGCCCGGTTCTCGCGGCGCAGCGCCTCGCGCTCCTCGGCCTTCCGCAGCGTGAGCACCACCTCCTCGGCCTTGAAGGGCTTCTGGAGGTAGTCGTAGGCCCCGGCCTTCATCGCCTCGATCGCGAGGTCGACGTTGCCGTACGCGCTCATCACGATCACGGTCGCCTCGTTCCCCTTCGCCTTGAGCGTGGCGAGCAGGTCGAGGCCGCCCATCCGCGGCATCCGCACGTCCGTGAGGATGAAGTCCGGCCCGAAGGCCTCGACCAGCGCGGCGGCCTCCTCCCCGCTCGCCGCGACCTCGACCTCGTACCCCTCGCGCTTCAGGAAGCTCCGTACGACGAGGCGCAGGTTCTCTTCGTCATCGACCACCAGGACACGGCGCATAGACCCTGAAAACTTTTCTACACCGACCCGATCAACTCTGCAATGAGTTGCGGATCCTGCTGCTGCGCCCGGCCGCTTTCCTGGTGCTCGGCGGTTGACGCCCGCCGAGCCGGCGTCTCGTCTTCTCCGATCCCCGGCGACGCTTCTGGCAGGCGGCGCCGGCGCTAGCCGGCGGCCATCGTGCGCTCGACGAGCGCGGCGAGGTTGTCGACCGACCGGAAGATCTGCGGCTCGATCGCCCCGTCGTCGATCGTGATCCCGAAGCGCTCCTCGAGGCCCAGCAGCACCTCGAGGGCCTTCGCGGAGTTGATGTCCCCCTGGAGGAAGGGCTCCGCGTCCGGGATGTCGCCCTCCAGGCCCAGCGCCAGCGCCAGCACTTCCTTGATACCGGCCTTGATCTCCGCCTGTGTCGTCATGGTCACCTGAAGCTCAGTTGCCGAGGCCCGCGCGGCGGACTGCCCTGTTGATGAACGGGACGAAGGCCGCCGCCGCGCGCTCGTTCCCCACGCGCGCAGGGTGGCTGTCGTGGCCGCCCTTCGTCGGGAAGGCCAGCAAATTCGACTGGCCGTGGTTCGTCAGCGCGTCGTAGTAGTCGAACACGACCACGTTCTTCTCCGGGTAGTCCTTGAGCCACCCGTCCTTCGACACCACCCAGCCGTTGAACTGACGGGCCAGATCGGCGCTCTTCGCGATCTCCTCCACCGTCGGGCCCGCGCTCTGGCCGCGGACCTTCTTCATCAGGTACTTGTAGAGCCGGACCTTCGGCGGCCTCGGCGCGATGGGGGGCGCCGTCACGTACACGAAGAGCACCTCCGGGTGCTTCTTGAGCTCCGGCAACAGCGCCGACAGCGACGCCTTCGCGTTCCACACCGTGAGGTCCGGCCCCTTCGGGTCGCCGGGCGCGGTCCCCTCTCCGACGAACTCGTTGTTCGGGAAGCAGGACTTGAACGCCACGATCTGGTTCCGCTTGTCGTCCGGGTAGAGCTGGTCCTGGTGCGAGACCTTGAGCACCGTCTCCATCTTGTCGCGGAACTTGGGGAGCCAGTGGAACATGTCGGTGTCCTCGCCGATCGCGCTCCCGTACGATGCCTCGTGGACCTCGTAGCCGTTCTGCGTGAGCAGCTTCTTCAGGCCGCCGCCGTTCGAGTGCGACGTGTAGATGCAGTCCTGGGCCGGATCGACGTCCGGCCCCGGATCGGCGAGGAGCTGGCCGCCGCAGGAGTGGTGGATGAAGAGCATGCGGAGCGGCTTCTCCGGCTTCGTGTCCGGCAGGGCCGACAGGTCCATCGCCTCGACCTTCTCGCGCGGCGCCGACTGCGCCTCGCCGCCGCCGCCGACGGGCACGAGGAGCGCGCCGAGCGCCGCCGCCAGGGCCGCAGCCCCACCGAGGATCCATTTCTTGGTCATGGTTCTGCTCCCAGGTTCAGAGGCGCTCGCCCGCGCCCACGCCATCCATACGAGACGGCGCGCAAGGGTCAAGGGTGTGCTCCGGGTCGCGCGAGTGAACCCACCGCGACGAGCGGCGGTGAACCTCGGTTCACACTCGGGGCTCGGGTCGCGCTCCCCCTGTGGCGCGCGCTGCGCTCCGAACCCCCGGTTCACCTTCCCAGCGATGTGACCCGGCGGGGGTTCGGGGGCGCAGCGCGGCTCGGCCGCGCGGAGCCCCCGAGCGTGGAGCGGGCGCAGCCCCCTCGTTGGCGGTCGGCCCTGCCGACCGGCACGGTGCGTGTTAGGGCGTGCCGTGGTAGTCATTTGTGCGGGGCGCGGGACGCGCGCGGCCCCGGCTGGAGGACTTCGATGCGCTTGCGTTCGGCTCTCACGGGGCTCCTTGGATTCGTCACGCGGCGTGGGCTCGGGCGGGGGGCGCCGGCCGTGCTCTTCTCGCTCGCGGCGATCGCCGCGGCGGGCTGCGGAGGCTGCGACGACGCCTCCGTGAGCTGTGACGAGAACGGGCAGAACTGCGTCGTCTGCGACGCCTACGGCTGCCACCCGGCGGATCCTGGCACGGGCTCCACCGGATCGGGCGGCGCGGGCGGCGCGGGCGGCGCGGGCGGCGCGGGCGGCGCGGCGGCCGCGTGTGACCCGGCGGTCACCACCTGCCCGTGCGACGCCGAGGGCGCGTGCCCCGACGGCACCCAGTGCATCGAGGGGCTCTGCCTCCAGGGCTGCGAGTTCAGCTACGAGTGCGGGCCGGGCAAGGTCTGCGCGAACGGCGCCTGCGCCGTGGGCTGCGACGATCAGACCCCGTGCGCCGAGGCGGGCACGACCTGCGAGAACGGCGTCTGCGTCCCGGATCCGGCGAACCCGGCCTGCGACGACCAGACCCCGTGCGCGGGCGCGGGCGAGATCTGCGTGGACGGCGTGTGCGCGACCGCGTGCTCCGTCAACGCCGACTGCGCCGAGGGCGAGGTCTGCAACGCGGCGACCGGCGCCTGCATCATCGACCCCTCGCCGCAGCCGGGCTGCGGCGGCGCCGGCGCGGCCTGCGGCGGCGTGGGCCAGCAGTGCATGGCCGACGGCTACTGCCACTACCCGTGCACGACGACCCAGGAGTGCCAGCTCATCGACAACCGCTTCGTCGCCTGCGACGAGGCGATCTGCAAGACGCAGGAGGAGTACTCCCCGGAGTGCACGCTCGAGGACCCCTGCCCCGACGGCCAGGACTGCATCTCGAACCACTGCCTGTGACCTCCGGCCCGCGGCGCCGGGCTCCCCTCGCGGCGCGCCGCCTCCACCCTTGACCGTCCGGCGGCCGGCGGGTAATCGCGTCGGATGCCTGCGCGCCGCCTCCTCCGGCCCCTCGCCGCCCTCCTCCCCTTCCTGCTCGCCTCGGCGCCCGCGCCGGACGCCGCCGCGGACACGCGCATCGCCGTGGTCGACGTGCAGCACGCGGTCATGCAGACCGAGGACGGCATCCGCGCCCAGGCGACGCTGAAGAAGCTCTTCGATCGGCGGCAGCAGGAGCTCGACGCGAAGCAGAGCGACATGCAGCGGGCCCGCGAGGACATCGAGCGGCAGTCGCGGGTCCTCTCGCGCGAGGCGCTGCAGAAGCGCATGGAGGACTGGCAGCGCCAGATGGTCGAGCTCCAGACGGTCTTCGTCGATTACAACAAGGAGCTCCAGAAGAAGCAGGGCGAGCTCACCGGCCCGATCATCAAGAAGATGATGGCGGTCATCAGCCGCCTCGCGAAGAAGAACAACTTCGAGCTCATCATCGACAAGCAGGCCGCGCCCTACGCCAGGCCCGATCTCGACCTGACCGAGCAGGTCGTGCAGCTCTACAACTCCGGCGGCGGCGGCGACGGCGGCGACGCCGCGGCCGAGCCCAGGCCGGGGTCCGGGGCGGAGGGCGCGCCACAGGGGGGAGCGCGACCCGGAGCCCCGAGCGTCAGGCCCGACGACAAGGGCGAGAAGCCGAAGGAAGAGAAGAAGTAACCTCGCGCCGCGAAAGGAGCCACGTCGTGGCCGACCGAACGCACGATCCGGTGACGCTCGACATCGGGCAGATCCTGTCGATCCTGCCGCACCGCTTCCCGTTCGTGATGGTCGATCGGGTGACCGAGATCATCGCGGGCAAGAGCATCCGCGGCCACAAGTGCATCTCGTACAACGAGCCCTGGTTCCAGGGGCACTTCCCGCAGCGGCCGATCATGCCCGGCGTGCTGATCCTCGAGGCGCTCGCGCAGATCGGGGGCATCCTCGCCTACGCGTCGGACCCCTTCGACGCGAGCGCGAGCCTCATGTACTTCCTCGGGATCGACAAGGCGAAGTTCCGCCACACGGTCGCCCCCGGCGACCGGCTCGACCTGTCCGCGGAGGTCCTGCACCACCGGTCGAACGTGTGGAAGCTGCGCGGCGAGGCGCGCGTCGACGGGAAGCTCTGCGCCGAGGGGGAGATGCTCGCGTCGATCGTGGATCGCTGAGCGCTGAGCTGGAGACGCGGCGCTCAAGGCGCGACGCTCGGGTCCTTGCAGGGCGCGGTGTCGATCTGGGCGCCGGGGGCGGGGGGGCCGGTCAGCCACTTGATCATGCACTGATCGCCGGCCTCGCCCTTGGCCCAGAGGCGGCCGCCCTTGTGCTTCTCCTCGAGCCGCGCCTTGCGGATGAACGTGAGGATGTCCGGCTCCTCCTCGCCCTTGCGGACCTTGGCGAGCAGCTCCGGCTCCAGGCCGCAGATGGCGGCGGCGTTGTCGTCGAGCTCCGCCTGCGTCGTGCTGACCGTGCCGCCGGGGTAGTACTGGCCGTACTGGCCGGGGGGCACGTTCGTCGAGTCCGGGGGCTCGGGGCGGCGGAGGCCCTGGTCGCCGTAGATCCGGAGCGGCCGCGCCGCGTTGCCGTGGCAGTCGAGCGTGCCGCAGTGCCGCTCCAGCACCGCCGAGACAGGGCCGAAGCTCGCCTGATCGGACGGGGGGCAGTCGACCGTGGTGACCGCCGCCTCGTCGACGCCCGAGCACCCGAGCCCGAGCCCGAGCGCGCCGAGCAGGGCCGCCGCCGTCAGGAGCCGCGCGCTCACGGGAGCCCCCCGCACTGGCCCTTCTTCGGGCCCTCGAAGGGCGGGTCCGGCATGGTCTTCGCGCAGTAGACCCAGCCGGGCGTCCCCTGGTTCGGAGCGCCCGTGTGGCAGCCCGCGCACGAGCCGTCCCGCTGGATCCAGGAGTTCATGACGACGCGCCGCTTCGCGTCCGTCGTGCCCGGCTTGATGTACTCGAGCTCCACGTGCAGCGGGAACGAGGGGCTCCACTCCTCGGTGGTCACGTAGAAATTGCCGATGCAATTGGTCTTGATCTCCCCGGGAGGCGACGAGTTCTCCGCGTCGACGAGCAGCACCTTCACCCCCTCGACCGGGATGACCTCGTTCTCGTTGTCGGGCGTGGTGGGGATCGCGAAGATGGTCCCGCCGACGGACATCTCCGGCTCCTCTCCGCCGTACTTGCCGTGGCAGAGGACGCAGGGCTGGCCGGGGCGGTGGAATTCACCCGGCTCGACGCCGTCGACCTCGCCGCCCAGCGCTTCGATGCGCGCGTCCAGCACCGGGTCGCCGCACGCGGTGGCGCCGAGCGCGGCGAGCGCGGCCACGAGCGGGATCGACAGGGCTGCTCGCGGAGCGCGTCTCATTCGAACTCCATCTCGAAGGTGGTCGCGCCGAAGTATCCGAATTTTTGCAGGATGTAGAGGTGCTCGAGGTATCGACTATAAATGAAATCGGCGGTCACCGTCAGCCCCCACCGGCCCGCCGGGCCGAATGCGAAGCGCCCGCCGCCGCCGAGCGTCGCCGAGAGCATCGGCCCGAGCTCGCGGTCCCCGGTGCGGAGCGCCGGGATGGTCAGGTCGCCGTTGTCGGAGATCGCGGCCGCGTACGCGAGGCGCCAGAAATCCACGCTCGTCTGCGCATGAAAGCGGATGTGCGGCCAGACGCGGATCGCGTCGGTCAGATCGACCAGGAAGCTCGAGTCGGTCGTCGTGGCCTTGAGGCCCCAGCTATCCATGTAGAGCCGCTCCTCCGCGCGGATCGTGCTCGACGAGAAGCGGTGCGCGATGCGGCCGGCGACGGCCCAGCGCTGGCGGTCCGTGGGCAGCTGCTCGAGCACGCGGATGGGGAGGCGGTCGCGGTTCACCGCGTCGATCGCGTAGCCCGCGGGCACGCGGCCGGCGATGTCCTCGCTGAACATCGGGATGTAGCGGTACGGCTTCGAGGAGTCGCCGAGCTCGAGCACGGCGGTGAAGGAGACGGCCAGGAAGGTCGCCTTGCCGAGGACGAGGCCGACGCCGGGCGCGATGCCGTGCCGCGTGAGCGTGTTGCCGTAGACCGAGAACGGGGTCCCGGAGCGGCCGGAGATGTCGTAGCCGAAGTCGTAGCTCAGGCTGGGGGTGACGGTCTTCTGGGCGAGATCGAGCGCGGCGCCCACGCCGCCGCCGGTGGCGAGGTAGTCGGGCTCGATCGAGAGCTCGGCGTGCGCGGAGACGTCGAGGTCGTCGAACTTCTTGTGGCCGCCGATCACGGGCACGTAGCGGTACTCGGTCCATCGCGGGGAGGCGGTCGAGACGATGTCGGTCGAGGCGGCGGTCACGACGTCGACGAGGAAGCCGGCGCTCGCGCCCCAGCCGGAGGTCGGGCTCTCCACGCTGAAGGACAGCGCCGGGGAGCCGACGTCGACGTGGTCGGAGTCGTGGTAGCCCGAGATCTCGAGGCCGGCGCGGAAGCTCAGGCCCGCGCCGGCGCCCTTGGCCGGGCCGTTGATGCACCTGGCCAGCTCCTCGCGCGTGCTCGCCTGGGCCATGCACCTCATGACGGTGCTGTCGGCGCGGGCGCCCCTGGGGGCGAGCTTGATGTCCACGGTCACCGTCTCGAACTCGCCGAGGTCGACGAGCTGCTCGAACTCGAGCTCGGCGCCGTCGACCTTGCCCCTGGCGTGGATCAGGCGCTGGCCGGGGTTGACCCAGATCTCGCCGCCGAGCTTCTTGGCCGGGACCTCGTCGTCGTTCATCTTGACGACGAGGTCCTTCGCGTTCGCGGGCTTGCGGAGGACGATCTTGGGGATCTTGTCGCGCAGGACCTGGGCGCGGCTCCGGGCCTCCTTCGCGGTGTCGAAGAGGCCGGTCTTGCCGGCGGTGTCGGCGACGATCTGGTAGTCGGCGAGCGCCTCGATCCAGAGGCCCGCGCGCTCCTCGCAGGAGCCGGCGAGGAAGCGGGTGGTCGCGCGGTTCTCGGCGGAGAGCGAGGCCTGGGCGTAGTCGGCGCAGTCGAGCCACTCGCGCTCCCTCTCGGACGCCGTGGCCTCGCGGAAGTAGAAGTAGGCCTCCGCGGACTTCCAGCCGCGCGGGGGGCGGCCGCGGCCGGAGAACTTCTTCTTCGGGCCGCGCTCGGCCTCGGGCTTGATCTCGGCGCTGCCGCTGGAGCCCTTCGCGACGCCGCGCGCGTCGTTGAAGGCGCGCTGGACGTCAGGGGTGATGTAGTCGCTGAAGAGCGCGACCGTCGGGTCCTCGCGGAGCGCGATGACGAAGGCGTCCTTGGCCTCGGGGAGCCGCTTGAGCCCGCCGGCGAGGACGGTGCCGATCGCGACGTAGACGCGCGCGCGCACCTTCGGGCTGCACGTCTTGCCCTCGCACGCCTGCTGCGCGAGCTCGAGCTTCTCGAGCGCCTCGACGAACTGGGTCTGGAGGTACTCGCCCTCGAGCACGCTCTGCACCAGGAGCTCGACGTCCTCGTCGTTCGACGCGGCGCGCGCGGGGCCGGCGACGCCGGCGAGGAGCGCGACGACGACGAGGAGCGCCTGGGACCAGAGGAGGAGTCGTCTGCTCACGCGGCCCGCCACTATATCCTCCCCCGGAGATCCGTACGCCGTTTCCGTGCGCGGCGGCGCCGCCGGGCCGCCCCGGAGCCCCCAATGTCAACCCGGGGCTCGGGATCAGCGCGCCGTCACTGCGCGGGCGGCGCTGCGCCGCACGCGGCCCAGAGGAGGACGGTGTCGATGGCCTCCGCGCCGCCGTTCCTGTCCGCGAGGCCGCTCTGCGGGGGCATCGGGGAGCCGCCGGAGTCGATCCCTTGCAGGTTGCAGATCATCCACGAGAGATCCGTCGGCGTCCCGACGGTGGCGGGGTTCAAGTACTGGCCGCGCTCGGGGGTGGAGAAGGACGTGATCCGGCTGTGCATCTCCGCGGGATCGTCCTTCGGGAGCCACGGGGCGTTGTCGGTCTCGCGGCCGTGGCAGCCGTCCGCCGAGCACCCTCCGAGCGCCGGATCGTTGAGGATCTCGAAGACCTGCTCGAAGGTCGGCGGGGCCGTGCAGTCCGGCTGGGCGGCGGTGGCGTCGCAGCTCTTGATCGTGAGCTTCGGGCCGCCAGGCGAGCCGTAAGGGCAGCGGTCGTCCTTGTCGGTCACGTCGGAGCTCGGATAGCAGTACTGATCGCCGATGTCAGGGATGCACCCGGGCGCCGCGATGGCCGCCAGGGCCGTCCCCGTGAGCGACACGACAAGGATCCGGCGGAGGGCCGCCGGAGCCAGGCGGATCTTCGGAGAGATCAAGGAGCGCATGTCGCGGGAATCATGGTGCACGTCGCGAGCCACAAAGTCGACAGGCTGAGCTAAGCTCCCGCGCCTGCTCTCCGGCGGGGCGCGCGCCTCCCCGGATCACCCCTGGACCGCGGTCCAGGACTCGTCGACTGCGGCATGAGCCGCCTTTGCAAATGAAAAGAGGGAGACCTCGCATGATGTGGAGCTCGTTCCGTAAAGCAGCCGTTCTCTGCGCCTCGCTGGCCCTGTCGGTCGCCGCCGCCGGCTGCGGCGGGCCCAAGGAAGGCGCCACGGGCGGCGCGTCCGACGCCACCGGCACCGGGGGCCTGATCGGCAACGCAGCCCCGGAGATCTCCGCCGAGGCTGTGGCCGGCGAGGGTCCGACCAGCTTCAAGGACGCGAGCGGCAAGATCGTGATCCTCGACTTCTGGGCGACCTTCTGCGACCCGTGCAAGAAGTCGTTCCCGAAGTATCAGGAGCTCGTCGATCAGTTCGGCGGCGAGGTCGCCGTCATCGCGGTGTCGGTCGATGACCCCGAGGACGTGACGAAGGAGCAGCTCGAGGCGTTCGCGAAGGAGACCGGGGTCAAGTTCTCGATCGTCTGGGACAAGGACAAGAGCGTGGCCAAGAAGTACAGCCCGCCCAAGATGCCGACGAGCTTCATCATCGACAAGACAGGCGTCGTGCGCCACATGCACGCGGGCTACGAGACGGGCGAGGAGGACAAGATCGCCGCGGAGATCAAGGCGCTGCTCGGCCAGTGAGCTCCTCCCAGCCGGGGCCCGGGGGCGCGCTCCCCACGGCGCGCGCCTGCCCCGGCGGCCGCTCCTCCCCCATTCGCCAATCCATGTGCCCGACACGAATCCGGCGCCTGTTCATCGATACGCTCGATATCCCGCTCCGCGAGCCGTTCGGTATCTCGGGGGGCGCGCAGGAGCGCTGCGAGGGCCTGCTCGTGCGGGTGGAGCTCGCCGACGGGACGGTGGGCTTCGGGGAAGCTGCGCCGTTCCCCGCGTTCAACGGGGAGACGCAGGCCGGCGCGCGCGCGGCGATCGAGGCGGCGCGCGGGGCCGTCGAAGGGGCGGACGCGCGCGGGCTGCGCGCGATCGCGGGCGCGCTGCGCGCCGGGATCCGCGAGGCAGGGTCGGCGCGCTGCGCGATCGAGACGGCGATCGTCGACGCGCTGACGCGGCGCGCAGGGATGCCGCTCTGGGCCTTCTTCGGGGGCGCAGGGACGAGCCTGGTGACGGACGTGACGATCCCGACGGGCTCGGCGGCGCGCGCGCAGGAGGCGGCGCGGCGGATCGCGGCGAGCGGGTTCGAGATGATCAAGGTGAAGGTGGGGGGGGCAGGCGCGGGGGAGGATCTGGATCGGATCGCGGCGATCCACGAGGCGGCGCCAGGCTGCTCGCTGATCCTCGACGCGAACGGGGGGCTGACGGCCGGCGCGGCGATCGCGCTCGTGGAAGGGGCGCGCAGGATCGGGGCGCGGGTGGCGCTGCTGGAGCAGCCGGTGCCGCGCGGGGACATGGAGGGGCTGCGCGAGGTGACGCGGCGGGCAGGGGTGGACGTGGCGGCCGACGAGGCGCTGGCGAGCGCGGAGGACGCGCTGCGGATCGCGTCGGAGCAGGCGGCGACGGTGCTGAACATCAAGCTGATGAAGCACGGGATCGTGGAGGCGCTCGACGTGGCGGCAGTGGGGCGCGCGGCGGGGCTGGGGCTGATGATCGGGGGGATGGTGGAGTCGGTGCTGGCGATGACGACGTCGGCTTGCTTCGCGGCAGGGCTCGGGGGGTTCTCGTTCGTGGATCTCGATACGCCGATGTTCCTCGCGGAGAACCCGTTCGAGGGGGGGTTCGCGCAGGAGGGGCCGCGGCTGTCCTTGGAGGGGATCGAGGCGGGGCACGGGGTGGCGCCGCGAAGCGGGTGAGGCGAGATCCAGCAGCGCCGCCGGGGGCGCGCCGGGCAGATGGGCTAGCCGGCGGCGAGGTAGCGGGCGAGGCGCTGGTAGAGGGCGGCGGCGAGGTCGGAGTCGTGATCGCAGACCTCGACGAAGTCGTCCTTGCGGATGCGGATGAGGCGCGTGCGGGCGGCGGCGACCGGGAGGTCGCCCTGCTTCCTGACGCCGACAAGGGACTCGGCGAAGACCAGGCCGGAGGAGCCGAGCTTGCGGCCGTCGGGGAGGTCGATGAGGCCGTCGAGCACGAGGTAGGCGCAGAGGTCGCTCGCGACCTCGCGGGGGAGGCGATCGCCGGGGGCGACCTCGACCTCGACGCCGGCCGCGAGCGCGCCGAGGATCGCAGCGGGGGTCATGCCGGCCAGCAAGGGGCAGGCGGCGAGCACGCTGATGTCGCGCGAGGAGGGGCCGGCGTCGTCGGCGCGCTTGACGAAGCGCTCGCGGATCTCGATGACGATGACGCTGGCGTTGTCCTGGCCGCCTCGGTCGCGGGCGTGCTTGATGAGGCCCGCGGCGACGTCCGCAGGGTTGCCCCTGGTGCAGAAGCGGCTGAGCGAGGTCTCGCTCTCGATGGCGGTGTGGACGCCGTCGGTGCAGAGGAGGATCCGGTCGCCGCGCGCAAGCTCGACGAAGAGGGTGTCGATCGAGACCGACGCGCCAAGGCCAATGGCGTTGACGATCGGGTTGCGCGGGGGGCGCTTCGGCGGGGTCGGGCTGCCCGCAGCACGGAGCTGGTCGTAAAGGACGTGATCCTGCGTGAGCTGCACGGTGGCGGTGGGACGGACGAGGTACGCGCGGCCGTCGCCGGCGTGGGCGAAGAAGGCCCTGCTGTGCGCCAAGAGCACGAGGTCGAGCGTGGTGCCCATGCCCTCACGGCTGGGCTGATCGCGGCGGGCGGCGAGGACCGCGTCGTTGGCAGCCTCGCCGAGGCGGCGCATGAGGGCGAGGACCTCGCGCCGGGCGTCGAGGCTGGGGTTCGCGACATAAGCGTCGAGCAGGGCGGCAGCCCTGGGGCGGGTGACCTCCGCCCGGACGGTGTCGAGCGCGAGCTCGGCCGCGACCTCGCCGGCCGCATGGCCGCCCATGCCGTCCGCAAGGCCGAAGAGGGCGAGCTCGGGGCAGCAGAGGAGGCGATCCTCGTTGTTCTGCCGGACGAGGCCAACATCGGTCGCCGAGGCGAACTCTATCCGGAAATCGAAGCGCGGCAGGATACGAGGCACTCGGCGCAGCATACTCCGCCAGGTTGGGCCGCGAAGGGGGCATGTCGCGCGGACGGGCGCCGCGAGGTCCGCCGCGTCGCGCCGCGGTCGAGCGGCCGGCGAAGTCGATCGGCGGCTCCGACCCAGTCCGCGCTCCGCGCAGGCACGCCCTGGCCCCGTGGGGCACACAGGTTCCGGCGGGCACGGATTCGAGGCTGGCCCGGGTCTCGCGTTCACGGGTCGCATGCGACTCATCGAAGTGGACTCGGGGCGATGGCGGCTGGAGCTCGGCGGCGGGCTCGGGCTGGAGGTGATCCTCCTGTTCAGCCGCTCCGTCGCGTTCTGGCGCTGGGGCGGCGAGCTCATCGCCGAGGTCTGCGTCGGCGAGGGCTAGTCGGGTCGGCAGGTCGGCAGGGCCGACCGCCGATGAGGGGGCTGCGCCCCCTACGCGCCCCCTCGGGGGGGCGCTACCCCGGAGAAGGGGGGGCCGACCGCTCGGGGGCGCTACCCCGGAGAAGGGGGGCCGTCGGCTCGGGGGCGCTGCTCCGGAGAAGGGGGGCCGTCCGCTCGGGGGGCGCTGCCCCGGAGAAGGGGGCGGGCGGTCGATGAGGCGGCGGCGTAAATCTGGGCCTCGGCTGCATTTCGCGCCGGGTCGGGGAGCGCGAAGAGAGCCTCGAGCGAGAAACTCCGGTAGGATTGGACGGCGCCCCGATGAGAGTGCAGAGCTCCCCGCCTCGCCAGGTATCCACCGCTTGCGGCGCGCCGCGCGCGCCACGATCGCCGGCGCGGTCGACGCGCCCGGGCGAGGGCCGAGCGGGCGAGCCGCACAGCCGGACACGCCACGGCACGGAGGCGCGCGGCCGATGACGGAGACACCGCGGATCGACGTCGCCAGCATGAGGCGCGCGATGTCCACGGCCGAGGCCGTGATGTCGCTCAACCCGCCGGCGTCGGCCGATCTGGAGGGGTACCGGCTCTTCCGCGTCTCCGGGGGAGACGTGGCGTGGATGGACCTGCCCGCCGAGGGGGGCGCGTACGCGGTGTTCGGCTCGCACCCGCGCTGCGATGTGCGGTTCACCGCCGGCGACGACGTCTGCGTGCGGCACGTGGTCGCGACCTGCTGCAGCCTCGGGGAAGGCTCGTTCGGGCTGCGATTGATGGACCTGCAGACGTCCATCCCGTTCTTCGTCGACGACGATACGCCGCGCCGCTCGATCGTGGTGAGCGGCCCGCTGCTCGTGCGCATCGGCAAGCACGTGGTCGGCGGGATCCCGGTGGGGCGGCGCGCGTCGGTGAAGCCGCTGGAGGTGAGCTCCGTCGGGGTGACAGAGCCGCCGCCGGGCGGCGTGATCGATGAGCGGGAGCGCCCGGGGCCGATCCACCTCGGCGCGAGCGCGCCCGCGAGGCCGGGCGCATCGCCGGTGCTCGGGGTGCCGGTCGCGGAGGGGGTCACGACGAGCCACCGCTTCGGCCGCGGGGAGATCTCGCACATCACGTCGGTGCGGCCGGTGTCGCACATCGAGGACTTCGCGCCGAAGGCGAAGGCAGGCTTCGTGCGGCTGACGCTGCAGTCGTACGATCGAAGCGCCGCGGTGGAGCTCCCGGAGCCGGCGCTCGACAACGGGATCCTGCTCGGCCGCGCGGACAACTGCCTCGATCGCGGGCTGCGCGCGGTGCTGAGCACGCACATCTCGCGGACGCACCTCTTGCTCCTGCGCGACGCAGGGCAGACCTACGCGATCGATCTCTGCTCGACGAACGGCACGAGGCAGGGCGGCCAGCGCGTGCGCCGCGTGGCGATCCCCCCCGAGGGCATCGCGCTGACGCTCGGCCCGGAGCTCACGCTGATCTGGCACCCGCGCGTGACCTAGCCCTGCGCGATCCCGACGAGCAGGTCAGCCCGCCAGCATGCGGCGGGCGATCACGATGCGCTGGATCTGGCTCGTGCCCTCGTAGATCTGGAGCACCTTCGCGTCGCGCATCAGCTTCTCGACGGGGTACTCCTTCACGTAGCCGTTGCCGCCGAAGATCTGGACCGCGTCGATCGCGGTCTGCATCGCGCTGTCAGCGCCGTAGGCCTTGGCGTAGGCGGAGACGATCGGATCGCGGACGCCCTGATCCAGGCTCCAGGCGGCCTTCTGGTAGAGCAGGCGCGTGCCCTCCGCGCGGATCGCCATCTCGGCGAGCATCCACTGGATGAGCTGGTGGTTCGCGATCGGCTGGCCGAAGGTCTTGCGCTCCTTCGCGTACGCGACGCACTCGTCGATGCAGCGGCGCATGAGGCCCGTCGACGCGGCGCCGATGTCGGGGCGCGTCTGGTTGAACGTCTCCATCGCGAGCTTGAAGCCGGCGCCCTCGGGGGCGAGCAGGTTCGCCTTCGGGACGACGACGTCGTCGAGGAAGATCTGCGCGGTGTCGCTCGCGCGCTGGCCGAGCTTGTCCTCCTTCTTGCCGACCCGGAGGCCAGGGCTGTCGCGATCGACGATGAACGCGGCGATGCCCTTGTGACGGAGCTCGGGGTTCTGCGTGGCGAAGACCACGTAGAAGCGCGCGTAGCTGGCGTTCGTGATCCAGCACTTCTGGCCGCTCAGCACGTAGTCGTCGCCGTGCCGCGAGAAGCGGGTCTTCATGCCGGCGACGTCGCTGCCGGCGTCGGGCTCGCTCGTCGCGTAGCTCGCCATGACGGGCTCGGCGGTGAGCATGCCGAGGTACTTCTTCTTCTGGTCCTCGTTGCCGCCGAGCTTGATCGGCGTGAGGGCGAGGCCGTTCGCGAGGAAGCTCGTCTGGATGCCCGCGCAGCCGTACGAGAGCTCCTCCGCGATCATGGCGTTCTCGAGCTCGCCCATGCCCGCGCCGCCGTACTCGGCGGGGCAGGTCGGGTTGATGAGGCCGATCTCCCAGGCCTCCTTGAAGACGTCCATCGGGAAGTGCGCCTTCTGGTCGCACTCGGCCGCGATGGGGATGATCCGCTCCTTGGTGAACCGCCGGGCGGTCTCGACCAGCGCCTTGTGCTCATCGGACAGCGAGAAATCGAACACGTTCTTCACTCCTTCATCCGGCGCTTGCGCCGCTCGAGCTCCGCCCGGACCGCGCGGCTGCCAAGGATGTAGCCGACGACGAGCCCAAGCATCAGCACGCTCGGAATGTAGATGATGTGCTGGGGGGTGATGTCCCCGAAGTTCGGCATCAGGCCCCCTCGCCGTCGCGCTTCCTGGCCCGCTGCAGGGAGGCGTCGAGGGCGTCGATGCGCGCGTCGATCCGGCGCTGCCGGCGCCACGAGAGCAGGACGAGCGCGAAGACGATGAGCCAGATCGCCGCGTAAGCCTCGACGAGCAGCCGCTCGCCGCTCTGCATCTCGCCGCCGCCCTGGACCGGACGGAAGGTCTGCGAGCGATCCTCGGCGGTGGTGCCGGAGGACGCCGGGGCGGCCTGGGCAGCGAGCAGCGTCCGGAATTGGAGGGGCAGGCCGCCGTCAGGCGACGGCGACCCGGAGGCCCGGATGTCCAGCGGAATGTGCACGGGGTCAATCCTCACCGATGCCGAGCTCCAGGGCCTCCTGCTCGAGGTCGGCCAGCCGCGACGCGGCGAGGTCGACGCGCACTCGCGCCCAGATGAGCGCGACCGCGAGCAGGGTGAACGCGGTCAGGCCAAAGGCGAGGCCCAGCCTCATGTCAGGGTGCTGGAGGCCGCCCCCGCCGCTCGTGATCACCTTGGGGTGGTTGCCGCCCCACTTCTGCACGGAGTAGTGGATGATCGGCAGGTTGGCCGCGCCGAGCACGCCGAGCGCGGCCGCGAACTTGCGCTCCGAGTCGCCGTCGCCGGTGAAGGCGCGGAGGACGACGTACGCCACGTAGATGAGCACGCTGAGCATCGACGTGGTGAGGCGCGGATCCCAGGTCCAGTAGACGCCCCACGCCTTGGCGGCCCAGAGCGGGCCGGTGATGAGGACCATGAGGCCCATCGCCACCGCGACCTCGGCGCCGGACTTGGCGATCGAGTCCCAGACCTTGGTGCCGCGCGCGAGGTAGCCGGCGGAGCCGATGAAGCAGGCGGCCGCGCCAAGGTACATCCCGTAGGCGGCGGGGACGTGGAAGTAAAAGATCTTCTGGACGATCCCCATCGTGGCCTCGGTCGGGACGACGTAGGCGACGAAGTGGATCTCTCCGAGGATCGCCGCGGCGGCGAGGGCGAGCAGGATCATGAAGCCGATGGAGCCGGCCCCGCCGCGGCCGGCCGCGTGGTCGCGCCGGGCCGGCGATCCGGCGGCCTTCGGCGTTGCCTGGTCCTCGGTCGCCGCCATGGGGGCGCACCGTAGTGCCAAGGCCCGGCGCATTCAAGCGAAGGGGGGCCCGCGCGCGGGCAGGGCGAGGCAAGGCGCCGGCGCCGCTCGGGGCGCGCCCCCGCGGGTGCCCATCGTCAAGCGGGCCGGGCTTGGTCTATGCTGCGCGGCGGAGGCGGCTCCTCCGGCAGCAGCCGGCGCCCGCGCGCAGGGCGCTCAGGCTGGCTCCGGGTCGCGCTCCCCGCGGCGCGCCCTCCGCCCCGAACCTCAGCCGCGCCGCGGAGGCGCACTCTCCCACTAGCCCAATGGTCAAGCTCAGCCAGGACGCGGCGCCGCGCGGGTACCCAGCAGGGACCGTGATCGACGGCCGGTACAAGGTCGTCCGGTTCATCGGGCAGGGCGGCGCGGGGCTCGTCCACGAGGTCGAGCACGCGCGGACCGGGCGGCGGCTCGCGATGAAGACGCTGCTCGACGAGGCAGGGTACGCGCGGCTCGAGCAGGAGGCCAAGGCCACGAGCCTGATGAAGAACCCCCACGCGGTGAAGATCACCGACATGGGGACGGGGACGGGCGTCGCGGCGGGGCCGTACCTCGTGATGGAGCTGCTCGAAGGGCAGAGCCTGCGCGCGCTGCTCGAGGAGGCAGGGCAGCTCCCGGTCGAGCTCACGGTGAACATCGCGCTGCAGGTCTGCGAGTGCCTGGCCGAGGCGCACGGGCACGGGATCATCCACCGCGACCTCAAGCCCGAGAACCTGATCCTCGCGGCGAGCCCGTGGCCCGGGCAGTACGACGTGAAGGTGCTCGACTTCGGCGTCGTGAAGATCTCGGTCGACGGGCCGATCCCGCACAGCTCGCTGACGCGCACCGGATCGACGGTGGGGACGCCGTATTACATGAGCCTGGAGCAGCTCCGGAACTCGTCGGCGGTCGACGCGCGGGCGGACATCTACGCGCTCGGGGTCGTGCTCTACGAGGCGCTCTCGGGGCGCAAGCCCTTCGAGGCGGACACGATCGGCGACCTCGTGTACGCGCTCTGCTCGGGGCCGCCGACGAACCTCGCGCGGCTCAGGCCCGACGCGCCGGCCGAGGTCTGCCAGGTCGTGATGCGCGCGCTGTCCATGAACCGCGATGACCGGCAGGCGAGCATGGAGGAGGTCGCGACGGCGCTCCTGCCCTTCGGGAACTCGGCGCTTAACGGAATCTTTTTGATGTTCTTTGAATCCGCGAAAAACGGCACTTTATC